>NZ_JBJXHJ010000017.1:0-139209 GCF_046487845.1 Pseudomonas sp. PHC1
TGAATCTCAAGGAGTTTTCCGTTTCGACTGCGCCGGAAGTGGGGCGAATTATAGAGACTCAGAATCTGCCGTCAACCATTAATTTCGCTTTTCTTTCAATAAGTTGCAGATAGACTGAAAAACACCCGATTCTGTCTATATAGAAGAAAGGATCAACGCTCCTTCTATATAGAGAGAACAATCAGAGCACTCCATCCTCTTTCATCGCAGCCACTGCCCCCGCCCCCAAGCCCAACACACGCTGCAGAACCTCCAGCGTATGCTCACCCAGCAAAGGAGGCGCAAGCCGATACTCGACAGGAGTCCGCGATAACCGAATCGGGCTGGCCACCTGCGGCACCATTCCCGCGAGCGCATGCGGCAGCTCGATCGCCAAACCACGAGACTTCACCTGTGGATCCTCAAACACCTGCGACAGATCATTGATCGGCCCACACGGCACACCAGCCTGCTCCAGCTGACTCACCCACTCCGCGGTGGTCTTGAAAACCGTCGCCTGGCGGATCAGCGGAATCAGCACAGCCCGGTTCGCCACCCGCAGCTTATTCGTCGCGAATCGCGGATCGTCAGCCCACTGCGGCTGACCCGCCACTTCGGCAAACTTGCGAAACTGTCCGTCATTACCCACCGTGAGAATGAAGTCACCGTCTGCTGTAGGAAAATCCTGATAAGGCACGATGTTCGGATGCGCATTCCCCAGCCGCTTTGGCGCAGTGCCCGTCGTCAGGTAGTTCATCGCCTGATTGGCCAGGCATGCCACCTGCACATCCAGCAGCGCCATATCGATATGCTGCCCACCGCCATCGTGATCACGATGAGCCAGCGCTGCCAGGATCGCCACAGTCGAATACAACCCCGTCAGGATATCCGTAAGCGCCACGCCCACTTTCACCGGGCCAGCGCCCTCATCACCTTCAGGTCGCCCGGTCAGACTCATCAACCCACCGAGACCCTGAATCATGAAGTCATAACCCGCACGCTTGGCATACGGCCCGGTTTGTCCGAAACCTGTGATCGAGCAATAGATCAGATCCGGATTGATCGCCTTCAGCGACTCGTAATCCAGGCCATAAGCCGCCAGACCACCCACCTTGAAGTTTTCGATCAGGATATCGGATTTGGCTGCCAGCTCCCGAACCAGCTTCTGCCCCTCGGGGCGAGTGAAGTCGATCGTCACCGATTGCTTATTGCGATTGGCCGACAGGTAGTAAGCCGCTTCGCTGGTGTTCTCGCCGTAAGCGTCTTTCAGGAAAGGCGGCCCCCAGGCGCGAGTGTCGTCACCATTGCCCGGGCGCTCGACCTTGATCACTTCCGCCCCAAGGTCGGCCAGAATCTGACCAGACCACGGGCCGGCCAGCACTCGCGATAAATCCAGTACCCGCAGATGCGACAGCGCGCCCATGGTCGCTCTCCTGTTAATAGAACGCCTGCAGGCCGGTCTGCGCACGACCGAGGATCAGCGCGTGAACGTCATGGGTACCTTCATAGGTATTCACGACTTCCAGGTTGACCAGGTGACGGGCCACACCGAATTCATCGGAGATCCCGTTGCCGCCCAACATGTCACGCGCCATGCGGGCGATCTCGAGAGACTTGCCGCAAGAGTTACGCTTCATGATCGAAGTGATTTCAACCGCAGCGGTGCCCTCGTCCTTCATGCGACCCAGACGCAGGCAGCCTTGCAGCGCCAGAGTGATCTCGGTCTGCATGTCAGCCAGCTTCTTCTGGATCAACTGAGTGGCGGCCAGCGGACGACCGAACTGTTGACGATCCAGCGTGTACTGGCGAGCGGTGTGCCAGCAGAACTCGGCCGCGCCCAGCGCGCCCCAGGAGATGCCATAACGCGCAGAGTTGAGGCAGGTGAACGGACCTTTCAGACCACGCACGTCCGGGAATACGTTCTCCTCCGGCACGAACACGTTATCCATGACGATTTCGCCGGTGATCGACGCCCGCAGACCAACCTTGCCGTGAATCGCTGGCGCACTCAGGCCTTTCCATCCTTTCTCCAGAACGAAGCCGCGGATGTCGCCGGCATCGTCCTTCGCCCAGACCACGAACACATCGGCGATCGGGCTGTTGGTGATCCACATCTTGGCGCCGGTCAGGCTGTAGCCGCCGTCGACTTTGCGTGCACGCGTAATCATCGCGCCCGGGTCGGAACCGTGGTTCGGCTCGGTCAGACCAAAGCAGCCGATCCACTCACCGGAAGCCAGTTTCGGCAGGTACTTCTGTTTCTGCGCTTTAGTACCGAATTCATTGATTGGCACCATCACCAGCGAAGACTGCACGCTCATCATCGAACGATAGCCGGAGTCGACACGCTCGACTTCACGGGCGATCAGGCCATAGCTGACATAGTTGAGACCGCTGCCACCGTACTGCTCGGGGATGGTCGCGCCCAACAGACCAACCTCACCCATTTCACGGAAGATCGCCGGATCGGTCTTCTCATGGCGGAAGGCTTCGAGAACGCGTGGCGCGAGGCTTTGCTGGGCGAATTGCTCGGCAGTGTCGCGGATCATGCGTTCTTCTTCAGTTAGCTGTTGATCCAGCAGCAGGGGATCGATCCAGTTGAAGCTAGCTTTACCGCCCATGAATGAGTCCTCGCAAATCGGGTGAATTAACGTGGCATTGATCCTAGGCCCGCTTCGCTGTCCCGGCAAACGAGGATTTCGCATCCTGTTGTGCTAATTTCTCACTCCGAAACGTCGCGAAATGCCAATTGAGCGATGTATTAGTGAGGTTGACGTACATGCGCCGCAAGATACCCAGCACCACCGCCCTGATCAGCTTCGAGGCCGCCGCCCGGCACGAGAGCTTTACCAAGGCAGCCGAAGAACTTTCCCTCACTCAGGGCGCCATTTGCCGACAGATCGCCAGCCTGGAAGACTTCCTCAGCGTCGAACTCTTCCGACGTTCGCGTCGCGGAGTGAAGCTGACAGAAGCAGGGCTTTCCTACAGCCGGCGCGTCGCCACCCAACTCGACGCCGTTGAGCGCGACACCCTGTCGGTGATGGGTCAGCAAGGTGCCAACGTGATCGAACTCGCCGTGGTGCCCACCTTCGGCACGCAATGGCTGCTGCCAAGACTGAAGGACTTCCAGCTCAAGCACCCGGAAGTGACGGTCAACCTGACCAACCGCACCCGCCCGTTCCTGTTTGCCGACACTGACTTCGATGCCGCCATCTACTTCGGTGATGCCGACTGGTCCGGTACCGAATCCCACAGGTTGATGGGCGAGAATCCTATGCCGGTGTGCAGTCCCGCCCTGCTGGGCAAAAAGACGCATCTGACACCCGACGACATCGCCGACCTACCTCTGCTACAGCAAACCACCCGGCCCTACGCCTGGCGACAGTGGTTCAATTCACAACATCTGAACATCCCCCGCGACATGACAGGTCCGCGCTACGAGCTATTCTCCATGCTGGCTCAGGCGGCCATGCACGACATGGGCATCGCGCTGATCCCACCCTTCCTGATTCAGCGCGAACTGGCCGAGAAACGCTTGGTTATTGCCAACCCGAACGCGCTCTCCAGCATCAAGGCGTACTACCTGATGATTCCGGAGCGTAAGGTGGAATCGGCGTCACTCAAGGCTTTTCGCGACTGGCTGGTGAACCAGGCACACAGCTACAACCTAGAAGACTAAAGGGCTCCAGCGATTGCTAACCCCGTAGTCAGGAAAATTAAAGCCCTACAGATATAACTATTTGTCGCAAATAGACAGACTGTATCCGAAAGTCGTACAGACGTCCCACAAGCGCCTGCCGGCGCGGCTTTGCGCCCTCATTCGCGACTCATTGCGGCCTATTCACGCCACCGATGAGAAATTTCTTCAAATTCATCCAGACTCCTTGAAAGGCACGGCCTGCAAGGGATTCAACTGGCCATCTGCGACATTCGGTCACGGGATGACTTGTAGTTAATTTTCCGTCACCCGTCATAATCCCTTGAAGGGCATAAACTTCGCCTGCAAAATGCCGCGCCCCGCCCTGATTTGGCGGGATCGTGCTGATCGGCCGCCCCAGTCGCACCATCCGTAGTGCATGGGTTTACTCAATAAGATCACGCAGGAGATTTGACGTGCACATTGGTGTTCCTCTCGAAACCCAGACCGGTGAAACACGGGTTGCTGCAACCCCGGAAACCATTAAAAAGCTGATCAGCCAAGGTCATAAGGTCACTGTGCAAACCGGCGCCGGCGTTAAAGCCAGCGTTGTCGACAGTGCCTATGAAGCGGCAGGCGCGACCATTGGCAGTGCCAATGACGCATTTGGCGCCGAGCTGATTCTCAAAGTGGTCGCGCCAAGCGATGCCGAACTGACGCTGATCAAGCGCGGAACGGTGCTGGTGGGCATGCTCAACCCGTTCAACAACGACACCATCGCGAAGATGGCCGAGTGCGGGATCACCGCGTTCGCCCTGGAAGCGGCGCCACGGACCTCTCGGGCCCAGAGCCTCGACGTGCTGTCGTCCCAGGCGAACATTGCCGGCTATAAGGCCGTGCTGCTGGCCGCTCACTATTATCCGCGCTTCATGCCGATGCTGATGACCGCTGCGGGCACCGTGAAGGCGGCGCGCGTGCTGATTCTGGGGGCCGGTGTAGCCGGGTTGCAGGCGATTGCCACGGCGAAACGTCTGGGTGCCGTCATCGAAGCGTCCGACGTACGTCCGGCGGTGAAGGAACAGATCGAGTCCCTCGGCGCCAAGTTCGTCGACGTGCCTTACGAGACCGATGAAGAACGCGAATGCGCGGTCGGCGTCGGCGGTTACGCACGCCCGATGCCGGCGAGCTGGATGCAGCGTCAGGCCCAGGCCGTGCACGAGCGCGCCAAGCAGGCTGACATTGTCATCACCACCGCACTGATCCCGGGTCGCAAGGCACCGACGCTGTTGAGCGCGGACACTGTGGCGCAGATGAAACCCGGCTCGGTGGTCATCGACCTCGCTGCAGCCCAGGGTGGCAACTGCCCGCTGACTGTGGCCGATCAGGTCGTGATCGAGAACGGCGTGACCATCGTCGGCCCGACCAACCTCGCCGGTGAAGTCGCCGCAGACGCCTCGGCGCTGTACGCACGCAACCTGCTGGACTTCCTGAAGCTGGTATTCACCAAAGAAGGCCAGTTCGAAGTGAACCTCGAAGACGACATCGTCGCCGCGTGCCTGATGTGCCGCGACGGCCAAGTCATCCGCAAAAACGCCTAAGCAGGGATTCAGACGATGGAAGAGCTTATCTCCCCCGGTATCTACAACCTGATCATCTTCGTGCTGGCGATTTATGTCGGTTACCACGTGGTCTGGAACGTTACACCCGCGCTGCACACGCCGCTGATGGCGGTGACCAACGCCATTTCGGCGATCGTGATCGTCGGCGCCATGCTCGCGGCTGCACTGACCGTCACCCCGCTGGGCAAGACCATGGGCACCCTCGCCGTGGCGCTGGCCGCGGTCAACGTGTTCGGTGGCTTCCTGGTCACCCGCCGCATGCTTGAGATGTTCAAGAAGAAAGCCCCGAAAGCAAAAGAAGAGGCGCCTAAGTAATGAGCATGAACCTCGTCACGACGCTCTACCTGATCGCGTCGATCTGCTTCATCCAGGCCCTCAAAGGCCTGTCGCACCCGACCACGTCGCGCCGCGGCAACTTGTTCGGCATGCTCGGCATGGCGTTGGCAATCATCACCACTGTCGGCCTCATCTATAAGCTGGGCGCTGAGCTTGCGACGGCGGGCATCGGTTACGTGATCGTCGGCCTGCTGATCGGCGGCACCGCCGGTTCGATCATGGCCAAGCGCGTTGAAATGACCAAGATGCCGGAACTGGTCGCGTTCATGCACAGCATGATCGGTCTGGCAGCGGTGTTCATCGCCATTGCGGCAGTGGTCGAGCCGCAGTCGCTGGGCATCGTCAAGCAACTGGGCGACTCGATCCCGGCGGGTAACCGTCTGGAGCTGTTCCTCGGCGCAGCCATCGGTGCCATCACCTTCTCCGGTTCGGTGATCGCGTTCGGCAAGCTGTCGGGCAAGTACAAGTTCCGTCTGTTCCAGGGTGCACCGGTACAGTTCAGCGGTCAGCACAAGCTGAACGCGGTACTGGGTCTGGCGACGCTGATCCTCGGCGTCACCTTCATGCTGACCGGCAACCTCGCTGCGTTCGCACTGATGCTGGCCCTGGCGTTCGTCATGGGCGTGCTGATCATCATCCCGATCGGCGGCGCCGACATGCCGGTGGTGGTGTCGATGCTTAACAGCTATTCCGGCTGGGCGGCGGCGGGTATCGGCTTCTCGCTGAACAACTCGATGCTGATCATTGCCGGCTCCCTGGTGGGTTCGAGCGGTGCGATCCTCTCGTACATCATGTGCAAGGCGATGAACCGTTCCTTCTTTAATGTACTGCTCGGCGGTTTCGGCAATACAGCAGACGCCGGTCCTGCCGGTGAGAAGGAAGCCCGTCCGGTGAAATCCGGTTCGGCTGACGACGCGACTTTCCTGCTGACCAACGCCGACACCGTGATCATCGTGCCGGGTTACGGCCTGGCGGTGGCCCGTGCACAGCACGCATTGAAAGAGCTGACCGAGAAGCTGACCCACCATGGCGTCACCGTGAAGTACGCGATCCACCCGGTGGCCGGTCGGATGCCTGGCCACATGAACGTATTGCTGGCCGAGGCCGAAGTGCCGTACGACCAGGTGTTCGAGATGGAAGACATCAACTCCGAGTTCGGTCAGGCCGACGTGGTGCTGGTGCTCGGCGCCAACGACGTGGTGAACCCGGCCGCCAAGAACGATCCGAAATCGCCGATTGCCGGCATGCCGATCCTCGAAGCGTTCAAGGCCAAGACCATCATCGTCAACAAGCGCTCGATGGCCAGCGGCTATGCCGGTCTGGACAACGAACTGTTCTACCTGGACAAGACCATGATGGTCTTCGGCGACGCGAAAAAAGTCATCGAAGACATGGTCAAAGCGGTCGAGTAACCCTCGCCGGCAACACCGAACGCCCCGACTTGTCGGGGCGTTTTTGTTTGTGCAAAACGTCGGACAATTTGCCGCGTTGTTGCAGATCCAGTAACGGTGTTTTACTTGAAACCCGCTAAATAGACGCCTCGTTTGCGACCTTGGTAGCGGGACAGGCGCTCGCGAAATTCACTAGACTGCGCATCCTGCTACTCGCTGCCCGAGAAAATAATCCATGTACCGTGACCGTATTCGCCTGCCTTCGTTGTTGGATAAAGTGATGAGCGCCGCCGACGCCGCTGCGCTGATTGAGGACGGCATGACCGTCGGCATGAGCGGCTTCACCCGCGCCGGCGAAGCCAAAGCCGTTCCCCACGCCTTGGCCGAGCGAGCCAAGGTCACGCCGCTGAAGATCAGCCTGATGACCGGTGCCAGCCTGGGCAACGACCTCGACAAGCAACTGACTGAGGCTGGCGTGCTGTCCCGACGCATGCCGTTTCAGGTCGACAGCACCTTGCGCAAGGCAATCAACGCCGGCGAAGTGATGTTCATCGACCAGCACCTGTCGGAAACCGTCGAACAACTGCGCAACCAGCAGCTGAAGCTGCCGGACATTGCCGTTATCGAAGCCGTGGCCATCACCGAACAGGGCCACATCGTGCCAACCACCTCGGTGGGCAACTCGGCGAGCTTCGCGATCTTCGCCAAACACGTGATCGTCGAGATCAACCTGGCGCACAACGCCAACCTCGAAGGTCTGCACGACATCTATATCCCGACCTACCGCCCGACCCGCACGCCGATCCCGCTGGTAAAGGTTGACGACCGTATCGGTAGCACCGCGATCCCGATCCCGCCGGAGAAGATCGTCGCCATCGTCATCACTCAACAGTCAGATTCGCCGTCCACCGTGTCGTCGCCGGATGTCGACACCCAAGCCATCGCCGATCACCTGATCACGTTCCTCAAGCAGGAAGTCGATGCCGGGCGCATGACCAACAAGCTCGGCCCGTTGCAAGCCGGAATCGGCAACATCGCCAACGCGGTGATGTGCGGGCTGATCGATTCGCCGTTCGAAGACCTGACCATGTACTCCGAAGTGCTGCAGGATTCGACCTTCGACCTGATCGACGCCGGCAAGCTGAGCTTCGCCTCCGGCAGCTCGATCACCCTGTCGGAGCGGCGCAACAGCGACGTGTTCGGCAACCTGGAAAAGTACAAGGACAAGCTGGTACTGCGTCCGCAGGAAATCTCCAACCATCCGGAAGTGGTGCGGCGCCTGGGCATCATCGGCATCAACACGGCCCTTGAGTTCGACATCTATGGCAACGTCAACTCGACCCATGTCTGCGGTACGCGGATGATGAACGGCATTGGCGGCTCTGGCGATTTCGCGCGCAACGCCCACCTGGCAGTGTTCGTGACCAAATCGGTTGCCAAGGGTGGCGCGATTTCCAGCGTGGTGCCGATGGTCAGCCACGTCGACCATACCGAGCATGACGTCGATATCCTGGTGACCGAGGTGGGCTTGGCCGACCTGCGCGGGCTGGCGCCACGGGAACGCGCCCGAGTCATCATCGATAACTGTGTGCACCCTGATTACCGCCCTGCGCTGAACGATTACTTCGAAAAGGCCTGTGCCATTGGCGGCCACACCCCGCACATTCTGCGTGACGCCCTGAGCTGGCACATCAATCTGGAAGAAACCGGTCGCATGCTGGCGGTGTAATCCGCACAGATTTCCCGCTGGTGCCAACACAGTTTCGCCAGCGGGATTCTGAAAACCAATGCAACCGTCAAAAACTGTACTGCTGTACTGGTCTTTTCCTACAGCTTTTACCCACCTCACCCATTGAACCGGGCAAAAATGCACCAAATAAGCGCGGACAGGTACAGTTTGCGCAATTTTGACCCGTACACCCTCTATAAACAGTTAACTGGTCACTCACAATACAGGTGAACTGTATCTAGAGAGTCTGGCCAAACGAGAGGATCATGGGCACCAGTTAAACCACTACCTAATCCCGCCACAAGCGGAAGGATGTCAACCATGGAACGTACACTCAGTTCCGAACTGTTCTTCGAAGACAAAGCTGTAAAAACCCAGGCTTCCCTGCCTCTGCGCGTTATCGCCAACCTGATGTTGTGGCAGCGCCGCATCTCCAGCCGCCACCAATTGGCTCGTCTGGACTCGCGTCTGCTGGCCGATGCCGGTATCAGCGAAGCACAACGCTACGAAGAGCTGAGCAAGCCGTTCTGGCGCTAAGCAGCGTCGCTGGCTCTGGTCGCTAGACCCACCGCCAGCAACCCGAATTGAACACACAAGACCCGTCGCGGGAAACCGCGACGGGTCTTGTTGTTTCAGGGCAGAGAAACCTGAATACCCAGCCTGAAACACCAAACAGGTACAGTCTCTAATAAATAGATAAACGACAAGTACAGTTACGCAAAATATGTTCAGGCCTGCATCCTGACCACTGTGCGAATTCGCAACGGAAGCCTAAGCTCCATGCAGAACGTGGCGAATGCTGTGCGACTGGCGTCTGACTTGCAGACACCGAGCCACCTCTCAATACGGTTAATCCACAGGAGTTCTCCCATGTCCCGTCTTCGTCTGTTCAGCGCCGCCGCCCTGCTGGCCGTAGCTGCCAACGCCAGCGCCACCAGCTTCATCGTGACCACCGACGCCGTGGTTGGCGCGCTCAAGTCTTCTTCCGATGCCACCTCCGACGTCACCTCGTCCTTCCGTGACGACAAGATCGTGCTCGCTGCCCGTGACGACGCTGCCAGCTTCGTTGCCAGTGAAGGCGAAATCCGTGGTGTGAAACTGGAGAGCGCACTGGATCACATCCGTCATCAGGCTCCGCAACTGAACGCGACCGACGCACAGCTGGCCCAGGCCATTCTGACGCTCTAAGCGACAGGGGCATCGCGGGACACGCCGCTCGTGTCCCGATGTTTCGGCGCTGGCTCTGGTCCGGGCATTGCGCTAGCCTTGGGGCTCGCCAACAGTTGCCGAGTCCCATGCGTTTTCTTACAAATCTGCTTATACCCTCTGTACTGATTACCGCCAGCTGGATTCCTTTGGCAGACGCCTTCGATGTGTCCACACAAAACACCGTAGTCAGCGTCTGGGCCACCGGCATGGTGTCGTCCGCGCCGTTCGACCGTAAACTGATCATCGCCGCGCACGACGATGCCGCGGCATTCGTTGCCAGTGACGGCCGGATGCGCGGTGCACAGCTTGAGTCCGCCCTGCATTACCTGCGAAAGAGCCGGCCAAAACTTCATGTCAGCGACCTTGAACTGGCAGAGGCAATTCTCGTCCAATAGTCATCCCTGTCCTTTCGGAGTCGTTCCATGCGTAGCCCGCTGATTGCTGCCGCCCTTGGCCTGCTGTTGTTGGCCGATATGGCCCAGGCGCACACCCTGGTAGCCACCAGTAACATCATCGTCCGCGCGTCCCAGCGCACCATCGATTTCACCTCCGACACCACCACGTCGATTCGCGATTCGAAAATCATCCGCGAAGCCCACGACGACGCTGCCAGTTTCGTGGCCAGCGACGGTGATATCCGTGGTGCAAACCTGGAAGCGGCCTTCAATACTTTGCGCACGCGCGTGCCGGAAGCCCGCGACGCCAGTGATCAGGTACTCGCCGAAGCCATCCTCGCACTGTGAAGTCGCTCGGCGCCTGGCTGCTGGCCGGGGCGTTGTTGCTGCTTGGCAACAGCGCCCACGCCGGCTTGCAATTGCGGCTCAAGACCGACGGTCTGAGCCCCGCTCAACAACAGGCCAGCCAGGCGCTGCTCGATGAAGCCATGCAGGCGTTGCCGCCGAGCTTCATCGAACGCCTGGACCGGCGTATCGATGTCGGCTGGACCGACGACATGCCCGGCAACGCCTATGGTCAGGCAACCCTCGTCGCCGAGCTGGACCTGAACCGCAAACTGCTGGCCAGCCTCACTGACGGCAGTGCAGCGACAGAAAAAACCAATCGCCCCCACGGCACCGTTCGCCGGGAACTGCTGGCGACAGTGCTGCACGAAATCACCCATATTTACGATCGCGCGCGCCTGTGGCCGGCGGCCGAGCGCACGCTGATCCAGCGCTGCACCCGACGTAACAGCAGCGCCGGGCTGATCGGCATTCCCGACGAATGCCGAGGCCAGAACGGTCGTCGCTTCACCCTCAGCGATGATCCACGCCTGCTCGACCTCGCCGGCTGGCAACAATACGTCGGGCGCCGGGGTGAGCGGGAACAGCACAACCGGCAGATCGCTCGCAGCCCCGACCTCTACGAAATCTCCAGCCCGAAGGAGTTTGTCGCGATCAACATGGAGTATTTCCTCCTCGACCCGAGCTACGCCTGCCGTCGCCCGGCGCTGTATCGCTATTACCAGCAACACTTCGGCTGGGCACCGCCGACCAAGGATGTCTGCGCCAAAACCTTCGCCTTCCTCAACGCCGGCAACGACTTTGCCAAACAGCCCCTGGGCCAGGTCGATCCGGAGCGCGTGTATGCGGTGGACTACCTGCTGGCCGAAGCCAACCAGAATTGGGTCAGCCGTTGGGGTCACAGCATGCTGCGTCTGGTGATCTGCGCACCGGGCCGGCCACGTGGGCCGGACTGCCGACTCGATCTGGATCAGCATCTGGTGTTGTCCTACCGCGCCTTCGTCGGTGACGTGCAGCTGTCGAGCTGGGACGGTCTGGTCGGCAAGTACCCGTCGCGCCTGTTCGTGCTGCCGCTGGCGCAGGTGATCGACGAATACACCAAGACCGAACTGCGCAGCCTGGCCTCGGTGCCGCTGAATCTCTCGCGCAGCGAAATCGAGGGCGTGGTCGAACACGCCGCCGAAATGCACTGGAGCTACGACGGCAATTACTTTTTCCTCTCCAACAACTGTGCCGTCGAAGGCCTGAAACTGCTGCGCAGCGGCAGCAACAATGCCCGGCTCACCGGCCTCGACAGCATCATGCCCAACGGCTTGCTGGAAGTGCTGAAGGGACGTGGCCTGGCGGACACCAGCGTGCTCGATGATCCGAAAGAAGCGCTGCGCCTGGGTTATCGTTTCGACTCGTTCCGTGATCGTTATCAGGCGATGTTCGATGTCTTGAAGAAACAGTTGCCGATCAAGCAGACAACCGTTGAAGAATGGCTGTCGCTGTCCGCGGAAGAGCGTCGCCCCTGGTTCGAACGGGCCGACCTGCGAACCAGCGCTGCGCTATTGCTATTGGAACAGGCCAGTTTCCGCCGCCAACTGCTGCTGGCTCAGGATGAGGTCAAGCAACGCTACCTCGGCGCCCGGGAGCTGGAAAACGGTGGCATGGACAAGGCCAATGCGACCTTGCAACAGATCCTCGCCAACAGCGGCTTCCTCAGCCGCCCCGCAGAACTGCTGGATTCCCGAGGTTATGGCCTGCCGCAACCGAGCGAGTTCAGCCGCCTGGAAGCGGAAAGCAGCCAGCGCCAGAAACAGCTGCTGGCCCTGACCGGCGATCTCGATAAGGAAGTACGCGCACTGCTGGAGCCCAAACGAGCTGCCGAGATGGCGGCCAACGAGGCTAACGTGAAGCAGATCGGCGAGCATCTGCGCAAACTGCACAAAGCTTCCGGCGGGCTGGAACTGCCCTGAAAACAAAAGACCGCAGCCTTTAAAGGCTGCGGTCTTTTTTATTGCCTGACGGATCAGTACAGAACGCCATCCAGCACTTCGTAAACGATCCCGGTGCCCACCGCGATCAGCACGATGTCACCGCCGACGCGACGCCATTCAAGACCCGGATTAAAAGGCAGGCGACTCAGGGCCCGGTTATCCAGGCGCTCTCCCTGATTCCTCTTTATCAGGAACCTAACCTTCAGCTGACGCGAGCCTTACGCACGCCTTCGGACAGCGCCGAGCACAGGCTCAGCACGCCATCGATGGCCTGATCCGGCGTGGTCGCGTTGGCGATGTGATCGATCAGCGCCGAGCCCACCACCACGCCATCGGCCAGACGCGCGATGGACGCGGCCTGCTCCGGCGTGCGGATACCAAAACCGATGCTGATCGGCAGATCGGTATGACGACGCAGACGCGCCACCGCTTCCTCGACGTGTTCCAGAGTCGCCGCACCGGCACCGGTCACACCGGCAACCGACACGTAGTAAACAAAGCCAGAGCTGCCGTTCAACACTTTCGGCAGACGCACATCATCGGTCGTCGGGGTGGTCAGGCGAATGAAGTCGATGCCCGCAGCCTGGGCCGGGTCGCACAGCTCCGCGTTGTGCTCCGGTGGCATGTCGACCACGATCAGGCCATCGACGCCGGCCTCTTTGGCTTCGGCGATGAAGCGTTCTACGCCGAACTTGTGGATCGGGTTGAAGTACCCCATCAGCACCAACGGCGTTTCACTGTTGTCCTTGCGGAACTCGCGGACCATTTGCAGGGTTTTGACCAGGTTCTGCTTGGCACCGAGGGCACGGATGTTCGCCAGCTGAATCGCCGGGCCGTCGGCCATCGGATCGGTGAACGGCATGCCCAGTTCGATCACGTCGGCACCGGCTTTCGGCAGGCCTTTGAGGATCGCCAGCGAAGTGTCGTAGTCCGGGTCGCCAGCGGTGACAAAGGTCACGAGGGCGGCGCGGTTCTGTTCTTTGAGTTCGGCAAAGCGGGTTTGCAGGCGGCTCATCAGTGTTTCTCCTGCTTCGATTGCTCTTGTTGAGAGTGTTCCATGTGGTGCATGACGGTCTGCATGTCTTTGTCGCCGCGACCGGACAGGTTGACCACCATCAGGTGATCCTTCGGCAGTTTCGGTGCGCGTTTGAATACTTCGGCCAGGGCATGGGCGCTTTCCAGTGCCGGGATGATCCCTTCCAGACGGCAGCACTGGTGGAAGGCGGCCAGAGCTTCGTCGTCGGTCACCGAGGTGTACTGAACGCGGCCGATGTCATGCAACCAGGCGTGCTCAGGGCCGATGCCCGGATAGTCGAGGCCGGCGGAAATCGAGTGGGCGTCGATGATCTGGCCATCGTCGTCCTGCAGCAGGAAGGTGCGGTTGCCGTGCAACACACCCGGTACACCGCCGTTGAGGCTGGCCGCGTGCTTGCCGCTCTCGATGCCATAACCGGCGGCTTCGACACCGATGATTTCCACGCTTTTGTCATCGAGAAACGGATGGAACAGGCCCATGGCGTTTGAACCGCCGCCGATGCACGCCACCAGGCTGTCCGGCAGACGACCTTCCTGAGCTTGCAGTTGATCGCGGGTTTCCTTGCCGATCACGGCCTGGAAGTCGCGAACCATTGCAGGATAAGGGTGCGGGCCAGCCACGGTACCGATCAGGTAGAAGGTGCTGTCGACGTTGGTCACCCAGTCACGCAGCGCTTCGTTCATCGCATCTTTCAAGGTGCCGGTGCCGGCGACCACCGGGATCACTTCGGCGCCCAGCAGCTTCATGCGGAACACGTTGGCCTGCTGACGCTCGATGTCGGTGGTGCCCATGTAAATCACGCAGTCCAGACCGAAACGAGCCGCCACCGTAGCGGTGGCCACGCCGTGCATGCCGGCGCCGGTCTCGGCGATGATGCGCTTCTTGCCCATGCGCCGGGCCAGCAGGATCTGGCCAATGCAGTTGTTGATCTTGTGCGCGCCGGTGTGGTTCAGCTCTTCGCGCTTGAGGTAGATCTTGGCGCCGCCGCAGAATTCGGTCAGGCGCTCGGCGAAATACAGCGGGCTCGGACGTCCGACGTAGTCGCGCTGGAAGTAGGCCAATTCCTCTTTGAACGCCGGATCTCCCTTGGCCGCTTCGTATTCGCGGGCCAGGTCGAGGATCAACGGCATCAGGGTTTCGGCGACGTAACGGCCGCCGAACGAGCCAAACAGGCCGTTGGCGTCAGGGCCGTTACGCAAATCGGAGGTGTTCGAAGTCTGGGTCATGGTTCGCTCCAGCGGATTTCACGAGAAGACAATGGCGTTCACTCTACCCCTGACCTTCCAGGCTGAAAACCGATAAGATCGCCACAACCTGTCAGGAAAACTCACAGATATCATGAGCCATGACCTTCCCCCGCTGAACGCCCTGCGCGCCTTCGAAGCCACCGCCCGCCTGAACAGCGTCAGCCAGGCTGCGGAGCAACTGCACGTCACCCACGGTGCGGTCAGTCGCCAGCTCAAGGTGCTGGAAGAGCATCTAGGTGTCAGTCTTTTCGTCAAGGACGGTCGCGGCCTGAAACTCACAGATGCCGGCATCCGCCTGCGCGATGCCAGCGGCGAAGCGTTCGACCGCTTGCGCAGCGTTTGCGCCGAACTGACCCAAAGCACCGCCGATGCGCCGTTCGTGCTCGGTTGCTCCGGTAGTTTGCTGGCGCGCTGGTTCATTCCGCGATTGGGAAGGCTGAATGCCGACCTGCCGGATCTGCGCCTGCATCTGTCGGCCGGGGAAGGCGATCTCGATCCAAGGCGCCCGGGGCTCGATGCGCTGCTGCTGTTCGCCGAACCGCCATGGCCGGCGGACATGCAAGTGTACGAGCTGGCCAGCGAGCGCATCGGCCCGGTCATGAGCCCGCTGTTCAGCGGCTACCAGCGCCTGCAATCGGCACCGCCCGGCGCCCTGCTCGAGGAGCCCTTGTTGCACACGACTTCACGCCCGCAAGCCTGGCCGAGCTGGGCGCAGCAAAGCGGCCTCGACGCCAAGGCGTTAAAGCTGGGGCAAGGTTTCGAGCATTTGTATTACTTGCTGGAAGCCGCTGTCGCCGGACTGGGCGTGGCGATCGCGCCGGAACCGCTGGTGACCGAAGACTTGAGGGCTGGGCGCCTGGTCGCGCCGTGGGGTTTCAGTGAAACCCCGGCGCAACTGGCGTTGTGGATACCCAAGCGCGCCGCAGACGGGCGCGCCCGGCAACTGGCGCAGTGGCTCAGGAACGAGCTGCGCCAAGCGGATCATTCGCCGCGCTTGAACAGCAAGTAAGCGGCCAGCAGACCCAGCGCGCCCACCGCCACACCGGCGGTCGTCCAAGGATGTTCCTGCGCGTAATCGCGGGTGGCGATCCCGGTCTCGCGGGTTTTGACTTTGACTTCTTCATAGGCATCGCTGAGCAGGTTGCGCGAATGTTTCAGCGCGCTTTCAGCGTTGCTCTTGAGCGCCTTGAGGGTCTTGCGCGACTCGTCCGAAGCGTCGTCCTTCAGGCTTTCCAACGACTTGAGCAGACTCTCGATCTCCGCTTCCATGCTTTGCAACGAGGCTTTGCGTAACGAGGTGTTGGCCATGGTGGCTCTCCTGCAATGGTGATGAGTGGCGTGTGTTGGTTGGGACTTCAGCGTTTCTGGAAAGTGCAGAAAATATGAACTTCCTCTCGCCCGGATCGCCGAAATCAACACGGCAAATCGCTGCTAGGCTCAATTGCACACTTCAAGGAGAACACCATGAGTGACCATCACACCTACAAGAAAGTCGAGCTGGTCGGTTCGTCCACCAGCAGTATCGAAGACGCCATCAACAATGCGCTGGCCGAAGCCAACAAGAGCATCAAACATCTGGAATGGTTCGAAGTGACCGAAACCCGCGGGCACATCAAGGACGGCAAGGCTGCCCACTTTCAAGTGACCCTGAAAGTCGGGTTCCGGATTGCCAGCAGCTGAGTTTGGTCTACGCTTCTGAACTTGCGCGCTGGCCGAGTGCCATAGGAATGGCAATGCGCTACGAGGTGAGTGCATCGAGCGAACGGCTCGATGCCCGCCTTAATTAATCCGACCAGGGAGTGCGACCGATGAAGAAGTTGATATTGGCAGTAGGTTTGTTGAGCCTTGCGGGTGGTGCGTTTGCTGCCGGCAAGCCCTGTGAAGAACTGAAGGCCGAGATTGCGGCCAAGCTGGATGCCAAGGGCGTTTCCGGGTATTCGCTGGAAGTTGTCGACAAGGGTGCGGCCAGTGGCGGCAACGTCGTCGGTACCTGCGAAGGTGGCACCAAAGAGATCGTCTACACCCGCGGCTGATCAGCCGGAAAAACAAAAGCCGACGCCATGCGTCGGCTTTTTTGTGCACGATTTCGGCGATCAGCCCTTCATCACCTGCGCCAGCAGTTCGTAGGAATGCAGGCGGTCGGCGTGTTCATACAGGTCGCAGGTGAAGATCAGCTCATCCGCCTGGGTCTGTTCGATCAACACTTCGAGTTTCGCGCGGATTTTCTGCGGGCTGCCGACCATCGCCAGACCGAGGAAATCACCCACGGCCTCACGCTCGTGGGGCAACCACAGACCGTCCATGGTTTTCACCGGCGGGCGCTGCACCAGACTTTGCCCACGCATCAGCGCGAGGATTCGCTGATACACCGACGTCGCCAGGTAGTCGGCCTGTTCATCGGTGTCGGCCGCCACCAGCGGCACACCGAGCATTACGTACGGTTTGTCGAGCACTGCCGATGGCTTGAAGTGATTGCGGTAGACGCGAATCGCCTCGTGCATGAAACGCGGTGCGAAATGCGAGGCGAAGGCGTAGGGCAAACCGCGCTCGCCGGCCAGTTGCGCACTGAACAGACTGGAACCAAGCAGCCAGATCGGCACGTTGGTGCCGGTGCCCGGCATCGCGATCACCCGCTGATCCGGAGTGCGCGGACCGAGAAAGCGCGCCAGCTCAGCCACGTCTTCGGGGAAATCATCAGCACTGCCGGAACGCTCACGACGCAAGGCGCGGGCGGTCATCTGATCGGAACCCGGCGCACGGCCCAGACCGAGGTCGATGCGTCCCGGATACAGGCTTTCGAGGGTGCCGAACTGCTCGGCGATCACCAGCGGTGCATGGTTGGGCAGCATCACGCCGCCGGAGCCGACCCGGATGGTCGACGTGCCGCCGGCCAGGTAGCCCAGCAACACCGAGGTGGCGGAACTGGCGATGCCATCCATGTTGTGGTGCTCGGCGACCCAGAACCGGGTGTAGCCGAATTTCTCGACATGCTGCGCCAGATCCAACGAGTTGCGCAGTGACTGCGCCGGGCTGCCGTTCTCGCGCACCGGCACCAGATCGAGGGTGGAAAACTTTACGTCGGACAGTTGCTTCATAAACCTGCATCTCCGATTGAGGGCGCAGGTATGTTCTTGGCGAACGTAAACCTGCCCAATTCATAAGCGTGTTCTGTGCAATGAGGGCATATACCCGAGTTTCAATAGCCGATCTGAAATTTCCTACTAAAAAAGTCAACGATTCACATGGGCTGAACTTTGTTCCGCCGTCTATCCTCAGAAGCCTTGCAGGCAAAAACCACGACGGCGCGGCGTTTCGCGCCCGATTTGAAGGAGGCACACATGGCTATCGTGAAGAAAGCATCCGCACATTGGGAAGGTGACCTGAAAACCGGCATCGGCTCGATTTCCACCGAAACCGGCGTCTTGCGTGAAGCCCCCTACGGCTTCAAGGCCCGCTTCGAAGGCGGCAAGGGCACCAATCCGGAAGAACTGATCGGCGCCGCCCATGCGGGCTGTTTCTCCATGGCGTTTTCGATGATCCTCGGCGACGCCGGGCTCAAGGCCGACAGCATCGACACCCAGGCCGAGGTCACGCTGGACCAGATGGACGGCGGCTTTGCAATCACCGCAGTGAAACTGATCCTCAAGGCAAAAATTCCGGGAGCGACCCAGGCGCAGTTCGAAGAGCTGAGCAACAAGGCCAAGGAAGGTTGCCCGGTGTCGAAGGTGCTGAATGCGAAGATCAGTCTCGACGCATCGCTGGTCAGCTGACTGCCTTGAGCCGGATCAGAACCCGCCAGGCAAAAATGTGGTCGAATAAATGACAGCAGCTTTCGCGCATCTTCGTGCGCGCTGCTTCGATGGAGCTTCAACCATGAAACGTTTTGCCTTGGCGGTTATCTGTGGCGTGCTGGCAACGTCGGCCTTCGCAGCGCCCAAAGACTGCGAAGAACTCAAGCAAGAGATCGAAATCAAGATTCAGGCGAACGCCGTGCCCTCCTACACCCTGGAGATAGTGTCCAAAGAGGAGGCTGAAAAACACGACGTCGCCATGATCGTCGGCACCTGCGACAACGGCACCAAAGCCATCATTTATCAGAAGAACGACCGCTGACGCGCATCAAATGATGCAGTTGACTTCGCGATCCTCGGCGACGATTTCCCGCTTGTCGTTGTACAGGCGAGCACTCGGGGTAAACGCCAGAGAGCGGCCTTCCAGTCTGTAACGCTGCCCCGCTTCGAAGTGATCGTAACGGATGGTCAGATAGCACAGGCGCTCCACAGGGCCGGTCATCAGGCTGCCGCCTCCGCCGAACACTTCAAAGTCGAAGCGCACCCGCAGCTCGTGGCTGCCGGGCGTGACCTGAAAGAAACGCCCATCAGTCAGCCGCTGGTTGTCGAGACGCTCGGCCATCAGCAGTTTCCCGCCAGGGGTCGGCGTCGAGAACTCGACCCAGGCCATGTTCGGATCAACGGGGGGCAAGGGTGTCTGGCAACCGGCGAGCAAGCCTGCGGCCAGCAACAGCATCAACGTGCGCATGATGAATGTCCGTGAGTTCGGACATCCAGCATAACGCCGATCAGGTTCGCTGGCAGCCCGCCGGCGTGCCCTGGCCCACCACGTTGCGTTGTTGATCGTAGAGCTTGGCCCACGGGCGGAAACCGATGCTTCCCGCCTGCAACTGATAACGCTGGCCAGCATTGAAATCCTTGAATTTCACGTTCAACTGACAATCGCGCCACAAGGGTTCGGCATCCGGGCCAATGTTGGTCGCTTCGACCGGGAATTGATAACGCACCGTCAGTTCATGGCTGCCGGGCTGCACTTGGAAGTAACGATGATCGACGGCCGCCTTGTCGTCGACTTCCAGCGCCTGCAGCGCTGTGTCCTGTTGCTGGGCATCCAGATCGATCCAGGCCTGCGAGGGGTCAGGGGTCGGCATTCCGAATCCGGCACAACCGGCCAGCGTCAGCACGCTTCCTGTCAGTATCAACATGCGCATAGCGGAGCTCCAATGGGCGGGATAGTCTTGGACAGACTTTCCGGGGGATTTCTTATTTTGATCAGGCCGCTTCCAAGCCATGGGTTACTTGATCGCGTTTTGCGGGTTTTGTTTCCGGGTGTGATGATTTTGTTGCTCAACGGTTGCTCGAGCCTGAGCTACTACAGCCAGCTGGCCAGCGGTCAGTTGCAGCTATTGCAGGCGCGGGAGCCGGTAGCCAAGGTGATCGCCGATCCGACCCGCGACGCCAGACTGCGCACTCACCTGGCCCAGTCCCAAAAAGCCCGGGCCTTCGCCAGCGAACATTTGCACCTGCCGGACAACCAAAGCTATCGCCTCTACGCCGACATCGGTCGGCCGTTTGTCGTGTGGAATGTGTTCGCCACCCCGGAGTTTTCCCTGAGCCCGCAGAACCATTGCTTCCCGATTGCCGGTTGCGTGGCCTATCGCGGCTATTACAGTCAGAGTGCGGCGCGGGGCGAAGCCGCGATTCAGCGCCTGCAAGGCATGGACGTTTCGATCGGCGGCGTCGAGGCCTATTCGACCCTGGGCTGGTTCAATGACCCGATCCTCAACTCGATGATGGGCTGGGGCGACGAGCGTCTGGCAACGCTGATCTTCCATGAACTGGCTCACCAGCGTTTCTATGTGAAGGACGACACCGAGTTCAACGAGTCCTTCGCGACCTTTGTCGAGCAGGAAGGTACGCGGCAGTGGCGAGCGTTTCGTGGCTTGCCCCCGGAAAACGATTCAAAACTGAAGCAACGGGATCAATTCATTCAGTTGATCCTCGATACCCGCTCACGTCTTGAAAAACTCTATGCACAACCGCTGGCGACGGCGCAGATGCGCGAGCGCAAGGCGGCGGAGTTCGAACGGTTTCGACACGACTACCGAACGATGCGCGATGGCCAGTGGGCCGGAGACAAACGCTATGACGCCTGGGTCAATGCGCCGTTGAACAACGCGCGGCTGCTGCCGTTCGGGCTGTATGACCAGTGGGTGCCGGCGTTTGCGGCGTTGTTCAGGCAGGTGAAGGGAGATTGGCCGCAGTTTTATGCGCGGGTCGATCAGCTGGGTAAATTGCCGGCGGACAAGCGCAAGGCAGCCCTGCGCGAGCTGGCTGCCCCTCGCTCGGATTGACGATCAGCGCTGCACAAACGCCTGATGCAACTCCGCCAGAGTCTCGAAGTGATACGCCGGCGCTTCAGCGCTCAGCTCTTCATGGCTGCCGAAACCGTAACCCACTGCCGCCGCGTCCAGACCGTTGCTGCGAGCACCGATCAGATCATGCTTGCGGTCACCGATCATCAGCGTGCTGGCCGGATCCAGCCCTTCCTCGGCCATCAAGTGGGCAATCAACTCGACCTTGTTGGTGCGAGTGCCATCCAGTTCGCTGCCGTAGATCACCTTGAAGTGTCTGGCGAAATCAAAGTGCCGGGCGATTTCCCGAGCGAACACCCATGGCTTCGACGTCGCGATATACAGCTGCCGGCCTTGGCCACTCAGGGTTTCCAGCAACGGCGTGACACCGTCGAACACTCGATTCTCGTACAGGCCGGTGACCTTGAAGCGCTCGCGATAGAAATTCACCGCTTCCCAGGCCTTGGCTTCGTCGAAGCCATAAAACTGCATGAACGCCTGCAACAGCGGCGGGCCGATGAAGTGTTCCAGTTTGGTCAGGTCCGGCTCATCGATGCCGAGTTTGCTCAAGGCGAACTGGATGGAACGGGTGATGCCCTCACGAGGGTCGGTGAGGGTGCCGTCGAGGTCGAACAGTACGGTCTGGTAATGCATGAAGAATCCCGGGCGGTAGAGAGAAAAGTCAGAGTTGGTCGTAGCCTTCAGCCAGATGCAGGTCCTTGAGCTTCACGTAGTTCGCCGCGCTGTAGGTGAAAAAGGCGTTTTCCTTGTCGGTCAGCGGGCGAACCTGTTTCACCGGACTGCCCACGTACAGAAAGCCACTTTCCAGGCGCTTGCCCGGCGGCACCAGGCTGCCGGCGCCGATGATCACGTCGTCCTCGACCACTGCGCCGTCCATGACGATGCTGCCCATGCCGATCAGCACGCGGCTGCCGACGGTGCAGCCGTGCAGCATGACCTTGTGAGCGATGGTCACGTCATCGCCGATCAGCAGCGGGAAGCCGTCCGGGTTGAACGGGCCGGCGTGGGTGATGTGCAACACGCAGCCGTCCTGCACGCTGGTGCGGGCACCGATGCGGATGCGGTGCATGTCGCCGCGGATCACGGTCAGCGGCCACACGGAACTGTCTTCGCCGATTTCGACGTCGCCGATCACCACCGCCGAGCCGTCGACAAAAGCGCCTTGGCTCAGGCGTGGGGTGTGATTCTGGTACTTGCGAAGGGACACGATTAGTTCTCTCTCTGTCGCCGATAGCTGCGGTGGGTGTCGATTGTAATTAAGATGGGCGCATGTTTCTTCCAGCCAAGGTGCCAACCGTGAGCGTGAACAACCCTCTTCTGCAGTCCTACGACCTGCCGCCGTTCTCCGCGATCCGTGCCGAACACGTGCAGCCGGCCATCGAAACCATCCTGGCCGACAACCGCGCCGCCATTGCCGAAATCCTCAAGACCCAGGGCCAGAACCCGACCTGGGCCGGGCTGGTGCTGGCGATGGACGAACTCAATGATCGCCTGGGCGCCGCCTGGAGCCCGGTCAGCCACCTCAATGCCGTGTGCAACAGCGCCGAACTGCGTGAAGCCTACGAGTCGTGCCTGCCGGCATTGAGCGCCTACTCCACCGAGATGGGCCAGAACCGCGAACTGTTCCAGGCCTATGAAGCCCTGGCCAACAGCCCCGAAGCCGCCGGTTTCGACGTGGCGCAAAAAACCATTCTGGAACACGCCCTGCGCGATTTCCGCCTTTCGGGTATTGATCTGCCGGAAGCCGAACAAAAGCGTTACGCCGAAGTGCAGAGCAAGCTGTCCGAGCTGGGCAGCCGCTTTTCCAACCAGTTGCTCGACGCCACTCAGGCCTGGACCAAGCACCTGACCGACGAAGCCGCCCTCGCCGGCCTGACCGATTCGGCCAAGGCGCAAATGGCCGCCGCCGCACAGGCCAAAGGCCTCGATGGCTGGCTGATCACCCTGGAGTTCCCGAGCTACTACGCGGTGATGACCTACGCCCAGGACCGCGCGCTGCGTGAAGAAGTCTACGCCGCCTACTGCACCCGAGCGTCGGATCAAGGCCCGAATGCCGGCCAGAACGACAACGGCCCGGTCATGGACGAAATCCTCGACCTGCGTCAGGAACTGGCCAAACTGCTCGGTTTCTCCAGCTTCTCCGAACTGAGCCTGGCCACCAAAATGGCTGAATCCAGCGATCAGGTACTGAGCTTCCTGCGTGACCTGGCCAAACGCAGCAAACCGTTCGCCGCCCAGGATCTGCAGCAGCTCAAGGCATACGCCGCCGAGCAGGGCTGCGCCGATCTGCAAAGCTGGGACAGCGGTTTCTACGGTGAAAAACTCCGTGAACAACGCTACAGCGTCGCCCAGGAAACCCTGCGCGCCTACTTCCCGATCGACAAAGTGCTGGGCGGGCTGTTCGCTATCGTCCAGCGTCTGTACGGCATCGAAATCGCCGAACTGAAAGGCTTCGACACCTGGCATCCGGACGTGCGCCTGTTCGAAATCAAGGAAAACGGTCAGCACGTCGGCCGCTTCTTCTTTGACCTCTACGCCCGCGCCAACAAGCGTGGCGGTGCCTGGATGGACGGCGCCCGCGACCGTCGCCGCACCGTCGATGGCGTGCTGCAAAGCCCGGTGGCCAACCTGGTGTGCAACTTCACCCCGGCCGACAGCGGCAAACCTGCGCTGCTGACCCACGATGAAGTGACCACCCTGTTCCACGAATTCGGCCATGGCCTGCATCACCTGCTGACCCGCGTCGAGCATGCCGGCGTGTCCGGCATCAACGGCGTGGCGTGGGACGCGGTCGAGTTGCCAAGCCAGTTCATGGAAAACTGGTGCTGGGAACCGGAAGGCCTGGCGCTGATCTCCGGCCACTACGAAACCGGCGAGCCGCTGCCGCAGGATCTGCTGGAGAAAATGCTCGCAGCCAAGAACTTCCAGTCCGGCCTGATGATGGTGCGTCAGCTGGAGTTCTCGCTGTTCGACTTCGAACTGCACGCTACCCACGGCGACGGCCGCAGCGTTGCGCAAGTGCTCGAAGGCGTGCGCAACGAAGTCTCGGTGATGCGTCCACCGGCCTATAACCGCTTCCCGAACAGCTTCGCGCACATCTTCGCCGGCGGTTACGCGGCGGGTTACTACAGCTACAAGTGGGCGGAAGTACTGTCGGCGGATGCCTTCTCGAAGTTCGAAGAAGACGGCGTGCTGAATGCCGACACGGGTCGCGCCTTCCGCGAGGCAATCCTGGCCCGCGGCGGCTCGCAGGAGCCGATGGTGCTGTTCGTCGACTTCCGTGGCCGTGAGCCGTCGATTGACGCACTCTTGCGCCACAGCGGCCTGAGTGAGGACGCGGCAGCATGAGTGAGGCACCCGTGAAGACCAAGAAACGCTTTATCGCCGGGGCAGTCTGCCCGGCGTGCAGCGAGCCGGACAAACTGATGATGTGGAGCGAGGACGATGTCCCGCACCGCGAATGCGTGGAGTGCGGCTACAGCGACACGCTCAATGCCCAAGGGCTGTCGGTGCCGAAAGAGCTGGGCACGCGGGTCAACACCAGCGCGCTCAAGCCGGCACCGGACAAGACGGTTCAGGCGGTGCAGTTCTTTCCGAATCCGAAGCTGAAGAAAAAGCCCGACGAGCAGCACTGAGCCACCACGACACCTTCCCCGATTCGTCGGTGGAAGGTGGTATTGGCTTAACACCTGTCCCCCGCACTTGCTTCGTAGGCTGGCCCTTTGCGCCACGCCTCGAAGGCAGTTGCCATGCCCGACACCAATCCCCTCCTGCAACACTGGACGCTGCCACCCTGGCCAGCGATTCGCGCCGAGCACCTGCTGCCGGCCGTCAACGCCATCATTGCCGACAACCGTTCGAACGCTTTAATCGCGACTGGGTGTTCAACGCGCAAACCGGCCGCGAGTTTCGCACCACGTTCTTTGCACCCGGGGCGGGGCGTGCGCTGCTGGACGCGGTGGAAGCATTCGTCGGCCGCCCGATTACCGGCCTCGTTGATGGGGAGGCCGGGCAGATCACTTCAGATTGACCGTCTGAAACCAGCTTTTCATCGAACACATGGCGAACGCGCTGGTACTGCAATCGCCATTGGCCAGCGCGGTGCGCAACTTGTCCACATCAGCCTGCATCACGTAACGCACACTGTCCCGGAAGTGCCCACTCTCACCAAAACCGCCCTGGGTCATTTCGTTCAGTGCGTCTTCCTTGCTCCAGCCCTGCACCACGATCCGGTACATCGCCGCCATCAGGCCGGTGCGATCGGAGCCGTGCTTGCAGTGCATCAACACCGGGCCGTCGGCTTCGGCGGCCTGGATTGCACGCAGGGTCTTGAGCACATCACTGTCGTCCACGTGATTGGTGCGATAGGGCAATTGCACCTGATGGATACCGGGCGCTTTCAGCCAGCTGGAATCCGCTTCCGGCAGGAAGTTGATGACCGTGGCCACCTTCAGGTTGTTCAGCAGCGGTACCGCACCGTCATCGGGAAGTGCACTGCGGTACAGCGTGGGCGACATCTGGAACAGGTTGTATTGCACCTCTACCGGTTGCGCCCACTCGACGGGACGGGAAGGCGGTATTTGCGCAGCCTGAGCTGGAATCCAGCAGATCAGGGCCAGCAGCGACAAACAGAATGCGGAAGAAAAACGCGTCAGGAACATGCTTTACGGCAACCGTGTGAGTTTCGTCAGTGAGGGCCGCAGCTTGCGGGTCACGCAGTCAAATCCCTGTGAGGCGCTCGTAAAAGAATCGTGAATACCCCGGCTCCCTTGTTCGATAAGCAGTCTTTTTTGGCTGAATCGGTTCATCTCGTTGCTTAGCCTGCTACCATTTGTCACATCATGTTGCAGGCGCGTCCCCTTGCTCCCGGTCGTTCCGGCCATGTCGCAGCCAGAAAATTCTTGAGTCGTTCGCAGAAACGGCTGACAACCATCAATGCCTGATGAGGTGCACCCCCATGTCTGATGAAGATCGAGACAACCCGCGGCGTGAGTTTTTGCGCAAATCCCTGACCCTGATACCGGTCGTCACCCTCGCCGGCAGCGGACTCGGCAGCACGGTGCTGCAAGCCGCGCCCGAAAGCACGCCTGCCACAGCCCCGGCGAAACAGGCCGGCGTTGCAGCCAGCCCTTATCAGCCAAGCTACTTCACTGCCGAAGAGTGGGCGTTCATCAATGCCGCCGTCGCGCAGTTGATCCCCAACGATGCGCAAGGCCCAGGTGCACTCGAAGCTGGCGTGCCGGAATACATCGACCGTCAGATGAACACCCCGTACGCCGCCGGCGCCCTTTGGTACATGCAGGGCCCGTTCAATGCCGATGCCGCGCCGGAGATGGGCTGGCAGAGCAAACTGGTGCCCAAAGAGATCTATCGCCTCGGCATCGCCGCCACGGATCAGTGGGCAAAATCCCTCAACGGTAAAACATTTGCCGAGCAAGACAGCGCTACCCGAGACGATCTGCTCAAACAGCTGGAAGCCGGGAAACCGCAATTCGACAGCGTTCCGGCGAAGATTTTCTTCAGTCTTTTGCTGCAAAACACCAAGGAAGGGTTCTTCTGCGATCCGATCCACGGCGGCAATAAAGGCATGGTCGGCTGGACCATGATCGGCTTCCCCGGCGCCCGCGCCGACTTCATGGATTGGGTGGAACGCAACGAGCAGTACCCCTTCCCGGCAGTTTCGATTCGCGGCGAGAGGGCGTGAGCATGGCAACGGTAATGAAGAAGGTCGACGCAGTGATCGTCGGTTTCGGCTGGACAGGCGCGATCATGGCCAAGGAACTGACCGAAGCCGGACTGAACGTGCTGGCGCTGGAGCGCGGGCCGATGCAGGACACCTACCCCGACGGCAACTATCCCCAGGTGATCGACGAACTCACCTACAGCGTGCGCAAAAAACTCTTCCAGGACGTTTCCAGGGAAACCGTCACCATCCGCCACAGCGTCAACGATATCGCCCTGCCAAATCGCCAATTGGGCGCGTTCCTGCCGGGCAATGGCGTGGGCGGCGCCGGGCTGCACTGGTCGGGCGTGCACTTTCGGGTCGACCCGATCGAACTGCGCATGCGCAGCCACTATGAAGAGCGCTACGGCAAAAGCTTCATCCCCAAGGACATGACTATCCAGGACTTCGGCGTCAACTATGAAGAGCTGGAACCGTTCTTCGACTTCGCCGAAAAAGTCTTCGGCACCTCCGGCCAGGCGTGGACCGTGAAAGGCCAACTGGTCGGCCAGGGCAAGGGCGGCAACCCGTACGCACCCGATCGTTCGAACCCGTTTCCGCTGGAAGCACAGAAGAATACGGTTTCCGCACAGCTGTTCGGCAAAGCAGCCACGGAGGTCGGTTACAAACCCTACAACCTGCCTTCCGCGAATACTTCGGGGCCGTACACCAACCCCTACGGCGCACAAATGGGCCCGTGCAACTTCTGCGGGTTCTGCAGCGGTTACGTTTGCTACATGTACTCCAAGGCGTCGCCGAACGTGAACATTCTGCCGGCCCTGAAACCGCTGCCGAATTTCGAACTGCGGCCCAACGCCCACGTACTGCGGGTCAATCTCGACAGCACGAAAACCAAAGCCACCGGCGTCACCTACATCGACGGCCAGGGTCGCGAGATCGAGCAGCCGGCGGATCTGGTCATTCTCGGCGCGTTCCAGTTGCACAACGTGCGCCTGATGCTGCTCTCCGGCATCGGCAAACCCTACGACCCGATCAGCGGTGAAGGCGTGGTCGGGCGCAACTTCGCCTACCAGAACATGGCCACCATCAAGGCGTTCTTCGACAAGGACACCCACACCAACAACTTCATCGGTGCCGGCGGCAACGGTGTGGCGGTGGATGATTTCAACGCCGACAACTTCGATCACGGACCGCATGGCTTCGTCGGTGGCTCGCCGATGTGGGTCAACCAGGCCGGCAGCCGACCGATCGCCGGCACCTCCAACCCGCCGGGCACGCCGGCCTGGGGCAGTGCGTGGAAACGCGCGACCGCCGATTACTACACCCATCAGGTGTCGATGGACGCCCACGGCGCGCATCAGTCCTACCGTGGCAACTACCTCGATCTGGATCCGGTGTACCGCGATGCCTACGGCATGCCGCTGCTGCGGATGACGTTCGACTGGCAGGAAAACGACATCAAGATGAACCGCTTCATGGTCGAAAAAATGGGCAAGATCGCCGAGGCCATGGGCCCGAAAGCCATCGCCGTGATCGGCAAGAAAGTCGGCGACCACTTCAACACCGCGTCGTACCAGACCACCCACCTCAACGGTGGCGCGATCATGGGCACCGATCCGAAGACCAGCGCGCTGAACCGCTATCTGCAGAGCTGGGATGTGCACAACGTGTTCGTTCCGGGCGCCTCGGCATTCCCGCAAGGCCTGGGTTACAACCCGACCGGCCTGGTCGCTGCGCTGACCTACTGGTCGGCGAAAGCGATCCGCGAGCAATACCTGAAAAACCCCGGCCCGCTGGTTCAGGCTTAAGGAGCGATGACCATGAAGACTCTCGTTATCGCGACCCTGGCGCTGCTCGGCAGCGTTGCCGTTCATGGCGCCGAAGTTGATCAATCCTTGATCAAGCAAGGCGAATACCTCGCCCGTGCCGGTGACTGCGTGGCCTGCCACACCGCCAAGGACGGCAAGCCGTTCGCCGGCGGCCTGCCGATGCAAACCCCGATCGGCACGATCTACTCGACCAACATCACCCCGGACAAAACCGGGGTCGGTGACTACAGCTTCGAGGACTTCGACCAGGCCGTGCGTCATGGCGTGGCCAAAAATGGCAGTACCTTGTACCCGGCGATGCCGTACCCGTCCTACGCCCGCGTCAGCGAAACCGACATGCAGGCGCTCTATGCCTACTTCATGCACGGCGTGGAACCGGTGGCGCAGGAGAACAAGGCCAGTGACATCCCGTGGCCATTGAGCATGCGCTGGCCGCTGACAGGCTGGCGCTGGCTGTTCGCGCCGAAGGTCGAGGACTACAAACCCGCGTCGGACGATGCCGTCGTCAGCCGTGGGGCGTATCTGGTAGAAGGCCTCGGACATTGCGGCGCCTGCCATACGCCACGGGCCCTGACCATGCAGGAAAAATCCCTGAGCGCAGCCGAAGGCAGCAGTTTTCTGTCAGGCAGTGCGCCGCTGGAAGGCTGGATCGCCAAAAGTCTGCGCGGCGACCACAAGGACGGTCTCGGCAGCTGGAGCGAAGAGCAACTGGTGCAGTTCCTCAAGACCGGTCGCAGCGACCGCAGCGCGGTGTTCGGCGGCATGAGCGATGTGGTCACCCACAGCATGCAGTACATGACCGACGCTGACCTGACCGCGATTGCCCGTTACCTGAAATCGCTGCCGGCCAATGATCCGGCCGATCAGCCGCATCAGTACGACGCGAAAACCGCCAAGGCTTTGTGGAACGGCGATGACAGTCAACGTGGCGCCTCGGTGTACATCGATAACTGCGCCGCCTGCCACCGCACCGACGGCCATGGCTACACCCGTGTGTTCCCGGCGTTGGCGGGCAATCCGGTGCTGCAATCGGAAGACCCGACCTCGCTGATCCACATCGTGCTCAAGGGCGGCACCCTGCCTGCGACGCACACGGCGCCGTCCACCTTCACCATGCCCGGTTTCGCCTGGCGTCTGTCGGATCAGGAAGTGGCGGATGTCGTGAGCTTTATTCGTGGAAGTTGGGGTAACAAGGCATCCCCTGTCACCGCGAAAGAGGTTGCCAAGTTACGCACCGACGATATGACTACAACTTCGGCCGGTGACCTTGGGCAAGTAACCAGCCACAACTAAGCGCAATAACCCCTGCATGATTAATCATGCAGGGGTTATTCATTCAATCGCTGTTACGGATTGGTAATACTGGCATAGGCCTTGGCCAGGGCAACCAGCTTGGCTCGATCCTGCTCGCCGATTTCACCGTCACGATCCACATCGTGCTCCAGACGGCCGATGCTGAAGGTATGGCCGCCATCCCGGGAGGTCGCGGTGACAAAAATCGGGTCAACCAGCATTTCGGTCTGCACGCCGGCCTCGGCATCCCAGCCCAGTTCCTTACGCGCCAGTTGCATGGAAACCAACGTATTGGGCTCCGATGGGCCGGGCTGCATCAGTTGCAGAAAAATACCGCGCGAATTAAAAAAAGACATCATCAAATCCTTTTGCCATTTATACAGTCAAGTGTTGTGAAGCGGAGTGGATACTACGAACTTGAACAGTAAACGAACAGCCAACTTATGTTTCTTCAATTTGCACAACTGCAACTTTACCGCTAAACAAACTTATAACTAACCGCGGGATTTATTGATGGACGGCTGAACGGTAGTGGATCATCCGCCACCTTGCAGATACTGTATGCATGTACAGACCAAGGACACCCGTGATGACCAGCCCCTTGCCCCCGCGCGGTCGCGGCACCGCCACCAACCCGCACAACCGCTTCGCACCAAGTCGCTCGGTGGCCGAGGACGACGGCTGGTATCAGGAAGTGCCACTGACCCAGGGCACCGAAGTCAGTTTCGAAACCGCGAAGACCATCATTACCCGCAACACTTCGCCGGACCTGCCCTTCGACCGCTCGATCAATCCCTATCGCGGCTGCGAGCATGGCTGCATCTATTGCTATGCACGGCCCAGCCACGCCTATTGGGACATGTCGCCGGGGCTGGATTTCGAAACGAAGCTGATCGCCAAGACCAACGCCGCCCAGGTGCTGGAAGAGCAGCTGGGGAAAAAAGGCTATCAATGCGCGCCGATCAACCTTGGCTCCAACACCGATCCCTACCAGCCGATCGAACGCGAACACCGGATCACCCGCCAGACCCTCGAGGTACTGCTGCGCTACCGGCATCCGGTGACCATCGTCACCAAGGGCTCGCTGATCCTGCGCGACCTCGACCTGCTCACCGAACTGGCACAACAGCGGCTGGTGGCGGTGATGATCAGCCTGACCACCCTGGACGACGAGCTCAAACGCATCCTCGAACCCCGCGCCGCTGCGCCCAAGGCGCGGTTGCGGGCGATCCGGGTGATGCGCGAGGCGGGGATTCCGGTGGGGGTGCTGTGTTCGCCGATGATTCCGATGATCAATGACAGCGAGATCGAAAGCCTGCTGACCGAAGCCCACGCGGCCGGTGCCCAGAGCGCGGCCTACATGATGCTGCGCCTGCCCCTGGAGGTGGCGCCGCTGTTCGAGGAATGGCTTGAGGCGCACTACCCGCAACGCGCCGCCCATGTCTTGAGCCTGATCCGCCAGAGCCGTGGCGGCGAGCTGTACGACAGCCGTTTTGGCGCGCGAATGCGCGGTGAAGGGCCGTTTGCCGACCTGCTTGCCCAGCGCTTCGCCAAAGCGCTGAAACGCCTGGGGCTCAATCACCGCGAAGGCTTCAACCTCGATTGCACGGCCTTCTGTCCGCCGGGTCGCCAGATGGCGCTGATTTAGAAACTATTGGCCCTCTGATTGAGAGGGAGGAATGCCAGGTCCGGTTTACGCCGGTCACGTTTTTTGTGACCTGGAACACACGTTCTAGAGCGCTTGATTCAGTTTGAGTTAAGTTTCGGCGGTTACCTTGTTCATCGAGTGACTGACGGGTCGGGATGACTCGGATGTTCTAAACAGCCACTGGCTTCACACCGGAATACACGGGAACGACTCCCCGAATCCGCCAATGAGGATGAATCATGAGTGACAAGGATAAACAGCCGTTGGCTGCGTCGGCGCAAGCCGCCCCTGTGGCGGAATCCGCCGATGCAGCGTTGAAGCATATCGTTGACGGCTTTTTGCATTTTCATCATGAGGTCTTTCCGCAGCAGGAAGAACTCTTCAAAAAACTCGCCACGGCCCAGTCGCCACGGGCGATGTTCATCACCTGCGCCGATTCGCGCATCGTGCCCGAACTGATCACCCAGAGCTCGCCCGGCGATCTGTTCGTGACCCGTAACGTCGGCAACGTCGTACCACCCTACGGCCAGATGAACGGCGGCGTTTCCACCGCCATCGAATACGCGGTACTGGCCCTCGGCGTGCAGCACATCATCATTTGCGGCCACTCCGACTGCGGCGCCATGCGTGCGGTACTCAATCCGGACAGCCTGGAAAAGATGCCGACGGTCAAAGCCTGGCTGCGCCACGCCGAAGTCGCAAAAACCATGGTGCATGACAACTGCAACTGCACCGACGAAACAGAAAGCATGCCGATCCTCACCGAGGAAAACGTCATCGCCCAACTGCAGCACTTGCGTACCCATCCTTCGGTAGCCTCGCGCATGGCGAACGGTCATCTGTTCATCCATGGCTGGGTCTACAACATCGAAACCAGCGAAATCAAAGCTTACGACGCGGATCAGGGTTGCTTCCTGCCGCTCGACGGCAGCCATCCGATCCCGGTGGCGACGCCCAAAGCGCGCTTCTGAATCCTCCTAAAAATCCGTGTGGTTTGACGCCGGCCGCTGTATCCGCGGCCAGGCCTTGCCACGCCTGAAGAAAACTTCGGGAGAATCGCCATGCGTGCGGCTCAATTGAAAGCTGTGTTGCCACGGGAGTTGCTGGCTTCAGTGGTTGTGTTTCTGGTCGCTCTGCCGCTGTGCATGGGCATTGCGATTGCGTCAGGGCTGCCGCCGGCCAAAGGCCTGATCACCGGGATCATCGGCGGTCTGGTGGTGGGCTGGCTGGCGGGTTCGCCGTTGCAGGTCAGCGGGCCGGCGGCGGGTCTGGCGGTGCTGGTGTTCGAGCTGGTGCGCCAGCACGGCATCGAGATGCTCGGGCCGATCCTGCTGCTCGCCGGATTTCTGCAACTGGTAGCGGGACGCCTGAAGCTCGGTTGCTGGTTCCGGGTCACGGCGCCAGCGGTGGTGTACGGCATGCTTGCCGGTATTGGTGTGTTGATCGTGCTCTCACAGGTGCATGTGATGCTCGATGCGTCACCGAAACCTTCAGGTCTCGACAACCTCACGGCATTCCCCGGCGCGGTGGCGCAGGCCTTGCCGTCGTTTGGCTGGCAGGCCGGGCTGCTCGGGCTGTCGACCATCGCGGTGATGTGGCTGTGGGAGAAATTCCGCCCGCATTCGCTGCGCTTCATTCCCGGCGCGCTGCTCGGTGTCGGGCTGGCAACCGGTGCCAGCCTTTTGCTGGCGCTGCCAGTGAAGCGGGTTGAAGTGCCGGCGAATCTGGCCGAAGCCATCGACTGGCTGAAACCGGCGGATCTGTTGAGTCTGGCCGACCCGACGCTGCTGATTGCCGCGTTCGCCGTGGCCTTCATCGCCAGTGCCGAAACCCTGCTGTCCGCCGCTGCGGTGGATCGCATGCACAGCGGCCCGCGTTCGGATTTCGACCGTGAGCTGTCGGCGCAGGGCGTCGGCAACATGCTCTGTGGTCTGGTCGGCGCACTGCCGATGACCGGGGTGATCGTGCGCAGTTCGGCCAACGTCCAGGCCGGCGCCACCACGCGTTACTCGACGATTTTCCATGGCCTGTGGCTGCTGGCGTTCGTGTTGTTGCTGTCGAGCGTGTTGCAGAGCATTCCGGTGGCGAGTCTGGCCGGCGTTCTGGTCTACACCGGTTTCAAACTGGTGGATCTCAAGGCGTTCCGTGGTCTGGGGCGTTACGGCCGGATGCCGATGTTCACCTACGCCGCCACAGCGCTGGCGATCATCTTCACCGACCTTCTGACCGGCGTGCTGATCGGTTTCGGGCTGACCCTGCTGAAACTGGCGTTCAAGGCCTCGCGCCTGAAAATCAGCCTGATCGATCTGCCGCAGGACGGGGAAATGGAGTTGCGTCTGGTGGGCGCGGCGACGTTCCTCAAAGTGCCGGCACTGACTCAGGTGCTGGGCAGCATTCCGCCGGGCACGACAGTGCACGTGCCACTCAACCATCTGAGCTACATCGACCATTCGTGTCTGGAACTGCTCGAAGAGTGGGGCCGGGCGAATGCGGCCAAGGGCGCGAAACTGTTGATCGAGTCGCGCGGGTTGAAGCGACGGCTTGAGGGGCGGATCCGCACCACCACCGGGATCGGCGCGGCAGGCTGAGAACATTGGGGGAACAGAGCAATCTGTTCCCCCAATCGTTTGCGCACAGATCAAGCCGCAGGCTGATCCAGCTCCAGGCCCACGCCCAGACGGCGACTCATGCACGGCCAGCGTTTCCACGCCGCACCGGTGTCCGGGCTGCTGAGTTTCTCGCGGTAGGCTTCCACCGACTCCAGCGCAAAGCTGTCATCGTCGAGCATGCTGTCCACCGCGTGATGCACCACTTCGTCGAGTTGGTTGGCAAATTCCTCACCGATCAACTGGTGAGCAATCAGATTGGCGACCGTCATGTCCAAGGGGATCAGTGGCTGGCCGAAATGCTTGATGTACAGGTCGTTGACCTCTTCGACAAAACGGTGCGCCAGATAGGCTTCGTCCAGCAGACTGTCCAGGCCCACGGGCGGCTGGATGAAGTACTGCTCGGCGATTCTCAGCACCGGTTTGATCTGCGATTCGATTCCCGCTTCCCTGGCGACTTCATTGGCTGCATCCAGCAGGTCTGGCACTTCGTCGATGTAGGCGGCGACAAAACGCGTCAGCACGCCGTTGGCGTCGGTTTCCGGCAACTGGATCGCCGGGTGCAGGTGTTGCAGTTGGGCTTCCAGCTGACGGGTCAGCTTTCCGGTTTCAATCTCGTGTTGTCGGGCTATGTGGATCTGCTCGCGCAATGCGGCGGTGTTCATGAAAACTCCAGGAAACAAGGCAATGAAATAGGGAAGACATAACTTAGCTGGCTTACGAAAAATGCTAAGACGCATTTGTCATAATTATTTCATCCTTGATGCACCGGCGTTATATCGGTTTGCCACCACTCGTCTGCATCCTTCTCCATTCGTGCCCTGGAACGCAAGTGCCAGCTGTTTCATTCGATTTACGTGCGCACATTGCATTTTCCAGCCGCTGTCTATACTCGCCATTGAATGGAGTTAGCTGATGACGCCCGACTGCCCACGCAGCAAGGCCCGGCGATTCAAGTTCGTAGTCTGATGCAGCCGCTCCCTTGCCTCTGGTGAAAGCCGGCGGGATAACAAGAACGATAAGGGGAACCCGCAATGATGCGACATCCACACGTCTGGATGGGCCTCCTGTTGTGGTCGATTTTCAGCCCGGCCAACGCGGCCTGGACTGTGAATATGGCGCCTGGAGCGACTGAAATCAGTCACGCAGTATTCGACCTGCACATGACCATTTTCTGGATCTGTGTGGTGATCGGGATCATCGTCTTCGGCGCCATGTTCTGGTCGATGATGGTGCACCGCCGTTCCACCGGGCAGGTCGCCGCAAAATTCCACGAAAGCACCACCGTCGAAATTCTCTGGACCGTCGTCCCGCTGCTGATCCTGGTGGCGATGGCCGTTCCGGCGACCGCGACCCTGATCAAGATGTACGACACCAGTGAGCCGGATATCGACATCCAGATCACCGGCTATCAGTGGAAGTGGCACTACAAATACCTGGGCCAGGACGTCGAGTTCTTCAGCAACCTGGCCACCCCCGCCGAGCAGATCCACAACAAGGAAGCCAAGGGCGAGCATTACCTGCTCGAGGTCGACAAGCCGCTGGTGCTGCCGACCGGCGCCAAGGTGCGCTTCCTCGTGACCTCCGCCGACGTGATCCACTCCTGGTGGGTGCCGGCCTTCGCGGTCAAGCGCGATGCGATCCCCGGGTTCGTCAACGAAGCCTGGACCCGTATCGACAAACCCGGCCTCTACCGTGGCCAGTGCGCCGAACTGTGCGGCAAGGATCACGGCTTCATGCCGATCGTGGTCGAGGTCAAAGAGAAGGCCGACTACGAAAAATGGCTCGCCGAGCGCAAGGCCGAAGCGTTGCAGCTCAAAGAGCTGACCAGCAAGGAATGGACGCTGGACGAGCTCAAGGAGCGTGGCGACAAGGTTTACCACACCACCTGCGTCGCCTGTCACCAGGCCGAAGGTCAGGGCCTGCCGCCAATGTTCCCGGCCCTCAAGGGCTCGAAAATCGCCACCGGCCCGAAAGACGCGCACCTGAGCATTGTCTTCCACGGCAAGCCCGGCACCGCCATGGCGGCGTTCGGCAAGCAACTGTCGGAAGTCGATATCGCAGCGGTCGTGACCTACGAACGTAACGCCTGGGGCAACAACAAGGGCGACATGGTCACGCCAAAAGAAGTGCTGGAGCTGAAACAGGCGGAAAGCAAATGAGCCGGTCTATTGCGTACTACGTGAACCGGTCGGAGCCCTGCGCACCGGCCTGCCCAGTCCACTCACTTGAAGGAGACCGGCCATGAGCGCTGTCATCGATGACCACGGTCATGCCGACCACGCCCACGGCCCCGCCAAAGGCCTGATGCGCTGGGTGCTGACCACCAACCACAAGGACATCGGCACGCTGTACCTGTGGTTTGCGTTCTGCATGTTCCTGCTCGGCGGCTCGTTTGCCATGGTGATCCGCGCCGAGCTGTTCCAGCCCGGCCTGCAGATCGTCCAGCCGGAATTCTTCAACCAGATGACCACCATGCACGGCCTGGTGATGGTGTTCGGTGCGGTGATGCCGGCGTTCGTCGGCCTCGCCAACTGGATGATCCCGTTGATGGTCGGCGCGCCCGACATGGCCCTGCCGCGGATGAACAACTTCAGCTTCTGGCTGCTGCCGGCGGCGTTCCTGCTGCTGGTCTCGACCCTGTTCACCGCCGGTGGCGGGCCGAACTTCGGCTGGACGTTCTACGCACCGCTGTCCACCACCTATGCGCCGGAAAGCGTGACGTTCTTCATTTTCGCCATCCACCTGATGGGGATCAGTTCGATCATGGGCGCGATCAACGTGATCGCCACCATCCTCAACCTGCGCGCCCCCGGCATGACCCTGATGAAAATGCCGCTGTTCGTCTGGACCTGGCTGATCACCGCGTTCCTGCTGATCGCGGTGATGCCGGTGCTGGCAGGGTGCGTGACGATGATGCTGATGGACATCCACTTCGGCACCAGCTTCTTCAGCGCCGCCGGCGGCGGTGATCCGGTGCTGTTCCAGCATGTGTTCTGGTTCTTCGGCCACCCCGAGGTGTACATCATGATCCTGCCGGCCTTCGGTGCCGTCAGCCAGATCATCCCGACCTTCTCGCGCAAGCCGCTGTTCGGCTACACCTCGATGGTCTACGCCACGGCGAGCATCGCGTTCCTGTCGTTCATCGTCTGGGCGCACCACATGTTCGTGGTAGGCATCCCGCTGGTGGGCGAGCTGTTCTTCATGTACGCGACGATGCTGATCGCGGTGCCGACCGGGGTGAAGGTGTTCAACTGGGCCAGCACCATGTGGCAAGGCTCGATGACCTTCGAGACACCGATGCTGTTTGCCGTGGCGTTCGTGATCCTGTTCTCCATCGGCGGTTTCTCCGGGCTGATGCTGGCCATCGCCCCGGCGGACTTCCAGTACCAGGACACCTACTTCGTGGTCGCGCACTTCCACTACGTATTGGTGCCGGGGGCGATCTTCGGGATCTTCGCGTCGGCCTATTACTGGCTGCCGAAATGGACCGGTCATATGTACGACGAAACCCTGGGCAAATTGCACTTCTGGCTGTCCTTCGTCGGCATGAACCTGACCTTTTTCCCGATGCACTTCGTGGGCCTGGCGGGCATGCCCCGGCGGATTCCGGACTACAACCTGCAGTTCGCCGACTTCAACATGGTGTCGTCGATCGGCGCGTTCATGTTCGGTGCCACGCAGATCTTCTTCCTGTTCATCGTGATCAAGACCATCCGCGGCGGCGAGCCGGCTCCGGCCAAACCGTGGGATGGTGCCGAAGGTCTGGAATGGAGCGTGCCGTCACCGGCGCCGTATCACACCTTCACCACGCCGCCGGAAGTGAAATGAACCCTGTAGCCGTTGAGGGCCGCCGCCATGGCTGACTCGATCTCGATGAAGAAGCTGGTCACCCGACTGATCGGCGTGGTGGTGGCGATGTTCGTCTTCGGTTTTGCCCTGGTGCCGATCTACGACGTGATGTGCAAGGCGTTCGGCATCAACGGCAAGACCGCCGGGCAGTACGAGGGCGAGCAGACCGTCGATGCCTCGCGGCAGGTGCGGGTGCAGTTTCTGTCGACCAACACCGCCGACATGCCGTGGGATTTCTACCCCAAGCATGACGAACTGACGGCCAACCCCGGCGCGGTGAACGAGATGATCTTCATCGCCCGCAACCCCACCGACAAGCCGATGAGCGCGCAAGCGGTGCCGAGCATCGCGCCGAGCAATGCGGCCGCGTACTTCCACAAGACCGAATGCTTTTGTTTTACCCAGCAGGTGCTGCAGCCCGGTCAGCAGATCGAGATGCCGGTGCGTTTCATCGTTGACCGCGACATGCCCAAGGACGTGAAGCACCTGACGCTGTCCTACACGCTGTTCGATATCACCGCCCGACATCCTCCGGTGGCTGCAAACACTGGCGGTTAAGCGTGCCCGATAAGGAGAACAATAAATGGCAACTCATGAGCACTATTACGTCCCGGCCCAGAGCAAGTGGCCGATCGTCGCCACGGTGGGGATGTTGGTCACCGTGTACGGCCTGGCGACCTGGTTCAACGATCTGAAGGCGGCGCGTCCGGAGTCCCACGGCCCGCTGATCTTTTTCGTCGGCGGACTGTTGCTGGCGTACATGCTCTTCGGCTGGTTCGGCACGGTGATCAAGGAAAGCCGCGCGGGGTTGTACAGCGCGCAGCTGGACCGCTCGTTCCGCTGGGGCATGAGCTGGTTCATCTTCTCCGAGGTGATGTTTTTTATCGCCTTCTTCGGCGCGCTGTTCTATGTGCGGCACATCTCCGGCCCGGCGCTGGGCGGTGAAGGCACCAAAGGCATCGCGCACATGCTCTGGCCGAATTTCCAGTTCACCTGGCCGCTGCTGCACACGCCGGATCCGAAACTGTTCCCGCCGCCCAAGGAAGTCATCAGCCCTTGGGGCCTGCCGCTGATCAACACCATCCTGCTGGTGAGTTCCAGCGTGACCATCACCATCGCCCACCACGCGCTGAAGAAAGGTCATCGCGGCGCGCTGAAACTGTGGCTGGCGATCACCGTGCTGCTGGGCTGCGCGTTCCTCGGCTTCCAGGCCGAAGAGTACATCCACGCCTATCAGGAACTGGGATTGACCCTCGGCTCGGGCATCTACGGCGCGACGTTCTTCATGCTCACCGGTTTCCACGGCGCCCACGTAACCATCGGCACGATCATTCTGTTCGTGATGCTGATGCGCATCATGAAGGGCCACTTCGACAACGAACATCAGTTCGGCTTTGAAGCGGCGAGCTGGTACTGGCACTTCGTCGATGTGGTGTGGATCGGCTTGTTCATCTTCGTGTATGTGCTCTGAGGATCCGCTCACCAAGGCGCGTGCGACACCAGTTGGCCGCTGTAGAAACCCCAGGCGATCAGGCCGACGGTGACGGCGGCCAACGTCACCCGAACACTCAAGGCGATTACCAGCCGATTCGAGCTGCTGTCGTCCTTGACCAGGAAAAACAGGCCGCTGAACAGGCTGACCACCGTGGCAATCAGCATCAGGACGATGGCTGCTTTGAGCATGGAAAGAACTCCGGGGGAACAAGCGATGCAGTTGAGTATAGCGATCACGCTCACTGATTTTCTGGCACGGCCATGAAGCGCTTCCGGCCGGGCGTGGTGCCGACCCTGGTGGTCGGCCTGCTGCTGCCGTTGCTGATGTCGCTGGGCTTCTGGCAACTGGGCCGGGGCGCGGAGAAAACTGCCCTGCTCACCAGCTACGCCGAGCGCCGCGCCGCCGAACCGATGGCCAGCACCGAGTTGCTGCACAGCGCCGAACCGGCCTTCCGCCGGGTGCATCTGCACGGCCGGTTCGATGCCGCCCACAGCCTGTTGCTGGACAACCGTCAGCGCAACGGCAAGGTCGGCGTCGAATTGCTGCAACCGTTTCAGGATCAACGCAGCGGCCAGTGGCTGCTGATCAATCGCGGCTGGCTGCCGTGGCCGGACCGGCGCACGCCCCCGCAATTCAACACGCCGACGGATGACGTGAATGTCGATGCCTGGGTGTACGTCGCCCCCGGCGCCACTTTCCAGCTGCACGCCGACCCGGACAGCCAGACCTGGCCGCAAACCATCACCGCCGTCGATCCCGCAAAACTGTGGAAAACCCTCGAACGCGACGGCTTCGCCTACGAATTACGTGCCGAACCCGGCCCCGCCATCTATCAGGCCGACTGGCCGGTGGTCGCGATGGGCCCGGAAAAACACCTCGGTTACGCCGTGCAGTGGTTCGCCATGGCCACCGCCCTGCTCGGTCTCTACCTCTATCTCGGCTGGCACAACGCAAAGGAGAAACACCATGGGAGCGGCCATGAATCCACCCAGCATGTCTGAAGCAAAAGCCCCGGCCAGTCGCCGTCGCGGACGCATCCAGCTGCTGCTGATCGTGCTCGGCGTGGTCGGGCCGATGATCCTCGCCACCGGCATGTACAAGTTGCAGTTCTGGGTGCCGGAAGGTCGCAGCTATCACGGCGAACTGATCGGCAACGGCCAGACCCGCGCCGACCTCGGCATCCAGGCTGACGAAACGCGCTGGCAGATGTTGGTCACCGCGCCGAAGGATTGCGCGGTGGACTGCCAGCAACTGGTGTACCTGGCGCGGCAGATCCAGATCGGCCTCGGCCGCGAAGCCGGGCGCGCCAGTCACGCCCTGGCCGCTGCGCAACCACTGGGCACCGAGTACGAAGCCAAGCTGACCCGCGAATACCCGCAGCTGCAACGTTATCCGCTGGACGCAGCCACCTTCAGCAAAGCCACGGGCGACAAGGCCACGCCGCAACTGTGGATCATCGATCCCCACGGCAACCTCGTGCTGCGCTACGAGCCGAGCGTCAAGGGCAAGGATCTGCTCAACGACCTGCGCCACCTGCTGAAACTGTCGAACATCGGATAAGGGCATCGTCATGGCCAAACCTGGATTTCGCCTCGCGCTGTTTGCCACCCTGCTGGCACTGATCGTGGTGCTGCTCGGCGCCTACACCCGCCTGACCCACGCCGGCCTCGGCTGCCCGGACTGGCCGGGCTGCTACGGGTTCATCAGCGTGCCGAAAAGCGAAGCCCAACTGGCCCATGCCGAACTGCATTACCCGGACTCGCCAGTGGAAGCGCACAAGGGCTGGAACGAGATGATCCACCGCTACTTCGCCGGCACCCTCGGCCTGCTGATCTCGGTGCTGGCCGGTCGCGCCTGGGTCAACCGTCGTCATCCAGGGCAACCGCTGAAGCTGCCGCTGTTCCTGCTGGCGGTGGTGTTCGCCCAGGCGGCGTTCGGCATGTGGACGGTGACGCTCAAGCTCTGGCCGCAAGTGGTGACCGGGCATTTGCTCGGCGGTTTCGCGACCTTGAGCCTGCTGTTTCTGCTGACCTTGAGGCTGTCCGGCGTGCTGCCGGCGCTGACCGTGCCCAAGCGTCTGCAATATTGGGCGACTGCCGGATTGCTGTTGGTGATCGGCCAGATTGCTCTCGGCGGCTGGGTCAGTTCCAACTATGCGGCCGTGGCCTGTATCGACTTCCCGACCTGTCACGGCCAATGGCTGCCGCCGGCGGATTTCGCCAACGGCTTTCACCTGACCCAACACATCGGCCCGAACTACCTTGGCGGGCAACTCGACAGCGATGCCCGCACCGCGATTCACCTGACCCACCGCATTGGCGCGTTGCTGGTGACGGTCGTCCTGCTCGGCCTGGCCTGGCAACTGAAAGGGGTGGGCATGACCCGACTGGCCGGGCTGGTGCTGATCGCCCTCGCCGCGCAGATCACCCTCGGCATCAGCAACGTGCTGTTCCATCTGCCGCTGCCGGTGGCCGTGGCGCATAACGCCGGCGGTGCGGCGCTGCTGCTCACCATGGTGCTGGTCAATTATCACGCGCGGACCAGCCTGGTTCGGGTCAGGCAGCCGATGATCGCGCGCTGGCGCCTCAGCCCGCGTAAGCACTCGGCGGCGCCCATCACTATTAAAGGAGAGACGCCATGGCGATTCTGATCGGCGAACGTCCGGCGCAGGCGCTGTGGCGTGATTACCTGGAACTGACCAAACCGAAAGTCGTGGTGCTGATGCTGATCACCTCGCTGGTGGGCATGTTCCTCGCGACCCGTGCCGGGGTGCCGTGGACGGTGCTGGTGTTCGGCAATCTGGGGATCGCGCTGTGTGCCGGCGGCGCGGCGGCGGTCAATCATGTGGTGGACCGGCGCATCGATGCGGTCATGGCGCGCACCCATAAACGGCCGCTGGCCGAGGGCCGGGTTTCGCCCACAGGAGCACTGACCTTTGCGCTGGTGCTGGCACTGCTCGGTCAGGCTTTGCTGCTGACCTTCACCAACCCGCTGACCGCGTGGCTGACCCTGGCCTCGCTGCTCGGCTACGCGGTGATCTACACCGGTTTCCTCAAGCGTGCGACGCCGCAGAACATCGTCATCGGCGGCCTCGCCGGCGCCGCGCCACCGCTGCTCGGCTGGACTGCCGCCACCGGCCATGTCAGCGCCGAACCCTTGCTGCTGGTGCTGATCATCTTCGCCTGGACCCCGCCGCACTTCTGGGCGCTGGCGATCCATCGCAAGGAGGAATACGCCAAGGCCGACATTCCGATGCTGCCGGTCACCCATGGCGAGCACTACACCAAGGTGCACATTCTGCTGTACACCTTCGCTCTGCTGGCGGTCAGCCTGTTGCCGTACGTGATCCACATGAGCGGCTTGCTGTACCTGATCTGTGCGCTCGGTCTGGGCGCGCGGTTTCTGCAATGGGCCGTGGTGCTGTACCGTGGCACTCGGCCGCACGCGGCGATCAACACCTTCAAGTACTCTATCTGGTACTTGTTTCTGCTGTTCATCGCCCTGCTCGTAGACCACTACTTACTGTTGAACCTATGACTCGAACCCAGAAAACCGTCTTCATCCTCGTCGCCGTGATCGCGCTGATCCTCGGCCTGACCGTCAACAAAGTGCTGAGCGGCAAGGGCCAGGGCGACCCGACCGCGCTGATCGACGCCGGCATCATCCTGCTGCCGCAGAGCCGCAACCTGCCGGACGTGACGATGACCAATCAGGACGGCCAACCGGTCACGGTCAACGAGCTCAAGGGCAAGTGGAGCCTGCTGTTCTTCGGCTACACCTTCTGCCCGGACATCTGCCCGACCACCCTCGCCCAGCTGCGCCAGATCAAGAGCGAACTGCCGAAGGATGCGCTAGATAAATTGCAGATCGTGCTGGTCAGCGTCGACCCGAACCGCGACAACCCTGCGCAGTTGAAGCAGTACCTGGGCTACTTCGATCCGCAGTTCATCGGCCTGACGCCGAAGTCGATCGACGAACTGCAAAAAGTGGCGAACGCGGTGAGCATTCCGTTCATCCCGGCCGACACCAGCAAGCCGAACTACACGGTGGATCACAGCGGCAACCTGGCGGTGATCGGGCCGGACGGGACGCAGCGCGGGTTTATTCGGGCGCCGCTGAACAACGCCAAGCTGGTTGCGCAGTTGCCGGTGATGTTGAGCCGCAAGTAAAAACTGAACGCACAAAAAAGGGGACGCCATGGGCGTCCCCTTTTCGTTTAGATCGTTCCCACGCTCTGCGTGGGCACGATCAGATCAGAACGCCGGCAACACCGCGCCTTTGTATTTCTCGGTAATGAATTTCTTCACTTCCGGGCTGTGCAGGGCGGCGGCCAGTTTCTTCATGGCGTCGCTGTCCTTGTTGTCCGCGCGGGACACCAGGATGTTTACGTAAGGCGAGTCGCTGCCTTCGATGACCAGCGCGTCCTTGGACGGATCGAGCTTGGCTTCCAGCGCGTAGTTGGTGTTGATCAGCGCCAGGTCGACCTGGGTCAGCACGCGCGGAATGGTTGCGGCTTCCAGCTCACGGATCTTCAGGTCTTTCGGGTTCTGGGCGATGTCCTTGACGGTCGACAGGATGTTGCTCGGATCCTTCAGGGTGATCACGCCAGCCTTGGCCAGCAGCAACAGTGCACGGCCGCCGTTGGTGGCGTCGTTCGGGATCACCACGTTGGCGCCGCTTGGCAGCTCTTCGATTTTCTTGAACTTGCTGGAGTAGGCGCCCAGCGGTTCCAGGTGCACACCCGTCACGGACACCAGGCTGGTGCCTTTGGCCTTGTTGAACTCATCGAGGTACGGCTGGTGCTGGAAGAAGTTGGCGTCCAGACGCTTCTCGGCCACCTGGACGTTCGGCTGAACGTAGTCAGTGAAGACCTTGACCTTCAGATCCACGCCTTCTTTGGCCAGCACCGGCTTCACGAACTCGAGGATTTCCGCGTGCGGCACCGGGGTGGCGGCGACGGTCAGGGTTTCGTCGGCGTGGGCCGAGAATGCTGCAACGGCAGCCAGGGCAACGATCAGTTTTTTCATTCAGCTAACTCCTTTTTACGGCGCCCGTCTGGCGCCTGCCAGCGAATGGCCGGCTCATGTCATTACAAAACCGGTTATTTGCGCGAGAAGTGCACAACCAGTCGGTCGCCGACCATTTGCAGCACTTGCACCAGAATCAGCAGCAGCACCACGGTCACGATCATCACGTCGGTCTGGAACCGCTGGTAGCCGAAACGGATCGCCAGGTCACCCAGGCCACCGGCGCCGACCACACCGGCCATCGCCGTGTAGGAAACCAGTGTAATCGCCGTCACCGTAATTGCCGCGAAGATGCCCGGACGAGCCTCCGGCAGCAAGGCGTTCATGATGATCTGGCGAGTGGTCGCGCCCATCGACTGGGTTGCTTCGATGATGCCGCGATCGACTTCACGCAGGGCGGTTTCCACCAGCCGCGCAAAGAACGGCGTCGCACCCACCACCAGCGGCGGAATCGCACCGGCCACGCCCAGCGAGGTGCCGGTGATCAGCACGGTGAACGGAATCATCACGATCAACAGAATAATGAACGGCAGCGAACGCAGGATGTTCACCACCAGCGACAGCAGCGCGTACACGCCTTTGGCTTCGAGCAACTGACGCGGGCTGCACAGGAACAGCAATACACCCAGCGGCAGGCCGAGCAACACGGTAAACAACAGAGAACCGCCAAGCATCATCAGGGTGTCGCCAGTGGCGAGCCAGATTTCGTACCAGTCGATATTGGTGAAGAAACTCATCAGGTCTTCCATTAGCGCAACACCTCCATGTGAACGTCAGCGGCGGTGAAGCGGGCGAAAGCCGCCTCCATGTCGCCACCGGTGACGGCGAGGGTCAATTGCCCGTAAGGAATGTCTTTGATGCGGTCGATGCGACCGGCCAGGATGCTGTAGTCCACACCGGTCTCCCGGGCGACGGTTCCGAGCAACGGCGCGTAGGTCGCTTCGCCCTGGAAGGTCAGACGCACGATGCGGCCCGGCACGTGAGCGAAGTCATCGCGCTGCTCGCTTTCGTCGATCTGTTCGTCTTCCTGCACGAAACGCTTGGTGGTCGGGTGCTTCGGATGCAGGAACACATCGGCCACCGAACCTTGCTCGACGATCACACCGGCATCCATCACGCCGACCTGATCGCACACACGGCGGATCACATCCATCTCGTGAGTAATCAGGACGATGGTCAGTTTCAGTTCACGGTTGATCTCGGCCAGCAGTTGCAGGACCGACGCCGTGGTCTGCGGGTCGAGGGCGCTGGTGGCCTCGTCGCACAGCAGGATTTTCGGCTTGGTCGCCAGGGCGCGGGCGATGCCGACACGCTGCTTCTGGCCGCCGGACAACTGCGCCGGGTACTTCTTGGCGTGATCGGACAGACCGACCCGCGCCAGTAACTCGGCCACACGCTGGTCGATCTCGGCACGGGACAGTTCACCGGCCAGGGTCAACGGCAGCGCGACGTTGTCAGCCACGGTCTTGGACGCCAGCAGGTTGAAGTGCTGGAAGATCATCCCGACCTGCTGGCGAAAACGGCGCAGGCCGTTGGCGTCCAGCGCGGTGACTTCTTCGCCGTCGACGATGATCTTGCCGCCACTGGATTGTTCCAGGCGATTGATCAGACGCAGCAGGGTACTTTTTCCCGCGCCGGAATGGCCAATCAGGCCGAACACCTGACCGTTCTCGATGGAGAAGCTGGTCGGGTGCAGCGCGGTGATGTCCTTACCGGCGACGCGGTAAGTCTTATGGACGTTTTGAAACTCGATCACGTAGCGAACCTTGTGGGGCGCGTTGGAAAAGGATCAGCGGTTAGCCGGGCGCGCATTTTAGCCTGTCCGTATAGAGGTTCTTAGCATTTATTTCGCGAATAACCTTCGATTTGGCAATAACAAGATCAAAGGTCATAAAAAAGGAACGCCCGAGACCCTCGTCAGTCACTCATTAAGCGACTTGAAAACCCTGGGTGCCGTGCCTGGGAAACACTCAAGCGTCCTGGAGCAATCCCGGGACAAACAGGAGTTCATGACTGATGAGTACCAAGAAACCTGCCAATGACAAAAGCCAACTGGCCGGCACCGATACCCCGGATCGCGCCAACACCAACGCCAAACTCGACAGCCTGGAGAAGTTTCGCTCCGACGCCACGGGCCAGGCTCTGCGCACTAACCAGGGCGTGAAGATCGCGGACAACCAGAACACCCTCAAGGCCGGGGCTCGCGGGCCGTCGCTGCTGGAAGACTTCATCATGCGTGAAAAGATCACGCACTTTGACCATGAGCGCATCCCCGAGCGCATTGTCCACGCCCGCGGCACCGGCGCCCACGGTTTCTTTCAGAGCTACGAGAACCATTCGACGCTGACCAAGGCCGGTTTCCTGCAGGATCCGGGGAAGAAAACCCCGGTATTCGTGCGCTTTTCCACGGTCCAGGGACCGCGCGGCTCCGGCGACACGGTGCGTGACGTGCGCGGTTTTGCCGTGAAATTCTTCACCGACGAAGGCAACTTCGATCTGGTCGGCAACAACATGCCGGTATTTTTCATACAGGACGCGATCAAGTTTCCCGATTTCGTCCACGCGGTAAAACCCGAACCGCATAACGAGATCCCTACCGGCGGCTCGGCCCACGACACGTTCTGGGATTTTGTGTCGCTGGTACCGGAATCGGCGCACATGGTCATCTGGGCCATGTCCGACCGGGCCATTCCGAAAAGCCTGCGCAGCATGCAGGGCTTCGGCGTGCACACCTTCCGGCTGATCAACGCCGAGGGCAAATCGCGCTTCGTCAAATTCCACTGGCGCCCAACCGCCGGCACCTGTTCCCTGGTGTGGGATGAGGCGCAAAAGCTTGCGGGTAAGGACACCGACTACCATCGGCGCGATCTCTGGGAAGCCATCGAAATGGGTGACTACCCGGAATGGGAACTCGGCGTTCAGGTCATCGAAGAGGAAAACGAGCACGACTTCGATTTCGACATCCTCGACCCGACCAAACTGATTCCCGAGGAAATCGTCCCGATCACGCCGCTGGGCAAGATGACCCTCAACCGCAACCCGGACAATTTCTTCGCCGAGACCGAACAGGTCGCGTTCTGCCCCGGCCATATCGTGCCGGGGATCGACTTCTCGAATGACCCGCTGCTGCAGGGCCGGCTGTTTTCCTACACCGACACGCAGATCAGCCGACTGGGCGGGCCGAACTTTCATGAGCTGCCGATCAATCGCCCGGTCGCACCGTTCCACAACGGCCAGCGCGATGCCCAGCACCGTACGGTGATCGACAAGGGCCGCGCCTCTTACGAACCGAACTCCATCGATGGCGGCTGGCCGAAAGAAACGCCGCCGGCCGCTCAGGACGGCGGGTTCGAGAGTTATCCGGAGCGCATCGACGCCCACAAGATCCGCCAGCGCAGCGAGTCGTTCAGCGATCACTTCTCCCAGGCGCGGCTGTTCTTTAACAGCATGAGCCCGCACGAGAAAGAGCACATCATCGCAGCCTACAGTTTCGAACTGGGCAAGGTTGAGCGTGAGTTCATCCGGGCGCGGCAAGTCAACGAGATTCTCGCCAACATCGATCTGGAACTGGCCAAGCGTGTGGCGGCCAACCTGGGTCTGCCCACGCCAACCAAAAGTACTGTCGACGTGCCGAAAACCTCACTTGATCGCTCGCCAGCACTGAGTCAGGCCAACCTGTTGCCGGAAAACATCAAGACCCGAAAAGTCGCGATCCTTGCGGCAAACGGTGTCGATGGTGCGGCGATTGAGGCGATGAAGCAGGCGCTGGCGGCAGAGGGTGCGCACGCTAAACTGCTCGGTCCGACTTCGGCGCCAGTGAAGACCGCCGATGGCAAAACCCTCGCGGTGGATGCGTCGATGGAAGGTTTGCCTTCGATTGCGTTCGATGCGGTGTTCGTGCCGGGTGGCGCGGCGTCGGTCAAGGCATTGAGCGGTGACGGCGTGGCGTTGCATTACCTGCTGGAGGCGTACAAGCACCTGAAGGCGATTGCGCTGCATGGCGAGGCCAAACAGTTGCTGGGCGTGTTGAAGCTGGAGACGGATGCGGGGTTGCTGGAGGGCAAGGATGTTGGCGCGCTGACCAAGCCATTCTTTGCGGCAATCGGGCAGCACCGGGTTTGGGCGCGTGAGCCTAAGGCGAAAGCCATTCCGGCTTAAAAGATTGGGCGCCTGGTAGTAAATCATCGCGGGCAAGCCCGCCCCTACAGGATTACGCTGCACCTGTGGGGGCGGGGCTTGCCCGTGATGCTTTTTAAGGTTTGCGCGGGCTCAGAACCATCTGCGCCGGCACAGTGCGCAAAATCTGTTTCTCGATCTTCAGATCGAAATCCGGATCAAGCTTCTTAACCCGCTTGGTGATCAACGTCGCCAGCCATGGGTAATCATTGGCGCGCGGGGCCTGAATGCTCACCGCACAATCGTAATTCACCACATCGGCGGCGATCGCATCCAGTTGGCGGCGAAGTTGGCGGCTATCAGTGATGTTCAACGCAACCGTGGTGCTTTCGGCGGTCGGATCGATCACCTTGGCTTTCGGCTTGGCTTCAGCGGCCTGGAGCGCCGCTTCGGCTTTCTCCAGTTCAGCCTTGCGCGCTTCGGTGATCGCGCCATTGACGCCACCGGTCAGCGCCGGGGCCTTGGGCATCAGCACGCGGGCACGGGCCAGCGCGGTCGCGGCCGCATTGACATCGCCCTTCTGCAGGACGATCTGGCTGCGGCGCAGATAGGCTTCGGCCAACTGGCGCTGGTATTGCTCAAGGGATTGATCGTTGGGTGTCTCGGCCTGCAAGGCTGCCAATTGGTCTTCGGCAGTGGCCAGTTCGCTGCTGGCCAGGCTTTGCTCCAGCTGTGCGATGGCCGTGGCTCGCGCATCGGGAACTTCGGCCACCGGCGGCGTGCTTTGGCAGGCGCCCAGCAGCACTGAAAAGGCCACAAGGAGCAGATAACGGGAGGCGAACGGCTTCATTCCTGCGACTCTCTATTTGCGCAAAAAACGAGCAAGTCTACACCCCTCGACGGGGCAGAACAAAACTCAGCAGAAACAGTGCGGCGGCCGTCACAACGATTGACGGGCCGGCCGGGGTGTCCTTGAACCAGGACAGCGCCAGCCCGCCACACACCGCGAGCATGCCCAGCACGCTCGCGCCCAGCGCCATCTGCTCCGGCGAACGGGCGTGACGCTGTGCCGCAGCCGCCGGAATGATCAACAGCGACGTAATCAGCAATACACCGACGATTTTCATCGCCACCGCGATCACTACGGCGATCAACAGCATCAACGCCATGCGCAAACCGGCCACGGGCAGGCCTTCGACCCTGGCCAGCTCTTCGTGCACGGTGATTGCCAGCAGCGGCCGCCACAAGGTCACCACCAGCACCAGCACCGCCGCGCTGCCGCCGAGGATCCACGCCAGATCGGTCGGGCTGATCGCCAGCAGGTCGCCGAACAGATAGGCCATCAGGTCGATCCGCACTTCATGCATGAAGCTTAGTACCACCAGGCCGAGAGAGAGTGTACTCGGTGCGAGAATGCCCAACAGCGTGTCGGACGCCAGTGGCTGACGCTGCTGCAAGGTCACCAGCAGCACTGCCAGCAGCAGGCAGCCAACGGTAACCGCAACGGTCGGGCTGACATCCAGCAGAAAGCCCAGCGCCACGCCGAGTAGTGCGGCATGGGACAGCGTGTCGCCGAAATAGGCCATGCGCCGCCAGACCACGAACGAGCCGAGCGGCCCCGCGACCACTGCCAGCGCCAGACCTGCAAGCAGGGCGTAAAACAGAAAATCAGCCATGCTTGCAGCTATCTCCGTGAACGTGAGGTTGGCCCGACACGGGCCCCTTGACCACCGAACCGTGCAGGTCGTGGGCGTGGTCGTGATGGTGGTGATAGATCGCCAGGCTCGGCGCGTTGTTGCCGAACAATTCGACAAAGGCCGGATCGCCGCTGACCTGCTCGGGATGCCCGGAGCAGCAGACGTGACGGTTGAGGCACACCACCTGATCGGTGGTACTCATGACCAGATGCAGATCGTGGGACACCATCAACACGCCGCAGCCGTGACGGTCGCGCAGCCGGGTGATCAGGCTGTAAAGCTCGGCTTGCCCGGCGACGTCGACGCCCTGCACCGGCTCGTCGAGCACCAGCAGTTCCGGCTCGCGAAGCAGTGCCCGAGCCAGCAGCACGCGCTGCATTTCACCGCCGGAAATGCTTTGCACCGGGCTGTCGATGACGTGCTCGGCGCCGACTTCCTTGAGTGCCGCCAGCGCACGTGGGCGATCGACGCCCGGCACCAGCCGCAGGAAGCGCAGCACCGACAGCGGCAAGGTCGGATCGACGTGAAGCTTTTGCGGCATGTAGCCGACGCGCAGTTTCGGCTTGCGCCAGACGCTGCCGCTGTCGGGTTTCAACAGCCCGAGCACGGCGCGCACCAGGGTGGTCTTGCCGGCGCCGTTGGGGCCGATCAGGGTGACGATCTGCCCCGGCTCGACGCTCAGGTGAATGTTGTCCAGCACGTTCTGCCCGGCAAACCGGACCGCCACCTGCTCCAGACGGATCAGCGCATCGCTCATCAAGCCCCCCGGCAACCGGAGCAGAGACCGACCACTTCGACGGTCTGGGCCTCGACGATGAAGCCGACGTCCCTGGCGCTGTGGACAATGGCGTCGCTGATGGTTTTTTGCTCAAGTTCGATGGCCGCATGGCATTCGCGGCAGATCAGGAACTGGCCCTGGTGCGAATGTTTCGGGTGAACGCAGCCGACGAAGGCGTTCAGCGAAGAGATGCGGTGCACCAGACCGTTTTCCAGCAGAAAATCCAGCGCCCGGTACACGGTCGGGGGCGCGGCGCGGCGCCCGTCCTGCTCGCTGAGCACGGCCAGAATGTCGTAGGCGCCCAGCGGCTTGTGGCTCTGCCAGACCAGTTCCAGCACCCGCCGGCGCAACGCGGTCAGGCGCAGGCCTTTCTGTGCACACAGGGCATCGGCCTCGGACAGCGCGCTGTGAACGCAGTGCGAGTGGTCGTGGGGACGGCTGGCAATCGGTGTAATAGGCATGAGCGGCGACGAGTTTGGTTAGAGACGTTATTATGTTACCCGTTCTCGCCTCATTGAGTGGTCATCGTGTCCCGACTTTTTTCTGTTTTTGTCGTATTCATCACCGGTTTTCTGCTGATCGGTCCGGCTCAGGCCGAGGTCAGAGTCCTCACCAGCATCAAGCCCCTGCAACTGATCGCCGCTGCGGTACAGGACGGCGTGGCAATTCCGGAAGTACTGCTGCCGCCAGGCGCTTCGCCGCATAACTACGCGCTGCGCCCGTCTGACGTGCGCAAGGTGCAATCGGTGGACCTGCTGTACTGGATCGGCTCGGACATGGAAGGTTTCCTGCCTCACGTGCTGAACGGTCGTACGCTGCCGAGCGTTGCGGTACAGGACCTGCCGGGCATGCAGCTGCGCCGTTTCGCTGCGGACAGCCACTCCCACGCAGAAGAGGCCGACGAACATGATCACGATCATCGCCCGGGCAGTCTCGATGCGCATTTGTGGCTATCGCCAGTGAACGCGCGAGTTATTGCCGACAAAATGGCCGCAGATCTGAGCGCTGCAGACCCGGCCAACGCCGAGCGCTATCAGAGCAACGCCAAGGCGTTCGATGAGCGTCTGGATGCGCTGGATCAACGCTTGAAGAAACGTCTGGCCGGTATTGAAGGCAAACCCTACTTCGTCTTCCACGAAGCCTTCGATTATTTCGAAGAGGCCTACGGCTTGAAACACGCCGGTGTGTTCAGCGTCGCGGCGGAAGTACAGCCGGGCGCCCAGCATGTGGCGGCGATGCGTACGCGTTTACAGGAAGTCGGCAAGACCTGCGTGTTCAGTGAGCCACCGCTGCGTCCACGTCTGGCCGAGACCCTGGTGGCAGGCCTGCCGGTGAAACTGGCGGAACTGGATGCGTTGGGCGGGTACACGCCAGCGACGGCTCAGGGTTATGAGCAAGTGCTGGAAAAACTGGGGAATGATCTGGCGGGATGCCTGGAATCGCTCTGATACAAAAAACCGCAGCCTGCACAAGGCTGCGGTTTTTTCTTTTACAGGGCGAAAGGTAGTGGTGTGCTGACCTGCTGACGCTGCGCCAGCCGTTGCTCGAACTCTTTCGGATCGTGAATCAGCACGTCCTGCCCGGCGAACGATTCCGCTGCAATCAACCGCGACAGCCAGAACCGCACGCACGCCACTCGCAGCATGGTCGACCACAGTTCAGCCTCGGCCGCCGTGAACGGACGCAGTGCCGCGTAAGCACCAAGAAACGCACGCGCACGTGGGCCGTCGATCATTCCGTCATCGTCCGAACACCAGTCGTTCAGGGCAATTGCCACGTCATAGAGCATCGGGCCGGAGCAGGCGTTGTAGAAGTCGATCAATCCAGTCAGGTGCGTGCCTTCGAACATCGCGTTGTCGCGGAACAGGTCGGCATGGATGTTTGCCCGAGGCAGCGCGAGAATTTTCTCTTTCTGTTGAGTGATTTCATCCAGAGACTTTTGCAGCAGCGCGCGCGGTTCGTCGCTCAGGTGCGAAAGAAACTGCGTGCCCTCTTCCAGCATCCAGTCCAGGCCACGATCAGTCTTGCGCTTGATCATGTTGTCGCCCTGGGTTGCCAGGTGCAGATGGGCCTGCAAGTCACCGACCTGGGCGCAATGCTGGGCGTTGGCCTGCTTGATGTGCTTGCCGGACAGACGCGGTTGCAGCAGCGCCGGTTTGCCTTTCAGCTCGCGCAGGGCCACGCCGTCGGTGGTGCGCAGCGCGTAGGGCACTGGCAGATCGGCCTCGTGCAGCACGTCGAGCAGGTCGATGAAGAACGGCATTTCCTGCACCGGGCCGCGCTCGACCAGGGTCAGGACGAACTCGCCCTTTTCCATGCTGATAAAGAAGTTGGTGTTTTCGCTGCCGGCGGCGATCCCCTGGAAATCGAGCAGACGGCCGAGCCCGTACGGGGCGAGAAAGGTTTCCAGCTCGGGCCGAGCCAGGGGGGTGAACACAGACATGGTTAAAAACTGCTCAGTTCTGGCGCCGCTATCAAACGGCGCCGATTAAAAGTCAGGAAATTCACTTCCAGGTAAAGATTTCCCACGACGGAATCAGCATATCCGGCTGATCGGATCGAATGTAGTTCGCGTCCGTACCATCGGCGCGCACCAGAAAATAGGGTTTGCCGCCCTTCGGTGTGACCTTGATCGCATACACGAATCCACTCCGGCTGTATTCCTGAATGACCTTGTCACCTTCCGTGTGCGTGCTAATGGTAACTTCCGGCTCCGCCGATGGCGCATCATCCGCCGCGATCGCGGCCAGCGGTGAGACAGCAATCAGACTGACCAGCAGCAAGCGATTTAACGTACGCATGATAACCTTGTCCCTTTGTCGTCAACGGTCCCGCTATTCTAGCGCCGGGCCCGCCGAAAAGGTTGATTCTGCTCATGAGCCAAGCCCCCCTCGTCCTGGTGGACGGTTCGTCTTACCTGTACCGCGCCTTTCACGCGCTGCCACCGCTGACCACCTCCAAAGGCCTGCCGACCGGTGCGGTCAAAGGCGTGCTGAACATGCTCAAGAGCCTGCGCAAGCAGTATCCGGACAGCCCGTTCGCCGTGGTGTTCGACGCCAAGGGTGGGACATTTCGCGATGAGATGTACGCCGAATACAAGGCCAACCGCCCAAGCATGCCCGACGACATGCGCGTGCAGATCGAACCGCTGCACCAGAGCGTGATCGCCCTCGGCTTCCCGCTGCTGTGTGTCGAAGGCGTCGAGGCCGACGACGTGATCGGCACCCTGGCCCGCAGCAGTGCGGCCGCCGATCGCCCGGTGATCATCTCCACCGGCGACAAGGACATGGCGCAACTGGTCGACGGCCACATTACCTTGGTCAACACCATGTCCGGTAGTTCGATGGACGTGGAGGGCGTGAAGGAGAAATTCGGCGTCGCTCCGGAACAGATCATCGATTATCTGGCCCTGATGGGCGATTCTTCCGACAACATCCCCGGCGTTCCAGGCATCGGCCCGAAAACCGCGTCCGGCCTGCTGGTGGGCGTCAACGGTGGTCTGACCGAGCTTTATGCACAGCTCGACATCGTGCCGACCCTGCCGATTCGTGGCGCCAAGACCCTGCCGGCCAAGCTCGAAGAGCACAAGGAGATGGCCTTCCTCTCCTATCAACTGGCGACCATCAAGGTCGACGTGCCGCTGGACATCGGTCTCGACGACCTGCAAATGGGCCCGGAAGACCCGGCCAAACTTTACGAGCTGTACACCCTGCTGGAATTCAAGAGCTGGCTGAATGACCTGGATCGCGATGCCAAGCGCCAGGAACTGAGCGCTGCCGCCGAGCCTGCGCCGGCCGGCGATCTGTTCAGCGCGCCTGCGGAACAAGTGCCTGCCGCTCCGGCTGATGCCGTGTACGAAACCATCCTCGACCAGGCGCGATTCGACGTCTGGCTGGAAAAGCTGAAGAACGCCAAGCTGTTCGCCTTCGACACCGAAACCACCGGCATCGACGCGCAGCAGGCGCAACTGGTCGGGCTTTCCTTCGCGGTGCAGGCTAATGAGGCGGCCTATATCCCGCTGACCCACTCCTACATCGGCGTGCCGGAGCAGCTGAATCGCGACACCGTGCTGCGTGCGCTCAAGCCGATCCTCGAAGACCCGAACAAGCTCAAGGTCGGCCAGCATGCCAAGTTCGACATGAACATCCTGGCCAACTGCGCTATCGGTGGCGATCAGAATGCAGGCATCACCGTGCGCGGAATTGCCTTCGACACGATGCTCGAGTCTTACGTGCTCAACTCCACCGCCACCCGTCACGACATGGACAGCCTGGCGCAAAAGTACCTGGACCACACCACCGTGAGCTTCCAGGACATCGCCGGTAAAGGCGCCAAGCAGCTGACCTTCGACCAGATCGCTCTGGAACAGGCCGGGCCGTATGCCGCCGAAGATGCCGACGTGACCCTGCGCCTGCACCAGACGCTGTTCGAGAAACTCAGCGCCATCCCGAGTCTGGCCAGCGTGCTGACCGACATCGAAATTCCGCTGGTGCCGGTGCTTGCTCGCATCGAGCGCCAGGGCGCGTTCGTCGACGCTGAACTGCTCGGCATTCAGAGCATTGAGCTGGGCAACAAGATGGTCGCGCTGGAGCGTGAAGCCTTCGAGATTGCCGGTGAAGAATTCAACCTAGGCTCGCCGAAGCAACTGGGCGTGATCCTCTACGAAAAGCTCGGCCTGCCGGTGCTGAAGAAAACCGCCAAGGGCCAGCCGTCCACCGCCGAGGAAGTGCTGGCGAAACTGGCCGAAGACGACCACCGCTTGCCGAAAGTGCTGATGGAACACCGTTCCATGAGCAAGCTGAAGAGCACCTACACCGATCGCCTGCCGGAGCAGATCAACCCGCGTACCGGGCGTATTCACACTTCTTACCATCAGGCCGTTGCGTCGACCGGTCGTTTGTCGTCAAGCGATCCGAACCTGCAGAACATCCCGGTGCGCACTGCCGAAGGCCGGCGCATCCGTCAGGCTTTTGTCGCACCGAAAGGCTACAAACTGCTGGCGGCGGACTACTCACAGATCGAACTGCGGATCATGGCCCACCTGTCCCGCGACGAAGGCTTGATGAACGCCTTCCGCAACAACCTGGACGTGCACACCGCCACCGCCGCCGAAGTGTTCAAGGTCGAACTGAACGAAGTGACGTCCGATCAGCGCCGTGGCGCCAAGGCGATCAACTTCGGTCTGATCTACGGCATGGGCGCACAGAAGCTGGGCAAGGACATCGGCGTCGACACCAAGACTGCCAAGGCCTACATCGACACCTACTTCGCGCGCTACCCCGGTGTTCGCGATTACATGGATCGCACCCGCGCCCAGGCAGCGGATCAAGGCTATGTGGAAACGATCTTCGGTCGTCGCCTGTATCTGCCGGACATCAACTCCAACAAGCCGCAGGAACGCGCCGCCGCCGAACGCACGGCGATCAACGCGCCGATGCAGGGCACCGCAGCGGACATCATCAAGAAAGCCATGGTGGCGGTGGATAACTGGCTGAGCGCTTCCGGGCTGGACGCCAGGGTCATCCTGCAGGTACACGACGAATTGGTGCTGGAGGTTCGCGAGGATCTGGTCGATCAGGTTCGCGAAGAGATTCGCGTGCATATGAGCGAAGCGGCGAAACTGGACGTGCCGTTGCTGGTTGAAGTGGGGGTTGGCAACAACTGGGACGAGGCGCACTGAGGCCTCTGGAACGGGGTTTTGCCGCGGCACAACGTCGCGGCAAAGGCATCGGAAAGCGCTTAGGTCTGATCGTTCTCGAGCTTATTCCAAAGTTTTTTGAAAAGAATCTGAACTAATCTTGCGCCAGAGCACTCAGAGATACTGAATGGCTGGTGAAGCCCTTCGATGCTCCTATGTTGTGTTAAGTGTTGGCAGATATCTGAACCCCGCCCTAGCGGTTCGGAACTTGAACCCCGGAACTTCTCCCTCCCCATATGAAGTCCGGGGCTTTTTTTGCCTCAAAACTGCCTGTGGCGCAGCCATGCAGTGCCACAGGCAGTTTTGAAATCCCCTTATTCTGCCTCGGTCGCCGCTTCGGCGCCTTTGTCCGCCAGTTCCATCCAGCCCGCCAACACAGTGTAGGCCTCTTCCAGGCCCATGCGTTTTGGGGCGGAGAACAGTTGGATCGTCACTTGATCGCCCCACCCTTTACGGATTTCCGACTGCACCTTGAGCAGCGTGTTCTTGGCTGCGCCGTAGGTCAGCTTGTCGGCTTTGGTCAGCAGGATGTGCATCGGCATGCCGGCGGCAACGGCCCAATCGAGCATCAGCAGGTCGAAGTCGGTCATTGGATGACGGATGTCCATCATCAGAATCAAACCCTTCAAACTCTCGCGGCCGCCGAGATAAGCCTCGAGGTGACGCTGCCAGTGTTGCTTGAGCGGGATCGGTACTTTTGCATAACCGTAGCCCGGAAGGTCGACCAGACGCCGTTCATCGTCTAGCTTGAAGAAGTTCAACAGCTGTGTGCGACCCGGGGTTTTCGAGGTGCGCGCCAGGCTGGCGTGAGTCAGAGTATTCAACGCGCTGGATTTACCGGCGTTGGAGCGACCGGCGAACGCCACTTCGAAGCCTTCGTCGTCGGGGCACTGATCGACCTTGGCGGCACTGAGCATGAACGTGGACTGTTGGCACAGGCCGAGGATGGGATTCTTGAGTTGCATGGGATTTCCGATGTGGGCGGCGCCGGGATTAGGCGCGGAACGCGGTGTCGCTTCCGTTTCAGTGGCGCCAGTATATAATGCCGCAGATTTTGTGTGTGCTTTGTCCCAGCGAAGGATGAAGTTCACGAGAGCGACAGACCTTTATTGCGCATTAGAACGCAGAACGCTCTCAACCCTGAAAAGGTCGTTTTATGACGAAATGGCTGCTGGCTGCCGGAGTCTTGATGCCGCTTTACAGCGCACAGGCTACACAGGATCCGGAAGCCGTGTACAACCGTGTTTGTGGAGCCTGTCATTCCGGCCAACTCCCCATGGCGCCCAGAAGAGGCGATCAGGCAGCTTGGACGCCGAGGTTGGCGAAAGGTATGGAGACGCTGGTGCAACACGTGACCCAGGGTTTCAAGGCGATGCCGCCGCGTGGTTTGTGCATGGACTGCAGTGCCGAGGATTACCAGGCCCTCATCCTCTGGATGAGCGAGAGTAAGCCCGGTCCATAACTCTTAACCCTTAGCCGTAGTTGGATTAGCTGATGAACAAACTGATCGTGAGTCTGCTGTTGACCGTGGGAATCTCAGGCTTCGCCCATGCCGCCGGTGATGCAGCCGCAGGCCAGGCAAAAGCCGCCGTATGCGGCGCCTGCCATGGCCCGGATGGCAACAGCATGGCGCCAAACTTTCCAAAACTGGCCGGACAGGGTGAACGCTACCTGACCAAGCAGCTCCACGACATCAAGTCGGGCAAGCGCACCGTTCTGGAAATGACCGGCCTGCTGACCAACCTGAGCGATCAGGACATGGCCGATATCGCCGCCTACTTCGCCAGCCAGAAAGGTAGCGTTGGCGCCGCCGATCCGAAGATCGTCGCTCGCGGTGAGGCCCTGTTCCGCGGCGGCAACCTCGAGAAAGGCCTGCCAGCCTGCACCGGTTGCCACTCGCCGAACGGCGCCGGCAACGCAGCCGCCGGCTTCCCGCACCTGGGTGGCCAACACGCTCAATACATCGCCAAACAGCTGACCGATTTCCGCAAGGAAGAAGCCGGCCGTAACAACGACGGCGACGCGATGACCATGCGCACCATCGCCCGTAAGCTGAGCGACGAAGACATTGCGGCAGTCTCCAGCTACATTCAGGGCCTGCACTAAGACGCACGATCCGAGCGTTGCGTGCGATGGCCAGCGCCTGCCACGTTAACGCTCGATTAATCCGTCGCAGCAAGTATAAAAAGGGTGGCTTTGGCCGCCCTTTTTTGTGGCCGCTGCCGTTACACTACAGAACTCATGCCCGCCAGGATCTGTCTGAAAACAGGTCGCGCGAGGCGACCAAAATTGTCCAGGAGTAAAGCATGCGTAATCTGATCATCAGCGCCGCCCTCGTCGCTGCCAGCCTGTTCGGCGTGACCGCCCAGGCCGCCGAAGCCCCTGCTGCCCCTTACGTCGAACTGAGCAACCCGGTACCGGTCGCCGTGCCTGGCAAGATCGAAGTGGTCGAGCTGTTCTGGTATGGCTGCCCGCACTGCTACGCGTTCGAGCCGGTGATCAATCCATGGGTTGAAAAACTGCCGTCCGACGTCAACTTCGTGCGCATTCCTGCAATGTTCGGTGGCCCATGGGACGCTCACGGCCAGCTGTTCCTGACCCTGGAAGCCATGGGCGTCGAGCACAACGTGCACGCAGCCGTTTTCAACGCAATCCAGAAAGAACACAAGAAACTCACCGACAAGAACGACATGGCCGACTTCCTCGCCACCCAAGGCGTGGACAAGGAGAAATTCCTGGCGACCTTCGATTCGTTCGCGATCAAAGGGCAGATCGTGAAAGCCCGCGAGCTGGCCAAGAAATATGAAATCTCCGGCGTTCCCACCATGATCGTCAACGGTAAGTACCGCTTCGACATCGGCTCCGCCGGCGGCGCCGAACAGGCACTGAAGCTGGCTGACCAACTGGTGGCCAAAGAGCGAGCGGCCAACAAGGCAGCTGCCAACTAAGCGCGGCAATCGCCATGCGCCGCTGGGGGTCCGAACGCGTCGTCGGCCTGCATGATCCGCAGGTCAACGAACATCACCTGGAATCGACGGGCCTGCCCGCAGACAGCCGTCTGCGCTTGCTCAGCTTCAATATTCAGGTCGGCATCAGCACTGAGCGCTATCGGCACTATCTCACCCGCAGCTGGCAGCATCTGCTGCCGCACCCCGGGCGCTCCACCAATCTGCAAAAGATCGGCAATCTGCTCGGCGACTTCGATCTGGTCGCCCTGCAGGAAGCCGATGGCGGCAGCCTGCGTTCAGGCTACGTCAATCAAGTCGAACACCTGGCTCACCTCGGTGCCTTCCCCTACTGGTATCAACAGCTCAATCGCAACCTTGGCCGACTGGCCCAGCACAGCAATGGCGTGCTCAGTCGCCTGCGGCCGTGGGCGATCGAGGACCACCCACTGCCGGGTCCGAAAGGGCGCGGTGCAATTCTGGTGCGTTTTGGCGAAGGCCCGGAAGCGCTGGTGGTGGTGATGATGCATCTGGCGCTCGGCGCTCGCGTGCGCAGCATGCAACTGGCCTACATCCGCGAGCTGATCGGCGGCTACAAGCATCAGGTGCTGATGGGCGACATGAACACCCACGCCAGCGATCTTCTGCAACACTCGCCGTTGCGTGACCTCGGCCTGCTGGCCCCGCAACTCGAAGCGACATTCCCCAGCTGGCGCCCCCAACGCTGCCTGGACCATATTCTGCTCAGCCCGACCCTGACCCTGGAAAAGGTCGAAGTGCTGGCACAGCCGATTTCCGATCACCTGCCGGTCGCGGTAGAGATTCGTCTGCCGGGTTCGCTCACGGCCGATGCATTGCCCGCGTTGAGCACTGCCCTTCGCGGAACCCCTGAATGAGCGACGAAGCCCAACGCTGGAAAGAGAAATACCTCAAAAGCATCGAACAACAGGAAAAGCTCGAACGTCGATGGGACGCCCGGCTCGACCTGCTGCGCCGCGGCCTGGTGCGCAGCACCCTGGCAGCGGAAGGCACCGACCGCGTGGTCGATCAGTGCATGAAAGAGATGCGCGACGTGGTGCGCACCGATGACATGGACGCCGGCCTCGCCGCCCTGCTGCCACGCCTGGAAAAAGCCGTGCTCGATTCCGAGCAGCGCCGGGAAACCCGGATCGAACAGGTCAGCACCGCACTGACGGCGCTGGTCACTCAGTTGCAATCCCTGCCCCTGCCTCGCGATGTGGCTCAGCCGCTGAAGAAATTTGCCAAGCAACTGGACGGCCGGGTGAGTCAGGCCAGAGAAATGCCGCTGCTGCTCAGCGAACTCAGCGGCCTGCAGGGCAAGGCCTTGAGCCAGCTGGCAACGCCGGCGGAACCGGGACGCCCGGGCTTGTTGCAGCGTCTGTTCGGCAGTCGCGACAGCGAGGAAACGCCTGCGCCAGTGGCTCAGGCCGCTGCGGTCGCACCACCAGTGCAGCCAGAGCAAGCGCCCGTCACACATGAAGCTGCACCAGCGCCGCAAGCGCCTGTTACAAGCGCCGAACCGGTTGCCACTGCGAGCATAAGCCAAGCGCCGATCGCCGCCCCCGCGGCCGAACCATCCAACGCTCCAGAGCCAATCCCTGAGGACCATGCGGAGCCGGAGGTGGTCGCATTTGAGCCGGCCAGAATCCTCACCGAAGCGCCCACCGCCCCCAGCGAACCAGAACCCGTCGAGCCGGAAGCAGAGCACCAAGCCTTCACGCCTCCTCCGGTTTTCGCGCCGGCAGTGCACACGACCATCAACCCCGACGAGTTGATCCACCCCGGCGATACCCCGCCGCCCGTGATCCTCGACAGCCTGCCTCTGCCCGAGCCCATCGCCCAGGCATTGGCCGCCATCGATCCGGAGCAATCCGAGCACGACATTCTCTACGCCCTGCCGGATTCGCCGGAGCCGTCCTACAGCTCGGTCGCCAAACACATCGAAGACACGCTGATCGGATTGCTGGATGACCTGACCCTGCCGGAGCGCCATCGCCCGCAAGCCGAGGCCATGCGCGATCGCTTGAAAAACGGCCTGAACTGGTACGAATTGCTGCCGATCCTCGACGATCTGGCGACCTTGATGCTGGCCATTACCGACAGCGGCCAGCACGAATTCGAAGCCTACCTGCAGCAACTCAACGAGCGCCTCGAAGCGTTCCAGAGCAACTTGCAGGCCGCCAGCGAAGGCCACGCCGACAACAGTTCTGCGGCGCGAGCGATGGACACGCAGATCCGCGAACAGGTCGACGGCCTGCAAAACAGCGTGCAGGAAGCGGCCGATCTGGATGATTTGAAGCAGGTCCTGGAAAACCACCTCGAAGGCCTGCTCGGTACCATGGACCAGCACCGGAAACAGCGCGACGCCCGGGAACAGGAAGTCGCCGCACGCCTGAAAAGCCTGGCCGAGCGCGTCGCGCACATGGAGCAGGAAGCGCAGGGTTATCGCGAACACCTCGAAGAGCAACGCCAGAAAGCCCTGATCGATCCGCTCACCGGTCTGCCCAACCGCGCCGCCTGGAGCGAACGACTCGAACATGAAATCGCCCAATGGCAGCAGCACGGCAACACCCTGAGCCTGGCCATGCTCGACCTTGATCACTTCAAGCGGATCAACGACAACTACGGCCACCTGGCCGGTGACAAAGTGTTGAAGATCATCGCCACCGTGCTGCGCAAACGCATGCGTGGCAATGATTTCATTGCCCGTTTCGGCGGTGAAGAGTTTGTCCTGCTGCTGCCAGCAACTCCGCCGGCCGTCGGCGCCAAGCTTCTGGAAACCCTGCGTGCCGCCATCGAAGCCTGCCCGTTTCACTTCAAGGGCGAGCGCGTCACGATCACGGTTTCCATGGGACTGGCAGCGTTCCGGCCAGGAGAACACAGCGATCTGGTGCTCAAAAGAGCCGATCAGGCGCTTTACCGGGCGAAAAACGCAGGGCGTAACCGGGTGGAGCTGGGCTGAGGCAATTGTTCCATATTGTTTAAATCAGTCCTTTGAGCATCGAAGCGCAAGGCGATACGTTACACTGTTGCATTATCGTCTTGCGTGTACTGCCCTCTGCTATGAAATTTTTTACCCTCCTCGCGTCGCTGATCCTCTTGGCCGGTTGTGCCAACGGTCCGCGTTTTGACACCAGCCATCCTTCGGTCAATCACGACAGTCGCGTGCAGTTTGTGATCGTGCACTACACCTCCGCCTCGCTGGAACGCTCACTGCAATTGCTGACCCACGGCGAAGTCAGCAGCCATTACCTGATCGGCGACGACAAGAACGCCACCATCTACAAGCTGATGGACGAAAACCTGCGTGCCTGGCATGCCGGCGAAAGCGAATGGCAAGGCCGCACCTGGCTCAACTCCAGCTCGATCGGCATCGAAATCGTCAATCCGGGCTTCAAAGACACGCCGACCGGTCGCCTCTGGTATCCCTACAGCGAAGCCCAGGTGCAATCGCTGATCGTCCTGCTCAAGGACATCAGCAAACGCCAGGGCATCAGCCCGCGCCACATCATCGGCCACAGTGACATCGCCCCGTTGCGCAAACTCGACCCGGGGCCGTTGTTCCCCTGGAAGCGCCTGGCGGCCGAAGGACTGGGGCTCTGGCCCGACGAGCAAGCCGTGGCACGCCAGCAGGCGCAGTTCGACGTCGAGCTGCCAAGCATCACTTGGTTCCAGAGCCAACTGGCGCGCCTGGGCTACTCGACGCCACAGACCGGCGAACTGGATGTGGCGACCCGTCATGTGCTCGCGGCCTTCCAGATGCACTACCGCCCTGCGCGTTTTGACGGCACGCCGGATGCGCAAACGGCAGCGTTGCTGCTGGTACTGAATCAGACAAAATAATGACGCCCGCCCGACGGTCAGGGCGAAAACGCAATCAGCAGCTATAACTCATTGGTAATTCTTCGGATATCCATGATGGTTGCTACCCGAGAGACGCTGCGTAGCTGGTTTTATCGCCCCTGGTTTCTGGCGATGATCGCGGCTGTCCTCAGTGCGAGCCTGCTGATCACCGGCGGGCTGTTCGTGGCCATGCGCCAGGTCGAGCAAAGCGAAAGCCAGGAAATGAACGCTCAGGGCGAGCGGTTCCTGGCGCGTCTGGAGCAACTGTTCGGCCAGTTGCGCGAAAGCCTCGATGACCTCGAAGCCCAGCCCCTGCGCAGCTGCGACGACGAAATGATCGCCACGTTGCAGCAAGTGACGTTCAACTATCGCTTCGTCTATGAAGCCGCCTATATGGACGCCACGCGGATCTGCTCCAACCGTCCGCGCCAGGATGGCCTGTCGGTGATCCGTCCGCCGGACATCAAAGGTCCGACCTACAGCTACTGGCTGAACACCACCACCGAACCCGATGAAAACCGCGCGGCACTGATGCTCGGGCGCGGCAACTTTCGCGTGGCCACCTCACGCGGGCATCTGACCGACATGGTCGACCTGTCGCCCGGCAGCAGTCTTCTGGTAGTGCTGGATCGCGGGACTCGGGCGATTCCGGTGCTCGGCGTTCCGCAAGCCTGGCCGCCCACCGAGCCCTGGCCACCGAAAACCCCGAGTGCGCTGCAAGTTACCCAGTCGCACCTGATCTACCGCATGCCCACTGACAGTCCGGAATACCAACTGGTGCTGATCAGCCCGCGCACGGGCATGCACATTCCGCAGCTCTGGTGGTGGATGGTGCCGTTCTGTCTGGTGCTCGGTGCGCTGGTGGGCGTTCTGGTGTTCTGGATCGTACGCCAGCGCCAGTCGCTGGACGCCGAGTTGCACGGCGCGATTCGCCGGGGCGAGTTACAGGTGCTTTATCAACCGATCTTCGATCTCGACAGCCGCAATTGTGTCGGCGCCGAGGCTCTGCTGCGCTGGCGACGACCGGACGGCACGCTGACCAGCCCCGACCTGTTCATCCCGATGGCCGAGAACACCGGGCAGATTCGCCAGATGACCGACTTCGTCCTGCAACGTCTGCTCGAGCAGTTGGGCCAGTTGCTGCGGGCCAATCCGCAGCTGTACATCTCGGTGAACCTGGCCGCCTGCGACGTGATGGTGCCGCGCATCGGCCAGGTCATGGCGCGGCTGCTGACCTTGCACCGGGTTGCCGCGCGGCAGATTGCTTTCGAGGTGACCGAACGCGGTCTGATCGATGTGGTGGTGGCCCGGGAAAACCTGCAGGCGCTGCGGGATGTCGGGCATCAGGTGCTGATCGACGATTTCGGCACCGGCTATTGCAGCCTGGCATACCTGCAAACCTTGCCGGTGGACTGCCTGAAGATCGACAAGTCTTTTATCGACGCCCTCGGCCATGACGCCGCCAGCAGCGGTGTCGCGCCGCACATCATTCACATGGCCCAGGCGCTGGATCTGAAAGTGATCGCCGAAGGCATCGAATATGAGTCCCAGGCCGAACTGCTGAGCAGCGAAGGGGTGAAATTCGGTCAGGGCTGGCTGTTCGCCCACGCCTTGAGCGCTGTCCAGTTCATCGAGCTGATCACCCGCGGACGGCGCCTCGCCGGGCGCCGGCTGGACGACGAAGCCTAGACCGCCAGCGCCATGTAGAACTGCGTGCCCTGCCCCGGCCGCGAATAAACACCCATGCGCCCGCCGTGCAGCTGGACGATTTCCTTGCACAGCGCCAGACCCAACCCGGCGCCACCCTTTTTACGGCCGACCTGGACGAAGGGTTCGAAAATCCGCCCTTGCTGACCGTAGGCAATCCCTTCGCCATTGTCCTCGACGCTGATGATCACTCGCTCGCCATGACGACGGGCCTGCAAGCGAATCAGCCCGTCGCGCGCCGTATGGCGCAGAGCGTTATCGATCAAATTGTCCAGGACACGATCGAGCTGCGCCTGATCCACCTGTAACCGCGGCAAAGGGCCCTGCGTTTCGACATTCAGGGCAACACCCTTCTGCGCCGCCGACTCGGCGAAACGCAAACGCGCCTGTTCCAGCAGATCCTCGATGGAGCACGGCGCCAGCGTGAGCTTCTGCAAACCGCTCTGATAGCGCGAGAAGTTAAGCAGGTCGTTGATCAATTGCATCAGGCGCTGCATCTCTTCGTTGACCGTGTCGAGCAGGTCCGACTCGCGAGACTCCTGTGGAAACTTCGCCCGCTCGCGAAACAGCCCGAACGCCATGTGCATGCCCGTGACCGGCGTGCGCAATTCGTGGGATGCACGCAACACGAACTCGCTGCGCACCCGCTCAAAGGCGCGCTGCTCGGTGACGTCGTGCAAGACCATCACGGCGCCGAGGATATGCCCCTGGGTATGGCTGACCGGCGTCAGGCTGTACGTCAGCAGACGCGATTCGCCATCGACCTCGATGCTCAGGTCTTCCGGCGCCCGTTCAAGGGTGCCGCCGCGCAATACCAGTTGCAGCTGTGCATCCAGCTCCGGACGCTGCAGCGCCGTGCCCAGGCCTTCGCCGAAGCGGTCGCTGTCCCAGCCCAGTTGTCGCTGGGCCACGGGGTTCAAATGCTCCAGACGCCCCTGACGGTCGATCATCAACAAGCCGTCATCGATGCTGTCGAGTACCGCTTGCAGGCGCTGCTGGCCGGCGAGCAATTCGTCGATGTTGGTCGCCTGATGTTGGCGCAGGGCTTCGGCCATCAACCCGAAGCGGCGCGTCAACAGGTTGATCTCCATCGCCGAGGACACCGGCAGGGTCACTTCGAAATTGCCCTGGCCGATATTGTCCGCCGCCTTGGCCAGCGCTTCGATCGGCGCACCAAAACGCCGGGCAATGCCTTGGGCGGTGATGAAACCGATGATTAGCACCGCCAGCCCCACCAGCCCGAGCAGACCGGCGATCAGCAACGCACGGTCGCGGGCGGCATGCTGGACCGCATTGATGTTGTTCAGCGAGTGTTTGTGTTCGGTGATCAATCCGTTGCGCAGGGTGTTGAAGCGCTCGCGCAGGTCACCAGCGCCACTCAGCGCGCCGGCCGGGTCTCGGCTGATGTCAAACGCCTCGAGAAAGCTCAGGTAATCGGCTTTGGCCTGACTGAACCCATACTGGCGGTCGTCGCGCTTCTGCTCCTGGGCGATGCCCTCGTCGAGCAGTTGGAAGTAATGCTGTTTGGACGCTTCGAACGCAATGGGATCGGGCTTTTCGGCGAGCATCATGATCAGCTGATCGCCGAGGGTCTTGCGCAGCTTGAGGCCGAGATCGAGGGTGACGAAGTTGTTGCGGACCAGCGCCTCCTGAGTGCTTGCCATTTGCATCACGCTGACCAGACCGAGCATCAACCCGAGCAAGGCCACGGTGATCAATGCGGAAATGCTCAGGAACAAGCGGGTCCGCAACTTCATCGCCAGTTTCATCGGCGGATGCTCACAGGTTGTACTGCTTGCGCTTGCGATACAGGGTCGAGGCGTCGATCCCCAGGGTCTTGGCGGCCTGATCGAGGGTCCCGGCGGTCGCCAGTACGGCGCCGATGTGAGCCTTTTCCAGCTCGTCGAGGCTCAGCGCGGCGCCGACCCGTGGCGCATTGTTCGCCGGTTGTTCGGCCATGCCGAGGTGGCTGATTTCCACACGCTCCTGCGGGCAAATGATGCTGGCCCGCTCGACCACGTTGCGCAGCTCACGAATGTTGCCGGGCCAGCGATAACCCAGCAACGCTTCGCGAGCCTCGTCACTGAAGCCCCGCGCCGGGCGCGCGTATTCCTTCACGAAGCGGGCGAGGAAACGGTCGGCCAGGGTCAGGATGTCCTCGGCACGTTCACGCAGCGGCGGCAGATGCAGAGTGATGACGTTCAGGCGATAAAGCAGATCTTCGCGAAAACGTCCGTCGCGCACCATGTCCTCCAGGTTGAGGTTGGTGGCCGCCAGAATACGCACATCGGCGCGGCGAGTGACCGGATCCCCTACCCGCTCATATTCCTTGTCCTGAATGAAACGCAGCAACTTGGGTTGCAACGTCAGGGGAAAATCGCCGATTTCGTCGAGAAACAACGTACCGCCATCGGCCTGATTGACCCGGCCCAGCGTGCTTTCACTGGCCCCGGTGAACGCGCCGCGGCTGTGACCGAATAGCTCGCTTTCCATCAGTTCGGCGGTCAGCGACGGGCAATTGATGGTGACGCAGGATTTCTTCTCGCGCTTGCTCCAGCCGTGAATGGCTCGGGCCAGTTCACCTTTACCGGTGCCGGATTCGCCGAGGATCAGGATGTTGGCGTCGGTGCCCGCCACTTGCCGCGCCGTTTCCAGTACGACTTTCATCGCCGGACTGTGGGAATCGAGGCCGTCCCTGGGTTTGCGGATCTCGCCTTCAAGGGCTTCCAGACGCGCCGACAGCTGGCGCACTTCCAGTTGTTTGGCAGTCGCCAGGCGCAATTGATCCGGGCTGCACGGTTTGACCAGATAATCGGCGGCACCGGCCTGAATCGCATCCACCGCGGTGTCGACGGCCGAATGGGCGGTGACGATCACCACCCGCATCCACGGCGCCTGGATGCGCATCTGCGCCAGTACATCAAGACCGTTGTCTTCGCCCAGACGCAAATCCAGAAAGCACAGATCGAACACCTGACGTTGCAACAGCGCGTCAGCCTGGGCCGCGCTGTTGGCGGTGGCGACGGAATAACCTTCGTCTTCGAGGCAATAACGGAAGGTTCGCAGGATGGCGGACTCATCGTCCACCAGCAGAATGCGGCCTTGGTGCTCAGTGGCTGATTCCATTTTTCCTACGCTCCATAAGTGAATGTCTTGGGTTAGTCCCGGAAAAATCGGGCAAGTTGCATGGTCGATTCTGATCGATTCCAGTCATAGCAGGGTAGCTCTCTCCTGCAATCACGGTTAATTCGCTGATTTTGTTGATTTTTTAAACACGGCACAGTTTCAAGGCGGTTTCCTGCCTGCTTTTCTGACATCCGCACCCCGCCCTCAATTCAAAAAGAATGATTTCTCCTACGAAATAATCGTGCATTACGCACGACCCCGCGAGGGTCATCGTGCAGGATGCGTCGTCAGGATTTTTCTCATCATCTATAACTATCTGATTTTATTAGATTTTTTCAAACAAAAAAGCTGGCATGCGGGCTGCAATACCTCTCTCAGCCCGGGCAGAAATGCACTGCCCCAACCGAACAAGAGTGAGGAACCCAGGATGACTCGCCCACGTGCCGCCCAAATGCGTATCTCGCCACTGCACCTGCAGCAGGCCCTGTTTGGCGCACTTGCGCTGCTGATCACTCTGATCGCCTGCCAGCAGTACCTGCGCTGGGAACACCGTCAGCAACCTGAGCCCCTGATTTCCATGCAACACGCGACGCAGACGCACTTCAGCGCTGTCAGCAGCAGCCAGGCCGACAACGGCGCAATGCGCATGATGGACGTCGACCAGCCACAACCACTGGGTGACATGCCCCGTGAAGAGCGCTGGGTTTTCTGATCAACGAATCTGGGCGCACCCGCGCCGAGACCGGCAACACCCCTAAATAGAAGCAAGGAGAATCACCATGTTGAGCTGGGCAATTACATTCCTGATCATTGCCATCATCGCTGCAGTACTGGGCTTCGGTGGTATCGCGGGCACCGCCACGGGTATCGCCAAGATTCTCTTTGTGGTGTTCCTGGTGATGTTCATCGCTTCCTTCTTCTTTGGCCGTCGCGGTCGAGGTTGAACATGAAGGGTTTAAAGACACTGGCAGCCGCCCTGCTTCTGGGCGGCAATGCCATGGCGATGGCGGCCAATGACGGCCAGGCGCGGGTCAACGAACTGTTGAGTTCCGACCCGCAATACAGGGAAACCTGGGAAGGCGTGGTGAAAAAGGAAGAACGCCTGCCGGAATGGGTGATGAACCTGTCCGGCACGCCTGATCAGCAGATGAATGCCGTGACTGAAGATGGCGACAAGTATCTGGTCGGCCCGCTCTGCGAATCCGCCGACAAGTGCCTGAATCACCGCTTGATCGTCGCGTTCAGTTTCGACAAGAGAGATGCTTACGCCATGCTTGTGGATGTGCCCGAAGGACTGCCGGCCGACAAGTCGCCAACGCGACATGCCACCTACCGCTTCCTCGGCAAGCCTGATCAGGGCATGCAGGATCTGTTGATGGAAACGCTCAAGAAAGATCCGAACTGGTATTGAACAAGAGGACAGCTGAAAGGCTGTCCTCCATTGCACCCGCCCGAGGAAGGCCGGTGCATGACCAGGGGGCCGGGATGTTCTGACTGTTGCAGGGTCGGAGTGACCTACGGGTACAGGGAGTGCCTGCGATGAGGGCCGGGTCAGGGTAAAAGCTGCGACGCAAGTTCGCCAACCGTAGCGGTTCGACGGACTTGCGCTGAGCTTTCTGCGTAACAAAACGTTGATCCAGAGCGTTCTGCTCGTCTTTTTTTCCCCTCACACTGCGTGCGAAAGCATTTCGCGGTGTTTCCTGGCGACCGTATATCGAGAAAGAGTCGATCGAGTAAGTCGGACATTTAGCTTCCGAACGTAGGCTTTTTCCTAAATTTTTCGTCGAAATCACTCGTTCAAAAAACAACCAACCTACGCTGTAATGGCCGGTTCACGGCACTTATGCCTGCAGAAATGTCGTATTCGAACCGGTTGGGACGCCAGTTTCATTTGAAAAAACTCATGCCGATTCGGCATAGGGTAGGCGCTTACGGCATTAGACGGCGCAACCTTGCGTCGGAATAGTTGCGCCTTTTTTCGCCCGCCAGAGAGCCGTAAACACGCACTTCGGGGCACCTTATACGGAGGCAGATGCACAGACTTTTCCGCTGATGAGCGTTCCAGTTCCTGCATGTGCCTGAGTCAAACGCAAGTAAGGGTAAAGATAATGAAGAAGGCAAAGCTTAGCCTCGCCTGGCAGATCCTCATCGGTCTGGTATTGGGGATTGCAATCGGTGCGTTGCTCAACCATTTCAGTGCCGAGAAGGCCTGGTGGATCAGCAACGTCCTGCAACCGGCAGGCGATATCTTTATCCGTCTGATCAAGATGATCGTGATCCCGATCGTCATCTCTTCCCTGATCGTCGGCATCGCCGGCGTGGGCGACGCCAAGAAGCTCGGGCGCATCGGCCTGAAGACCATCATCTACTTCGAAATCGTCACCACTATCGCCATTGTCGTCGGCCTGCTGCTGGCCAACCTGTTCCATCCGGGTGCCGGCATCGACATGAGCACCCTGGGTACTGTGGATATCTCCAAGTACCAGGCGACCGCCGCGGAAGTGCAGCATGAACACGCGTTCATCGAGACCATCCTCAACCTGATCCCGTCGAACATCTTCGCGGCCATGGCCCGCGGCGAAATGCTGCCGATCATCTTCTTCTCCGTGCTGTTCGGTCTCGGTCTGTCGAGCCTGCAGTCAGACCTGCGCGAGCCGCTGGTGAAGATGTTCCAGGGTGTCTCGGAAAGCATGTTCAAGGTCACCCACATGATCATGAACTACGCCCCGATCGGCGTATTCGCCCTGATCGCGGTGACCGTGGCCAACTTCGGTTTCGCCTCGCTGCTGCCACTGGCCAAACTGGTGATCCTGGTTTACGTCGCCATCGCCTTCTTCGCCTTTGTGGTGTTGGGCCTGATCGCCAAGATGTTCGGCTTCTCGGTGATCAAGCTGATGCGCATCTTCAAGGATGAGCTGGTCCTGGCTTACTCCACCGCCTCCTCGGAAACCGTGCTGCCACGCGTGATCGAGAAGATGGAAGCCTACGGCGCACCGAAAGCCATCTGCAGCTTCGTGGTGCCGACCGGCTACTCGTTCAACCTCGACGGCTCGACCCTGTACCAGTCCATCGCGGCGATCTTCATTGCCCAGCTGTACGGGATCGACCTGTCGATCAGCCAGCAACTGCTGCTGGTCCTGACCCTGATGGTGACCTCCAAAGGTATCGCCGGCGTACCGGGCGTGTCCTTCGTGGTACTGCTGGCCACCCTGGGCAGCGTGGGTATTCCGCTGGAAGGCCTGGCGTTCATCGCCGGTGTCGACCGCGTGATGGACATGGCGCGGACCGCCCTGAATGTGATCGGCAATGCCCTCGCCGTGCTGGTCATCGCCCGTTGGGAAGGCATGTACGACGACGCCAAGGGCCAGCGCTACTGGAACTCGCTGCCGCACTGGCGCAGCAAGGAAAAACTGCCGGCCGGTGAAGTTTCGAAAAACTGATCCCCGCCCGCCAGGTACCCTGACAAACCCCGGAGAAATCCGGGGTTTGTCGTTTCTGGCGACCCCGCTATCATTCGCCGCATCTTCCGGGGGATTTGACTGATGCTTAATGGCCTGTGGCTTGGCTTCTTCATCGTGGCAGCCGTTTCGGCACTGGGGCAGTGGCTGATCGGCGGCAACGCCGGGATCTTCGCGGCGGTGGTGGAAAGCATTTTTGCCATGGCCAAGCTGTCGGTCGAAGTCATGGTGCTGCTGTTCGGCACGCTGACCCTGTGGCTGGGTTTTCTGCGTATTGCAGAGAAGGCCGGAATCGTTGAATGGCTGGCCAAAGTGCTCGGGCCACTGTTCCTGCGGCTGATGCCGGAGGTGCCGGCCGGGCATCCAGCGCTGGGCCTGATCACCCTGAACTTCGCGGCCAACGGCCTGGGCCTGGACAACGCCGCTACGCCGATCGGCCTCAAAGCCATGAAGGCGCTGCAGGAGCTCAATCCCAGCTCGACCATCGCCAGCAACGCGCAGATCCTGTTCCTCGTGCTCAACGCTTCGTCCCTGACGCTGTTGCCGGTGACGATCTTCATGTACCGCGCCCAGCAAGGCGCAGCGGACCCGACGCTGGTGTTCCTGCCGATCCTGCTGGCCACCAGTTGCTCGACCATCGTCGGCTTCCTGTCGGTGGCGTTCATGCAGCGCCTGCGGGTGTGGGACCCGGTGGTGCTGGCTTATCTGATTCCCGGTGCGCTGATCCTCGGCGGCTTCATGGCGCTGCTCGCGACGATGTCGGCCACGGCGCTGGCGGGGCTGTCATCGATCCTCGGCAACCTGACGCTGTTCGGCCTGATCATGTTGTTCCTGGTGATCGGCGCGTTGCGCAAGGTGAAGGTCTACGAGGCGTTCGTCGAAGGCGCGAAGGAAGGTTTCGACGTTGCCAGAAACCTGCTGCCGTATCTGGTGGCGATGCTTTGCGCGATCGGCGTATTGCGCGCGTCAGGTGCGCTGGACTTCGGCCTCGACGGCATTCGCCATCTGGTGGAGTGGGCAGGGTGGGACACGCGCTTCGTTGATGCACTGCCGACCGCCATGGTCAAACCGTTCTCCGGCAGCGCCGCCCGGGCGATGCTGATCGAAACGATGAAGACCTCGGGCGTGGACAGCTTCCCGGCGCTGGTGGCGGCGACGGTTCAAGGCAGCACCGAAACCACCTTCTACGTACTGGCGGTGTACTTCGGCGCGGTGGGCATCCAGCGCGCCCGGCACGCCGTCGGTTGCGCGCTGCTGGCCGAACTCGCGGGCGTGCTCGGCGCTATCGGCGTCTGCTACTGGTTCTTCGGCTGATATTCAGGGCCGGGCGGTCGGCGCGAGCTTCTGGCCTTGCTCCACCGCCCACGCCACGACTTTCGCGGTGAGGCGATCACTGGCCTGGCCAAACCCGGCCACCACCGCCGGCACCTGCACGTCGTTCAGCGGCTGACGTTCTTCGAAACGGCGACTGGCGAGAATCCGCTGGTCGTAACCGCGCACCAGCAACGCATCGACACGCACCACCACGCTGGCCTGAGTGCCCTGATACTCGGTCTGAAATGCCTGCAGGCTGCCGCCCAGTTCCAGATCCGCCTGGAAGTTGCTGTCGTCGGTACTCAACAGCGATACCCGGCCATCGCGCTGAAAACCATCGAGCAACCGGTTACGCACCAGCACCGGCGCCGGATCGCTCCAGCGCGAGGCCTTGTAGCTACTGATCACATCACCCTGAGGAATCACAGCCATGCTCGGTCGGTTCAGCGCTTCGCTGGCCTGCAGTTTGTTCAGCCGCAGCGACCAGTGCTGAGCCGCCGCCGAACCGGTCGAGGCGGGCGCCTGTGCCGTCGGCAGGCGGTAGACATCCGACGGTTCGGACTTGGGCAGGATCGAGCACGCGCTGATCAGCGTGAAGCCGGCGAGGAGGGCGAGGTGAGTCAGCTTCATGGCGTGAACTCCTTGTTCTTGTCACTGCCCAGCAGGTAACCGCTGGGGTTGGCCTCCAGGCGTTGAGAAATGGTGCGCAGCGAGTTCAGGGTTTCACGCAGTTCGCGGATCGCCGGGGCCAGACCGTTGAGACCCTGCAGGCCGCTGTCGAGGGAATTCTGATTCTTGCTGAGCAGGCCGTTGATGGTGACGCTGCTTTGCTCCAGGGATTTCATCGCCTGTTCAGCACTGCCGAGCGCCTGTTTGCCCTGATCGTTGAGCAGGCCGTTGGCATTGCGCATCAGCGCGGACGTCTGTTCGAGCATGTTGCCGGCCTGTTTGCCGACCGTCGCCAGTTGCTGCATGGCCTGACGCAAATCGCCGCGCTGATCGTTGATCGAACCGGTGGTCTGCTCCAGATGCTCGAGGGTCTTGCTCACGCGCTCGATGTTGTCGGCAGAGAACATCTGATTGGCATTATTGAGCAACGTCGTGACCCCGCTCATCAAATCGTTGCTGTCGCTGAGCAGCCGCGAGATGGGCGAGGGCGAGGCGACGATGGTCGGCAGGTTGCCGTCATGCCCCTTGAGTTTCGGGCTTTGCGGCGTGCCTCCACTGAGCTGGATGATCGAGGTGCCAGTGATCCCGGCCAGGGCCAGTTTGGCTTCCGTGTCTTCCTTGACCGGCGTGTCCCCCGCCAGACGAATGCGCGCCAGCACCCGACGCGGGTCCTTCGGGTCGAGGCGCAGACTGACCACATCGCCGACCTTGATCCCGCTGTACTGCACCGGACTGCCCCGGGACAGACCGCTGACCGCCTCGTTGAAGACGACTTCGTAATCCTTGAACTCGGTGTCGACACTGGACTTGGCCAGCCACAGACCGAAGAGCAGGGCGCCTGCCACCACAATCACCGTGAACAGGCCGATCAATACATGATGGGCTCGGGTTTCCATGTCAGACCTCGTTGAGCTGTTTGGCGGCGTCCAGCGCCGAGCGGCCGCGAGGGCCGTGGAAGTATTCGTGAATCCACGCGTCGTCGGTTTCCGAGACCACGTCGATGGGACCGGCCACCAACACCTTCTTCTGCGCCAGTACCGCGACGCGGTCGGTGATGGTGTAGAGCGTGTCGAGGTCGTGGGTCACCAGAAACACGCTCAGGCCCAGCGCATCGCGCAGGGTCAGGATCAATTGGTCGAACTGCGCGGCGCCAATCGGATCGAGGCCGGCGGTGGGCTCGTCGAGAAACAGGATGTCCGGATCCAGCGCCAGTGCCCGGGCCAGCGCCGCACGCTTGATCATGCCGCCGGACAGTGAGGCCGGGTACTTGTCCGCCGCCGACAGCGGCAGCCCGGCCAGTGCCAGCTTCACCGCCGCCAGATGCTCGGCGTCGTCGCGGCTGAGCCCGGCGTGTTCGATGAGAGGCAGGGCGACGTTCTCGGTGACGGTCAGCGATGAAAACAGCGCGCCTTTCTGAAACAGCACGCCAAAGCGCCGCTCGATCAGCGAACGCTCATGCTCCGGCAGGCTCGGCAGGTTCTGGCCGAATACCTTGACCATGCCTTCACTGGGCTGGCGCAGGCCGACGATGCTGCGCAGCAACACCGACTTGCCGCTGCCGGAGCCGCCGACCACGGCCAGGATCTCGCCTTTGTACAAATCGAGGTCGAGGTTCTCGTGCACGTTCTGGCTGCCGAAGCGATTGCACAGGCCACGCACTTCGATCACCGCCTCGGAGGGCGCGCGGGGTAGACGACTCACCAGCCCATCTCCATGAAGAACAGCGCAGCAACCGCGTCGAGCACGATCACCACGAAAATCGATTGCACCACGCTGGAGGTGGTGTGGGCGCCGACCGATTCGGCGCTGCCACTGACCTTGAAGCCTTCCAGACAGCCGATGGCGGCGATCAGGAACGCAAAGATCGGCGCTTTGACCAGGCCCACCAGGAAATGTTGAATCCCTATGTCGCTTTGCAGCAGCGACAGGAACATCGCCGGCGAAATATCCAGCGACACCGCACAGACCACCGCGCCGCCGACGATCCCGCAGATCATCGCGAGGAAGGTCAGCATCGGCAGCGCCACCAGCAGCGCCAGCACCCGCGGCACCACCAGCAACTCCATGGGATCGAGGCCGAGGGTGCGAATCGCGTCGATTTCCTCGTTGGCCTTCATCGAGCCGATCTGCGCGGTGAAGGCACTGGCGGTACGGCCAGCCATCAGAATCGCCGTGAGCAGTACGCCGAATTCCCGCAGAAAGGCGAAGCCCACCAGATCCACGGTGAACACGCTGGCGCCGAAACTGGCCAGCACCGTCGCCCCGAGAAACGCCACCACCGCCCCCACCAGAAAGGTCAGCAACGCCACGATGGGCGCGGCGTCGAGGCCGGTCTGTTCGATGTGGGCGATCATCGGCGTGATCCGCCAGCGCTTGGGCCGGAACAGGCTGCGGGCGATGGTTTCGAGAATCAGGCCGACGAAGCCGAGCAATTGCAGGGTGTCCTGCCAGACTGTGTCCACGGCCCGGCCGATGCGCGTCAGCAGTTGCACACTGACGCTGATTTCCGGTTCCTTGATCGGCACACAGAAATCGGTCAGCGAGCGATACACGGTTTGCAGCAAGGCGCGGTCGGCATTGGAAATCGTGCAGTCTGGGTGTTCGGCAGACTTGCCCAGCCGCTCCGAGCCGAGCAGTTCCACCAGCAGCGACGCGCCGGCGGTGTCGAGGGCACCAAGGCCGTTGAGGTCGATGGGGGTGTTGGCGTCGTACTGGCCGTGGAGCGTTTCACTCAGTTGCTTGAGGTCGGCGTAATGGGCAAGCGTCCAGTCCCCGGTGACCCGCAGGCGGGCAGGGGTGATCGAGGTGTCCAGGCGGGCACTGCCGGTCATTGGGCTGCTGGTCATAAGCTCCGTGCTTGTTCGGCTATCGAGACGAACCTACGTAATAGCACGAACCCGGTTACTTTTCTTTGGTCGGTGTGCTGTCCGTGACCTCGAAGCGCAGCACGCCGATCACCTGACCGTCCTCGGTCAACACCCGCACCTGCCACTTGCCCGCCGGGTTGCCGGGGAAGTTCTGCTTGTGGGTCCAGGCCCGGTAGCCTTCCTTGCGCCCGCCGTGAATGTCGAGGGCGATGCGGTCGACCTCTTTGCCGTTGAACTGCCAGACGTGATAAATCCGCTCGTCGAGCCCGCGCGGCGCGTTGATCGCGGTGTAGGCGTAGAGCCCGCCGCCACGGATCTGCTCGGCGCTGACTTCCTTGAGGCTGGCGCCCGGAACCCGGTCCAGCACCTGGGTGCTGATCGCCACGTCAGTCATCCACAACGTCGCCGGCGGCACCCACGAACGCAGGACCCAGCCCACGCCGCCGATACCGATGGTGATGCTGAGGATTGCCAGCGCGTTGCGCACGCTGCGGATCGGGAAGATCGACGCCAGGCTCGGGAACGACAGCAGCACCGCAATCCCCAGCGCCCACTTGAAGCTCTGCGAGGTGGTCAAGTGCATGATCACCGGCAGCGCCGTGAGCAGGGCGGCGAACAGGGTCAGGGTGTGCAGCGCGAGGAACGCCCAGCGCCGTGGCGCCAGCCATTTGTAGTAGAGCGGGTCGACGATCGAGATCAGTGCCGCGATGCACAGCAGCCCGGTGAAAAACAGCTGGCCGCTGTTCCAGGTGGTGGTGATAAAGAAGAACGGCAGGACGAAAAACAGGCTTTCCTGATGAATCATCTGCGTCGCGTAACGCAGCAGCGGCTGGGGGATTTCCCGTTTGAAGATCCGCGTGAACAGCCTGGTCAGGCTGTTTTCCAGCATCAGCCAGATCCAGCTCAGCAGCATGATCGTGGTGATCCAGCTCGCCAGCCCCTGTTGCCGGTCGACCAGAATGAAGCTGCCGACCCCGGAGATGAAACCACCGAACGCAATGACCCCGGGGTAGCGCTTCATCAGTTCGAGAAGGCGCTGGATCAGGAGGGTCAATTTAGACATGGGGGCGGTTCACGACTGGATAGGAAAAAAACCTCGACAGAGTACCGCCCGCCGGGCCCTGTGGCGAGGCTGCCGGTCAGTCTGGATCGACGGACTTGCGCCGATGCAGGCGCCAGCCGAGCAGAATCAGCACCAGCACACCCAATCCGCCCGACAACAGCCACAACACCTGATCGTCGCTGAGCAGCGGTTTCTCGATCCGCAGATAGCCCGGTTGCAGCAGCAACTCGCGCATCGCCTTGTTCGCCGCTTCCAGCGTCACACCTTGCAGCTCCCGGGCGGGATCGGCGAAACGACCATCCTCATAATCGCCCAGCGCACTCCAGTAATAGTCGGCCATGGCGCTGTTGCCTTGTACCGCCCAGGCCTGATGAGCAATGGCAGCCTGTTTGAGGCGATTGAAGGTGTCGGCGTCGAGGCCGTTTTTCAGCAGGTCGGCCTTGAGGTCTTCCAGTACCTGTTCGGCTTCGGCGATATCGCCGCGATCCAGGTCGGCGTTGAGGCTCATGAAACCGACACCGCCGAACACCTCGCGCTCGGCCCACGGCCCGTAGGACAAACCGTGGTTCAGGCGCAATTGGCGGTACAGCGCCCACTCCAGGTACTCCTTGAGCAGGTCGAAGGTTTGGTCGTACTGGTCGTCCAGCACCGGCTCCGGCACCAGCCAGTGCAGCTTGGCGCTGTTGCCGATGAAGCCGCGGGTGATTGTGCGTTCGTGAGCGGCGCTGGCACGGATGTCCGGCAACGGACGGTGCTCGCTCGGCTCAACCGCTTCGAGTGCGCCCCACGCCCGTTCCAGATAGGCCGGCAGCAGTTTGTCGAGGTCACCGACGACGATCAGGGTCATGTTGTTCGGCGCGTACCAGGCCTCGCGCACCTTCTCCAGCTGTTCCCGGGTCAGGCCGTCAACCTCGGCCCGTTGCGGGCATTTGAGGCCCAGTTCGACCGCCAGTTGATTGCTCGCGGTGTGGCCCAGATCCTGGCGGTCGAGGAAGCGTTGCAGACGGGTGTAATGGCCGCCGTCCTCGCGCTCGACCACCCGTTTGGCGGCGTTGATCGCGTTATCGTCGAAGCGGGTCTGGGTCAGCAGGTCCAGCAGCAGGTCGAGCACCTTGCGCTGGTTTTTCGCCGGGGCTTCGATGACGAACGTGGTGTCGGCGTTACTGGTGAAAGCGTTCCAGTCACCGCCGAGGGCCTGCATGCGCTCCTCGAGACCACCTTCGCCGGTGGCGTCGATGCCGCTGAACAGCAAGTGCTCGAGCAGGTGCGGCAACTCCTTTTCATTGCAGTCGAAATCGTCGAGACCGACGCCGATCACCAGCCGGATCGCCACGTGCCCCCGCTCGGTGCCGGGCTTGAGCAGCAATTGCAGACCGTTGGGCAGCGCATAGCCTTCGACCTGAAAGCGATCCAGGGCGAAGGCGGGCAGGGAACCGAGCAACAGACAGGCGAACAACAGGCAACGCATAACGAGCTTCCATACGGCTGAATTGGAGATCCGTGTCGTCAGTCCGGCCGCGAGGCCGAACCTTGAGTTACTGACTGACCACAACCCCAGACGTTCAAGGCGAATGCGTGATGTCCGCCATATCGTCCGCCGCCAGCGCGCCGGTATCGGAAGTTTCCAGCACCACATAGGCGCTGCTGCAGAACAGCGAATTCAGGCGTTTCATGTCGGCAATCAACTCCAGGTGCAACGAACTGGTCTCGATACTCTGCACGATCTTGCGTTGCAACCGGCTGACATGGGCGTGGGCCAGACGCCGCTCCTGGGCGCGAAAGCGCCGTTTCTCGCGCAGCAACTGGCGGGCGCTTTCCTTGTCACCACTGAGGAACACCGACAGCCCCAGCCGCAGGTTGGCGATCAATTGCTGGTGCAGACCGGCCAGTTCTTCCAGCCCGTCTTCGGAAAACGACCGGCGTTGCGAAGTCTTCTGCTGCTGCACCTTGCGCAGCATGCGTTCGATCAGGTCGCTGGCGAGTTTGAGGTTGATCGCCAGCTCGATGATCTCCGCCCAGCGCCGACTGTCCTGTTCGCCGAGATCTTCGCGGGGCATCTGCGCCAGGTACAGCTTGATCGCGCTGTACAGCGCTTCGACGTCATCGGTCAGCTTGCGCATTTCCTGGGTGACGGCGGTCTGTTTGCCGCGCAGCACGTCGAGGGTCGCGTCGAGCATGTTGTCGATCAGGTCGCCCATGCGCAGGGTTTCCCGGGCGGCGTTGGCCAGCGCCAGACTCGGCGTGACCAGTGCGGAGGCATCAAGGTGGCGGGGCTTGGCGGTGCCGTTGACCTCCGGACGCTCCGGCAGCAGCCAGGCACACAGCCGCGCCATCGGCCCGACGCTCGGCAGCAGGATAAGGCAACGCGCGGTGTTGTAGAGCAGGTGGAAGCCGATGACCATTTCCTGAGGGCTGAAATCCAGGCTGTCGATCCAGTGCACCAGCGGATCAAGCACCGGAATGATCAGCAACAGCCCGATCAGCTTGTACAACAGGCTGCCCAGCGCCACCTGCCGGCCGGCGGCGTTCTGCATGCTGGTGCTCATGAACGCCAGCACACCGCTGCCGATGTTGGCGCCGATCACCAGACCGATCGCCACCGGCAGGCTGATCACCGCCGCGCCGGCGAGCGTGGCGGTCAGCAGCACGGCGGCGAGGCTGGAGTAGGAAATCATCGCGAACAGCGCGCCGACCAGGGCGTCGAGCAGGATATCACCGGTCAGCGAGGCGAAAATCACCTTCACCCCTTGGGCATGGGTGATCGGCGCGGCGGCCTCGACGATCAGTTGCAGCGCCAGAATGATCAGCCCCAGCCCAATGGACACGCGGCCCATCTGCCCGAGCCGCGTCTGTTTGCGCGACAGAAAGAAAATCACCCCAATGAAAATCAGCAGCGGCGACAGCCACGACAGGTCGAACGTCAACACCCGCGCCATCAGCGCCGTTCCGACGTCGGCACCGAGCATGGTCGCCAGGGCCGGGGTCAACGCCATCAGGCCCTGACCGACAAAGGACGTCACGAGCATGGCGGTGGCGTTGCTGCTCTGCACCATCGCCGTGACGAGGATACCGGCAACAAAGGCCAGCCAGCGTCTGGACATGTTCTGGCCGATCACGTGGCGCAGGTTGGTGCCGTACACCCGCAGGATGCCGGTTCGGACGATATGCGTGCCCCAGATCAGCAGAGCCACGGCAGACAGCAAATTGAGCAGGGTGAGCATGCAGACCCCCTGTAATCGCAGCGCCCCAGAGGGGCAAGTGGACGGTACCGCGCAATTTCTACGTTCTGATACTTAAGCTGTAGTTGGCTAACGGTCTCGGCGCCAGCATTGCACAGCTAAAGCGGGGATTGAAACAAAAGTGTCATGAAAACAGGTTCATGCGGCCATGAAAAAAGGGCCCGAAGGCCCTTTGATCTTTTGCGCAGCGTCCGGATTACTGACCCGGAATGTCCTTGCGCAGTTTCACCGGATCCTGCTGTTTGCGTTTTTTCGCGATGGCGGTGCGCATCTTGATGTTGATCGCTTCGACCGCCAGCGAGAACGCCATGGCGAAGTAGACGTAGCCTTTCGGTACGTGCACGTCGAACGATTCGGCAATCAGCACGGTGCCGACCACCAGCAGGAACGACAGCGCGAGCATTTTCAGCGACGGGTGCTGGTCGATGAACTCGCTGATCTTGCCCGAGGCCAGCATCATCACCAGCACGGCCACGATGATCGCGGCGACCATCACAGGTACGTGGGACACCATGCCGACGGCGGTGATCACCGAGTCCAGCGAGAACACGATGTCGATGATCGCGATCTGGATGATGGTGTAGAGGAAGTTGCCGCCCTTGCCCGAAGGCTCGTCGCCGGTTTCGTCTTCACCTTCCAGTGCGTGGTACATCTCCTGGGAGCTTTTCCACAGCAGGAACAGGCCACCGAAGAACAGGATCAGGTCGCGACCGGAAATGCCCTGGCCGAACACTTCGAACAGGTCGGCGGTGAGGCGCATGACCCAGGTGATCGACAGCAGCAACAGGATCCGCGTGATCATGGCCAGGCCAAGGCCGAAGATCCGGGTGCGCTGCTGCATGTGTTTGGGCATGCGGCTGACCAGGATCGAAATCATGATGATGTTATCGATGCCCAGAACGATTTCCAGGGCGGTCAGGGTGAAGAAGGCAACCCAGATCTCAGGGTTGGTCAGCCATTCCATGTGTATTCCTTTGAGCGAGTGTTAAACCATGACGCCAGCAATCAGCTGGCGTCATGGTGAGTTGGGTACCGTTACAACGTGCCGAACAGCGGGAAAGTCCCCAGCAGCAAGGCGGCTGCCAGTATGCACAGGCAGACCAGCACCGCCCACTTCAGGGTGAAACGCTGGTGATCGCCGAACTCGATCCCCGCCAGTGCCACCAGCAGGTATGTCGACGGCACCAGTGGACTCAGCAGGTGAACCGGCTGACCGACGATCGAGGCACGGGCCATTTCCACCGCCGTGATGCCGTAATGGCTGGCCGCTTCGGACAACACCGGCAATACACCGTAGTAGAACGCGTCGTTCGACATGAAGAACGTGAACGGCATGCTCACCAGCGCCGTGATCACCGCCAGGTACGGGCCGAGGACATCAGGGATCACCGCCAGCAGGCTTTTCGACATCGCGTCGACCATGCCGGTGCCCGACAGGATACCGGTGAAAATGCCTGCCGCGAAGATCAGACTGACCACCGACAGCACGCTGCCGGCGTGGGCCGCGACGCGATCCTTCTGCATTTGCAGGCAAGGGTAATTGACGATCATGGCAATACTGAATGCCACCATGAACAGCACCGGCAGCGGCAACAGGCCGGCGATCAACGTGCACATCAGGGCCAAGGTCAGCAGGCCGTTGAACCAGATCAGTTTCGGACGGCGGGCATCCGGGAATTGCGAGACGCTGATTTCGCTGTGATCGATTTCGTCGCCGATCAGGTGCAGCTCACCCAGACGCGCACGCTCACGTTTGCCGTAGAAGTAGGCAATGATCAGGATCGCCACCACACCGGCAGCCATCGCCGGGATCATCGGTACGAAAATGTCCGACGGGTCGACGTGCAGCGCACTGGCGGCACGGGCGGTCGGGCCACCCCATGGGGTCATGTTCATCACGCCACCGGCGAGGATGATCAGACCGGCCATGATCCGCGGGCTCATGCCGATACGGCTGTACAGCGGCAGCATGGCGGCCACGCAGATCATATAAGTGGTCGCGCCGTCACCATCGAGGGAAACGACGAGCGCCAGTACGGCGGTACCGACCGAAACTTTCAGCGGGTCGCCCTTGACCAGTTTGAGGATCTTGCGCACGGCCGGGTCGAACAGGCCGGAATCGATCATCAGGGCGAAATACAGAATGGCGAACATCAGCATCACGCCGGTCGGCGCAAGCTTGGTAATACCTTCGAGCATCATCGGGCCGATCTTCGGGGCGAAGCCACCGAACAGGGCGAACAGGATCGGGATGATGATCAGAGCGATCAGCGCAGACAGGCGCTTGGTCATGATCAGGAACATGAACGTGATGACCATGGCGAAGCCAAGGAAAGTCAGCATGGGAATACTCCAGGCGTAGCGCGGCTAAGTAAGTGAGCGGATCGGACGGGATCAGCGCAGAACGGGAAGCACGAGGCGTACGGGCGGAGTTACAGCGAAGAGGCGGGTTGCAGAGGACATCAGAATCACCATTGTTGTTGTTAATCGGGCCTGACGTGCGGGCAATCACACGCGTTGGCCAACCGGTCTGGTGCCGGCAGTGGGGGCGATCCTAATCGGGGAACCTTTCGGCTACCTTTCGCGCAGCAAAGCTCTGGGCGAACGGCCAACAGGCCGTCGGATGCGGGCTAGAGTCAATGAACACGGGAAGCGGAGGGCAGGGCGATGACTGAGTTGCACGGCGGCGGCTGCCACTGCGGACATATCCGCTATCAGTTCAGCGGAGCGTTGCACGACATTGCCCACTGCCATTGTTCGGTCTGTCGAAAGGTCAGCGGCGGCATCGTCACGACCTGGATCACGGTGCCGGCGGCGAACTTCCAGTGGCTGGCCGGGACGCCTTCGCGCTATGACTCATCGACCACCTGCGCCCGGTTTTTCTGCCCGAACTGCGGCGCACAACTGGCGCTGGTGACGTTGCTCAGCCCCGAGAGCATCGATCTGACGGTGGCCACGCTGGATCATCCGGAGCAGGCCGCCGCCGAGCGGCATATCTGGACCGACAGCCAGATACCATGGCTGCATCTGGACGAGCATTTGCCGGGCGAACCCGAAGAAACCATCTGATTAAAAAACAGACAGATCCAGCGGCCGCATCGCGCCCATCCAGATCGCGTGCTCGGTGTGATCGAGCAAGTCATCGCCGGTGTCCGGGTGCAGGAACACCACCAGCCCCTTGCGATTGAGCGCCAGCCACGGCAACACGTCGCCGATCAGTTCCGGGCCGAAGGCCAGCTGGCAGCTCCAGTCCGGGTGCGGGCCGACCGGGCGTTCATGCACGCGACCCATCTTCAATGGAAACAGCGCCGCCGCCTGCTCACACAGCGCCCGCGCCTGTTTGATCGTGCTGGCGTCGTAATAAACGTGGGCGTGATAACCCTTGATCGTCTGCATCGCAAACCCTCTGAATCGGTTCGAACCCTCGGCGTTGCCCGTATGTCACACGCCATACAAGGGAAAACAAAAGGAACCTCAGCCATGAAAAATGCCGAAACCCCGGCGGTGAAAGTGGTGCTCTATGGTGCCATGAGTAGCCTGGGCAGTGCGTTGATGGCTGAACTGCTGCGCCGCCAGCACGAAGTCATTGCCATCCTCGACGATTTGACGGCGCTCGCCCCACGGCCGGGGCTGCGCACTAAAAGTGGTGACCTGCTCGATGCCGAGCGGGTCAATCAGAGCGTGGCCGGCAGCTCGGCAGTGATTTGCCTGCTCAATGCACCGGGCTTGCCGCTGAGCAGCGATCATGTCGAGAAATCCGTGGTGCTGGGGCCGGTAGAACAGGTGCTGGCGGTGGATGCGCTGATCGATGGGCTACAGGCGGCAAACGTCTCGCGGCTGTTTGTCATCGGCGAATTCGAAGCACTGGACGATCCGGAAAACGCCGACCCGCTGCAACGCCACGCCGCCGAAGAAGTGCACGAAGCCCTGCAAAGCAGCCCGCTGCACTGGACGCTGGTCAACGCACCACGCAGCGTCGCCGGGCTGACGATCGAGCATTTCAGTCAGGTCGGCCGCACGCTGGAACCGGGTCTGGCCGAACCGCTGGAACGCCTGAACCGGGTGGCGGTGGGGATTGCCGATGAGCTGCGGCTGAATCTGCATATCCGTCAGCACGTGGATTTTGTCGCCGCCTGCTGATCCTTCAAACCGCAATGGACGGCAGCGGCAGCCCGGCCAGGGATTCGGCGCTGCTGGCCTGTTCGGCCATCAGCCAGTCCACGAAGGTCTGGATCAACGCGCCCCGGCGCTTGCGCTGTGGCAGCACTACGTAATAACCGAGGCGCGACAAGGTGGTTTCGGCGATCGGTCGGCACAACAGACCTTGGGTCAGCAAGTTATCCACAAGGTGCCGCCAGCCGATGGCCACGCCCTGACCGCCAATCGCCGCTTGAATCAGTAAGGTGTAATTGTCGAAGCGCAGCTGTCCCGGCGCGGGCGGCGTGTTGATGCCTAGTTCGCGGAACAGGCCGCTCCACTCGAACCAGTTGCTGCTGTTCTCCCCGCGCAGGTGCAACAGCGCAAACTCCAGCAAAGCCTGGGGCGGCAAAGGCAGAGCGCGATCCTTGAGCAATTGCGGGCTGCACACCGGAAACACTTCTTCGCTGAACAGCCAGTGACTTTCGCCCTGTTTGAAGCGACCGTCGCCGAACAGCACGGCAACGTCGATATCCGGGCGCAGCATGTTGTGATTGCGCTCACTGGTGACCAGGCTGACATCGACCTGCGGATTGGCTTCGTGAAAACGGTGCAGACGCGGCATCAACCAGTACGCGGCAAAGGCGAAATCGGTGGCGACCTGCAGCACTTCATGTTGCTGTTGTGCGCTGATCGCGCTTAATCCTGCGTCGATATTCTGCAAACCGAGGGTGACTTGCTCGAAAAGGATCGAACCGACCTCGGTCATCTCGATACCTCGGTAGATCCGGTCGAACAGCCGTGTTCCGAGCTGTTCCTCCAGCCGTTTGATCTGCTGACTGATGGCTGGCTGAGTGGTCCCGAGTTCCACCGCCGCAGCGGTAAAACTGCGATGACGAGCCGCCGCCTCGAAGACGCGCAGCAGATCCAGGGACAAATCACCGAGGGCTTCATACATAAGCTGTGCTTATCCTAGTTATTGCCCGGCGCGGGCTTTACCGGAAAATGCATGGAATCCATGCTCAATCGCAGCAATGTCGCATAAATATTCACTATGGAATGCCGCGATCACATGAAGCGCAAGAACATTCTTTTCATCATGGCCGATCAAATGGCCGCGCCAATGTTGCCGTTCTACGGTCCTTCGCCCATCAAACTGCCGAATCTCAGCCGCCTCGCCGAACAAGGCGTGGTGTTCGATGCCGCGTATTGCAACAGCCCGTTGTGCGCGCCGTCGCGTTTCACCTTGGTCAGTGGCCAGTTGCCGAGCAAGATAGGCGCCTACGACAACGCCGCCGATTTCCCCGCCGACATTCCCACTTATGCCCATTACCTGCGCCGCCTGGGCTATCGCACCGCGCTGTCAGGCAAGATGCATTTCTGCGGCCCCGATCAACTGCACGGCTACGAAGAACGCCTGACCAGCGACATCTACCCGGCCGACTACGGCTGGGCCGTGAATTGGGACGAGCCCGATGTACGGCCGAGCTGGTATCACAACATGTCTTCGGTGCTTCAGGCCGGGCCGTGTGTACGCACCAACCAGCTCGACTTCGATGAAGAGGTGGTGTTCAAGGCTCAGCAATACCTGTTCGACCATATCCGCGAGGACGGCGACCAGCCGTTCTGCCTGACCGTGTCGATGACTCACCCTCACGACCCGTACACGATTCCCAAGGCGTTCTGGGATTTGTACGACGATGCGGATATCCCGCTTCCGACGACCCCGGATCAACATTCACTCGATCCGCACTCCCAGCGTTTGCTCAAGGTTTATGACCTGTGGGACAAGCCGCTGCCTGTGGATAAAATCCGCGATGCGCGACGCGCATACTTTGGTGCGTGCAGCTATATCGACGCCAACGTCGGCAAACTTCTGCAAACCCTCGAAGACTGTGGGCTGATGGACGACACCGTTATCGTGTTTTCCGGTGACCATGGCGACATGCTGGGAGAAAAGGGCCTCTGGTACAAAATGCACTGGTTCGAGATGGCCGCCCGGGTGCCCCTGTTGATAAGTGCGCCCGGTCAGTTCAAATCGGGCCGCGTCAGTGCCGCTGTGTCCACCGCCGATCTGTTGCCGACCTTCGTCGAACTGGCCGGCGGCAGCCTGGAACCTAACCTCCCACTGGACGGACGCTCGTTGGTTCCACACCTGCAGGGGCAGGGCGGTCACGACGAAGTGTTCGGCGAATACATGGCCGAGGGCACCGTCAGTCCGCTGATGATGATCCGTCGTGGCGCCTTCAAATTTATCTACAGCGAAACCGACCCTTGCCTACTCTTCGATGTGGATAACGATCCACGCGAACAGGAAGAACTCAGCCAATCACCACAACATCGCCAGCTGTTCGACGATTTTCTTGCCGAAGCGCGAGCCAAGTGGGACCTCCCGGCGATTCACCGCGATGTCCTCGAAAGTCAACGCCGCCGGCGTTTCGTCGCCGAGGCGCTGACGATCGGCAAATTGAAGAGCTGGGATCACCAGCCGCTGGTGGACGCCAGCCAACAATACATGCGCAACCACATCGACCTCGATGACCTGGAGCGCAAGGCCCGTTATCCACAACCCTGCCAAAACCAATAACGTTAAGGGGAAGTCCATGGTCAAGTTATCCACAGTCGTGACGGTCAGTCTGCTGGCACTGGGCAGCGCATCCGCGTTCGCCGAGAGCTGCGACACGGTGAAAATGGCCGATCCCGGCTGGAGCGACATCGCCGCAACCAACGCCATCACCGGGTTTCTGCTCGATGGCATGGGCTACAAGGCCAAGGTCGACACCCTCGCAGTGCCGATCACCTTCGGCGGCTTGAAGGATGGCCAGGTCGACGTGTTCCTCGGCAACTGGATGCCGGCGCAGCAGGGTTTCTACGACAAGTTCGTCGCCACCGGTGACGTCACCCAATTGGCGAAGAACCTCGACGGCACCGAATTCACCCTGGCCGTGCCGGATTACGTGTGGGATGCGGGTGTGCATAACTTTGCTGACCTGAACAAATATGCGGACAAGTTCGAGCGCAAGATCTACGGCATCGGCTCCGGCGCGCCGGCAAACATTTCGCTGCAAGAAATCATCAAGAAGAACGACTTCGACATGGGCCAGTGGAAGCTGATTGAGTCCAGCGAACAGGCGATGCTGGCCGAAGTCTCGCGGGCGGTGAAGAAGCAGAAATTCGTCACCTTCCTCGGCTGGACCCCGCACCCGATGAACGTGCAGCTGAAAATGCATTACCTCAAGGGTGGCGAGAAGTACTTTGGCGACACGGGTAGCGTCTACACCCTGACTCGCAAGGGCTACGCCGAGGCCTGTCCGAATGTGGGTAAATTGCTGACCAATCTTTCGTTCACTCAGGAGATGGAGAACAGCATCATGGCCGAAGTGGTGAACAAGAAGGTCAGCAATGCGGAGGCGGCGAAGGCGTGGATCAAGGCCAATCCGGGGGTGTTGGACAAGTGGCTTGATGGTGTGAAGACCGTGGACGGCAAAGATGCGTTGCCGGCCGTTAAGTCCAAACTGTAACTGCGCGGGCCGATCGTTCCCACGCTCTGCGTGGGAACGCCGCAATGGACGCTCCGCGTCCCGGACTGCGTACAATGCGCAAAATTTCACCCGAGAGGATCCATGGCCCTCCCCAGCCGTCGCTCACTTTTCCCCTTCCTGACCTGGCTGCCCCGGCAGACCCGCGCCAGCGTCGGGCGGGACCTGGTCGTCGGCCTCAGCGGGGCGATTCTCGCGTTGCCTCAGTCGATTGCCTACGCCCTGATCGCCGGTCTCCCACCGGAATATGGTCTCTATGCCGCCATCGTTCCGGTGTTGATCGCCTGTCTGTGGGGCTCGTCGTGGCATCTGATCTGCGGGCCGACAGCGGCCATTTCGATTGTGCTGTTCGCCAGTGTCAGCCCGCTGGCCGTGCCTGCGTCACAGGACTACATCACCCTGATCCTGCTGCTGACCTTCCTTGCCGGGATTTTCCAGTGGCTGCTCGGCCTGCTGCGCTTCGGTGCACTGGTGAATTTCGTCTCGCATTCCGTGGTGCTGGGCTTCACCCTCGGCGCGGCGGTCGTGATTGCCATCGGTCAATTGCCGAACCTGCTGGGGCTGGATCTGCCGGCCAAGGCCACGGCGCTGGACAGCCTGATGGATCTGCTGCGCCATCTAGGGGCGGTGGATAAACCGTCGCTGGTCCTTGGTGTGGCGACGGTTGTGGTTGGCGCCTTGCTCAAACAATGGCTGCCGCGCTGGCCGACGTTGTTGATGACATTAGTGCTCGGCAGTCTGGTGGTGTGGCTGTGGCCGGCGATGTTCGGGCATGTTCAACGGGTCAGCGCGTTTGTCGGGCGCTTGCCGCCGTTCAGTGGATTGCCGCTGGATATGGATCTGATCCTGCGCCTGCTGCCCAGTGCCGTGGCGGTGGGCATGCTCGGGTTGGTCACCAGCCTGTCGATTGCCCGTTCGATTTCCGCACGTTCACAACAGTTGCTCGACGCCAATCAGGAAGTCCGTGCGCAGGGGCTGTCGAACATTGTCGGGGCATTCTTTTCGGGATCGTTGTCCGCCGGCTCGTTCACCCGCTCCGGGTTGAGCCATGAGGCCGGGGCGTGTTCGCCACTGGCCGGAGTGTTTTCGGCGTTGTGGGTGGCGTTGTTCGCGATTTTCGGTGCCGGGCTGATCGCGCACATTCCGATTCCGGCCATGGCCGGCAGCATTTTGTTGATCGCCTGGGGACTGGTGGATCATCGCGGCATTCGTGCACTGCTGCGAGTCAGCCGGGCCGAATTTGTGGTGATGTGTCTGACCTGCGTCGCCACGTTGTTGCTGGAATTGCAGACGGCGATCTATGCCGGCGTGCTGGCCTCGCTATTCTTCTACCTCAAGCGCACCTCACAGCCGAGGGTGCAGCACTGGCGCGATGGCGAAGACGATGTACTGCGGGTCGGCGGGTCGATCTTTTTCGGCGCCAGCCACTATCTGCAAGTGCGCCTGCAACGGATGCACGGTGCGCGGGTGGTGATCGAGGCGCAGCAGATCAACTTCATCGACTATTCAGGCGTGGAAATGCTCCATCAGGAAGCCCGGCGCCTGCTGCGCCAGGATCGCAGCCTGACCTTGCGTCAGGCGCGACCGCAGGTGGTGGAAGAATTGCGCAAGCTCGAAGGGCCGGAGAAATGCCCGATCCGCTTCGAAGACTGAGGGCGTCTTAAAGCGCCAACTGCCGACGCAATTCCGCCAGAACCGGCGCCGTGTCGGGACGTACGCCGCGCCACAGGAAGAACGCCTCGGCAGCCTGTTCGGCCAACATGCCCAAGCCATCCATCACCACGGCCGCGCCATGCTCACTGGCCCAGCGGCAGAACGCGGTCGGTTCCTTGCCGTACATCATGTCGTAGCACAGCGTCTTGCCGGGTTCTATCAGGCTAGGGGCAATCGGCGGCACGTCGCCAGTGAGGCTGGCAGACGTTGCGTTGATGATCACGTCCACCGGCTCGCGCAACCAGTCGTAACCACTGGCCGATACCGGCCCCAGATCACAGAACAGCTCGGCCAACAGCTCGGCCTTGTCCACCGTGCGATTGGCGATGATGACCGAGGCCGGCTGCTGCGCCAGCAACGGCTCCAGCGCACCGCGCACCGCGCCGCCGGCGCCGAGCAGCAGAATGCGTTTGCCGGTGAGGCTGAACCCGGCGTTGACCGTCAGATCCCGCACCAGCCCGGCGCCGTCGGTGTTATCGCCGAGCAGGCTGCCATCGGCCAGTTTGCTCAGAGTGTTCACCGCACCGGCGCGCTGGGCGCGGGCGGTCAGGCTGTTGGCGAGGCGATAGGCGTCTTCCTTGAACGGCACGGTCACGTTGGCGCCGCGACCGTCCTGGAAAAACGCCGTGGCGCAGCCGGAAAAGTCCTCGAGCGGCGCCAGCAGGGTGCTGTAGTCGAGGCTCTGCCCGGTCTGTTCGGCGAACAGTTTGTGAATCATCGGCGATTTGCTGTGACCGATCGGGTTACCGAAAACGACGTAACGATCCATCAGAAATCCTCAGGCCTGGGCCAGCCAGTCGCGATCTTGCAGGAAGTATTCGGTCAGGCGCGCTTCTTCGCTGCCCGGCTCGGCTTTCCAGTCGTAGGCCCAGCGCACTTGCGGCGGCAGCGACATCAGGATCGACTCCGTACGCCCGCCCGATTGCAGGCCGAACAGGGTGCCACGGTCGTAAACCAGGTTGAACTCAACGTAGCGGCCACGGCGGAATTCCTGGAACTCGCGCTGTTTGGCGGTGAAGGCGTCGTTCTTGCGGCGCTGCACGATCGGCAGGTAAGCGTCGATGTACGCATCGCCGATGGCGCGCATGAAGGCGAAACTGGTGTCGAAGTCCCACTCGTTCAGGTCATCGAAGAACAGCCCGCCAATACCGCGTGGCTCGTGGCGATGCTTGATGTGAAAGTAGGTGTCGCACCAGGCCTTGTAGCGCGAGTAGACGTCCGGGCCGAATGGCGCGCAAGCCTGCTCGGCGACACGGTGCCAGTGGATGCAGTCTTCTTCGTTGCCGTAGTACGGAGTCAGGTCGAAGCCACCGCCGAACCACCAGACCGGTTCTTCACCTTCCTTCTCGGCAATGAAAAAGCGCACGTTGGCGTGGGACGTCGGCACATGCGGGTTATGCGGGTGAATCACCAGCGACACGCCGAGGGCTTCGAAGCCACGCCCGGCCAGTTCCGGCCGATGGGCACTGGCGGACGGTGGCAGGCCACTGCCGAAGACGTGGGAAAAGTTGACGCCGCCCTTTTCGATCACCGTGCCGTTCTCGATCACCCGGGTCCGACCGCCACCGCCGGCCGGACGGGTCCAGGCGTCTTCGACGAAGCGCGTGCCGCCGTCTTCGGTTTCCAGCGCGGCGCAGATGCGGTCTTGCAGGTCGAGCAGATAGGCCTTTACGGCGTCGGTGCGGGTCGTCATGGCTTCACCTTGGATCGGGCGGAACTGCGCGGCGCCCCGCGCAAATGGGCGCGTAGCATACCATCGCAAACCGGCACGCCGCAGTTGACGAAGATCAAGCATGAGCGTTCGATAGGGACCTTCCCGAATGACCCAAGGAGTAGGCAGATGGCCAAGCGAATCCAGTTCCGCGCCCACGGCGGCCCCGAAGTGCTCGAGTACGTTGACTATCAACCCGCCGAGCCCGGTCCGCAGCAGGTTCGCGTGAGCAACAAGGCCATCGGCCTGAACTTCATCGACACCTACTACCGCAGCGGCTTGTACGCGCCACCGGCGTTGCCTTCGGGCGTGGGTTCGGAAGGCGCTGGCATCGTCGAGGCCGTGGGCAGCGAGGTCACCCGGTTCAAGGTCGGTGATCGCGTGGCCTATGGCAGCGGCCCGTTGGGCGCGTACAGCGACGTCCACGTATTGCCCGAGGCGAATCTGGTGCACCTGCCGAGCGCCATCGACTTCGAAACCGCCGCCGGCGTGATGCTCAAGGGCCTGACCGTGCAGTACCTGCTGCGCCAGACCTACGAACTCAAGGGCGGCGAAACCATTCTGTTCCATGCAGCGGCCGGCGGCGTTGGCTTGCTTGCCTGCCAATGGGCCAAGTCTCTGGGCGTGAAGCTGATCGGCACCGTCAGTTCGCAAGCGAAAGCCAAACTGGCGAAGGCCCACGGTGCTTGGGAAACCATCGATTACAGCCACGAAAACGTTGCTCAACGGGTGCTGGAATTGACCGACGGGAAGAAAGTCCCGGTGGTCTACGACGGCGTCGGCAAGGACACCTGGCCAGCCTCGCTGGACAGCGTGGCACCCCGAGGCCTGGTCGTGAGCTTCGGTAACGCATCGGGCGCGGTGGACGGGGTGAACCTGGGGATACTGGCGGCAAAAGGTTCGCTTTACGTCACCCGGCCAACGCTGGCGACCTACGCCAACAACGCCGAAAACCTGCAGCGGATGGCCGATGAGCTGTTCGGGATGATCACCAGCGGCAAGCTGAAAGTGGATATCAGCCAGCGTTATCCACTGGCTGACGCCGCCCAGGCGCAGACCGAACTGTCGGCACGGCGCACCACCGGCTCGACTGTCCTGCTGCCCTGACCACCGATGACCCCGGCGTACTTTCACAACGGTACCGGGGTCTGTTCCAACGTCACAAAAAACGGTGTCTTGCTGGCCTGGGTGGTTTCGAACTCCTGCGGGGCAAGGCGCTTCACCTCCAACCCCAAAACGCCCGGCAGCCTGAGCAATGCACTGGCCTGTCCTTCGACCTGCAACGCATCTTCAATGACGCTCTGTGTGTCGGCTGTCAGTGCGTCCTCTGCTATGACCAGACGCATGCGTGCCCCCTCGGGCCGTCGATCAATCTGCACCTGGACATCGGCGGCCTGCAACTGCGGCATAAACTGTCGGAGTATGTGCAACACCTGTGACTGAGTGATGAGCGCGCCCCCCAGTTTGATCGATGTTTCCACCCGCCCCTCAAGCGCCAGCACCGGCAGGGAACTGCCACAGGCGCACTTCGTCACGGTGCGCAGGATTCGCCCACGATCGCCGATCCGGTAACGCAACAACGGCACATGATCGGGGAGCAAGGGTGTCAGCAGAAACTCACCGGTCTGCTCTACGGCCAAGGCTTGCTGGGTCAGAGAATCAACCACCTCGAGCAACATGGCGTCCGCATGCAGGTGATAAAAACCATGCTCCAGATGGGCGCACTGAAAACCGATGGGACCGGTCTCCGTCGAGCTGTATCCCAGCGAGCGGATCTTCAGCATCGGCCAGTCCCGGGCCAACTGGTCGCGCAGCGTTTTACTGCAGGGTTCTCCAATGTAGTAAAGCCACTTCAGACTGCCCAACTGCACGGCGCCGACTTTCTCATGGTTGAACAAGGCGGCGGCGAAGGAGGGAGTGCATATCAACGCATCGGCCATGTGTGCCTGAATCAGCTCGGCGACGCGCTGCACACCCATCTGTGAACCGGCAGGCAACAACCGTGCGCCAACGTGCTGGACGATGGCTGACGCGTATTGAAAGGCTCCCTGCATTTGCGCGGCTGTCAGGCAGTTGATGACCACCTCGGGGCGTTCGTCCGTCGCACCGAACATCCTTGCTCCCAAAGGCACAATTGCAGCGTTGAACGCCCAGGAATGGGTGATCTGTTTGCGATTGCCGGTGCTGCCTCCCGAGGTCAGGGTCAGCCCGCCGCCCGGTGCTTGATGTGAAGCTTGAGCGAGCACGGAAAACAGCACGCCGCCGGACTCGTCTTCCACCGCCAGAACCGGCAGTCGATGCAGATCGGCCAATCCCTGCACTTCCTGGATTCGCGGATACAGAGCATGGAGCCAGGGCAGTGAACGCGCGTGGGCCAATTTGCACGCAAACGCCTCGGCCGAGACATCCGCGACGGGGTCATTGTGCATCGCCGCGTCCTCCCCGACGAATGCCCAGCTCATCGAATCCGCTACGGACGGCGTTCGCCAGAGATTCCAACTGGCGCTGACTGTGACTCGCACTGATGGCCAGACGCAAAATGGCCTCGCCCTTGGCGACCACCGGAAACACTGCGGTGGTGACCGCAATTCCCAGCCGGCGCAAATACTGCCCCAGGCTTATCGCCTCTCTCTCGGCCCCGACGCGGATAAAACGAATGGGGGACGCGACGTGATGATTGCCGAGCACTGGCCCCAGCAAACCGTCGACCGTGGCGATATTTCGCCACAGCAACGCCTGCAATTGACTCAGTTCCGGGGACAAATGGATTTTCCCCGAAGCGACAGCCGCACCTACCCCGCCAACAGACAATGGCCCGCCAAACGTATAAGTCGATGCATGGCGCCGAATCATCTCGGCATCGGCTTCGGTGCGCACAGTGATCGCCCCGCCGGTGGCACCGAACGCCTTGGACAAAGACGACAGGAGGATCAGCCGGCCGTGCTGTCGTTCATCCACCGCGTCCAGCGCGTAACCTCCTCCGGCGACACCATGGATCGAGGTACCGTGGGCGTCATCCGCATAGAGATAACCGTCAAAACGCTCCGCCAGTTGCAGCAGGCGATTTATCGGATACACACCACGCATCGAACCAATGCTGTCGGTCAGGATAATGGGCGTGTTACCCGCCGCGACTGCCGTTGAACAGGCTTCTTCCACCTGCTCTACATCGCTGCAATCGCGGCGCTGAATCGGGCCGAATTGCCAGAGAATGCCTTGCAGCACTTGCATCGACGCATGAGCGGCACGGTCGACTATCCAGCAGGGGCCACGGCGCATGGGATAAGAGGGCATCTCACCGGAACCGAGCAGCGGCAGACAGCCAAGATGCGCACTGCCTACCGAGTTGAAGGTGACTGCGTGTCCCTGAAATATCCGGTTCAGCAGGTCGTCCAGCTCACGCATGGGCGGCAACAGGGCTCGGGTTCGTGCAGCGGCGAACTGCACGCCGAAAGACTCCGCAGCGCTCACCGCTCCTTGAATCAGGCGTGGATCACACTCCAGCCCCAGATAAGAGCAGGAAAGGAACTCGGTCAGCCGTTCGCCGCTGTCGAGTTCGATCTCTTTGCCTTCACGTTTAGCCAGCTTCAAGCCGTTCAGCCCCGCGTCGAATAGCTGTTGCTGATCGTCACGCGCTTGCCGGACACGGTTTTTGACCCAATTGACGGTCGGTTGAAAAGTGTTCATCGGGATACCTGCAAAGAGGGAGTGCGGCGATAGACCTGGACATGCCAGAGCTGGGTTCTTTCGCGTGCGATGTCTGACTGGTACTGGTGGGTGACATTGCAAAAGCCTGCACAATCGGGTTGCACCACATGCAGATGCCCCCGCATGACCACCTGTGCGTTTTCCGACAGAGCCGGAGCCAGGCGCTGCAAAATGTTTTTTCCGGCCGCTTCGGGCATGAAGGAAGGCACGTCCGACAGCGATATGAAATCGATGGCTGTTTCCCCGGCAGCACAGCCAAGGATGTCCGCCTGCACCACGCGTAACTCGCACTGCTGAAGTCCCTCGCGGGCCTGCTGAAAAATGGCCGGATCACACTCCAGCGGAAAGCCTTGCGGATAGCGCAGCTCACCGAAAAACAGCATTTGCAGGAAAAAACTCTCGCGGACCACCTGAGTGGTGAACAACGTATGGAAAATTTCCAGATACGCCGCGCGCGAGCTGATCCCCAGGTTGTTGGGTGGAAACGCGCCCTTGTACAGCAGCGAATTGAGCACTGCTGCATTTCCCAGCAAACCGATCACTGCCTTCCAGCGCTTGAGGGGAAAGCGGTTTCGGTAATATTCCGTTTGTTCGTCAAGCCGGCTGAACTGAAAAATGCCCCGGCCCGCCTTACCGGTAAACAGTGCGGTGATCTTCGCCAACCGCTTCAGGGTCTGCTCGAATGCCCCCATGTAAATCGGTGCTTCCCAACGTCGGGACTGGAAGAACGCGGACAGCCAGCGACGATCCGCCGGCGGTAAGACCAGTTGCTGGAAAATGGAGCGGCGTCGCGCCCTCAGGCTTTCCATTCGATAGCCCATGAACGCCATGAACGACTCGTGATCGGTCTGTTCCAGCAGGGCAAAACGCAATCGGGTGAACGCCAGTTGCGGTGCGCTGATATCGGTACAGGTCATGCGTGACGGGGCAGCGGCCAGCAACGGCAACAGCCGGCCGCCGCATCCGGCGATCCCCAGGACATGTCTGGCATGTCTGGGCAGGATCGCGTACTCGAGCGCGGTGTCCTCATCCCCCAGCGTGTAGTTGAGCCGGTCGAAATAATCAGCCATGTCTGCCTCCAGCCATCAGATTTGAAGATGGGTGTAAGGCCTTCATTGGTTGTCCAGGACCTGGAGGAAGTCATAGCGGGGCGCCAACCCGTTTTGCCAGGCCTCAAACTGCTCATAAACCGCCTCAAGCATGGCGCCGGTCAGGCGCAGGCTGGTTTCCATGACAGTGGTGATCGCATCCCAGTCCTCCTGACATTTGCAGGTGCGCTGCAGCATGAGTTTGATTTCGTTGAAATGCTCGATATCAATGTCGGAATGTGCAATGAAAAATGTCAGTTGAGCGGGTTTCAGATCCAGAACTTCACTCAAGTTGTTAATAAGCGGAGTGATGAACTGGTAGGCGTTTTCTGCCCAATAACTATAACCAAGCCGTTGTAACGGGTTACCGGTAAAGGAGACCCAGTATAAATAAGCGATCAGCACATCGGTGGCCGGAAGGGCAGGTGGAATATCGAACACTTCATTCTTCAGACCAAGACTCATGACATCATGCAGTGCCATTTTTTCATGACCGATTTCTTGTGCCGCATGTTCGAAACAGAACTTGGCATACACCGGATTATCCGCGTGTCGAACTCCGACCAATCCTTGATTTCGCGCATTGTGCGCCGTGTAGTGAAAAGTCTGGATCATGTAGATCGCGTATAAGGCTTTTGAAACGCTGCCTTCGCGGATGGCTTTTACCAGTCGCGAACTTTCCAGAATATCGGCCCATGTTTTTTCGATTCGCTCATCGAGCAGGCTTAATTGTTGTTCAAAACTGAGAGGCGCATTCATTAACTGGATTCTCCAATGGGTTGGCGAGCAGGTGGGCGGACTGCAGAAGTGCTGTGAAGATTTGCTGCCATTGAGCCGAGAGCAGCCAGTAATCGCCGCGCTGGCGCTGTTCGATGCGCAGGGCGTCGGTGGTGATCGGCGTCAGGCCGAAGCGCTGGAACAATCGCCGTTGCGGTGTTCGGCAGAGCGCGGTAACGCCCTCATAACCGCGCTTGATCGCCCATTCCGTGGCAGCTGCCAGCAGGCCGTTGATCGACATGGGGAATTGAGTTTGCGAGTGACAGATCAAGCGACTGAATTCGACATGGCGCGACAGCGTTGTGGCAGGAGACAGTTGCTGCTGCGCCAGTGAGGCCCATTCGAACGGCGCAGGGGTCACTCTCAACACGGCCGTGGGCCTGTCATGCTGATACAACAGAAAGTGGGTACTGCGCGAAGTAATCGCCAGACGTGTTTCAAGTAACCTGGCTTTGGGTGTCAACATGTAGTGTTGCAATCGCAGCCGAAAATGACGGGAAACAAACCGTTCAAACTCTCGCGTGTCTGATCCTGCTTCGAGAATAACGATGCGATAGTTCTCATGACGCCTTTTAAGGCTCGCCTGAAGTTCCTGCAGATAATCCGTTAACTGTGAATCCCTGATATCCATTTCTTCTCCGCAGCCGTTAACTTTTCGAAGTTTTCTGAGCGCATTGAAATAATGAATGGTTTTAGAAAAATCGCCACTGTGTGGCTTCTGAGAATAACGTCGGAAAAATTACAATAACTGAATACTTACGGATTGATCTGACGCAGAAAGGAAAAAATCAAATCAAGAACCGGGCTAAAAATTCAGGTATATGAAGGAAAAATCGCAGGCACATGTAGTACTCCTCGCCATGGAAGCCGAGGAGTACGCACTAATTTGACTGAGGGTGATATCAGGCCGGGCGCACAATTTTGCCGGTGGCCAGATCCCGAATCAGGCTCGGGTTCTTGCGACCGCCCAGCGCTCCGCCGAGCACCAGATCGACCTGACCACGGAAATACTGCTCGACCCGCAAGCGACTCTTTGCCGCCGGCCGTCCCTGCGGATTGGCCGACGTCGAAATCAACGGCCCCACCAACGAGCACAGATCCCGCACCTGCGGATGATCACTGACCCGCAATGCCACGGTGTCATGCACCCCGGTCACCCACTCCGGCAACAGGTTCTGATGGGGTACCAGCCAGGTGTTCGGGCCTGGCCAGGTGCTGGCCATGCGATCGATCCAGTCCTGCGGGAAATCCTCGAACAGAAAATCGAACTGATGAATGTTGTCGGCAACCAGGATCAGCCCCTTGTCCACCGAACGGTTCTTGATCGCCAACAGACGATCCACCGCTTCTTCATTCCAAGGATCGCACCCCAGCCCCCAGACGGCTTCGGTTGGATAGGCAATCACCGCCCCGGCGCGAATCTCTCGTGCGGCTTGTTGCACACGCCAACTGTTGACCATGAAAAACTCTCCGCAAACAGGTTTCGCGCAGTTTACCGATCTTCAATGTAAAACCTAGCTTACGCGCGCAAACCAGCGGCCGTTTTCGCACACCGCGCGACCATCCATCTCCAGTTCGGTCAATGCCGCCAGGACTTTGGGTAACGCCCAGCCACTGCTGTCAGCCAGGCCCTCGCTGGTGTGCGGCGCGGCGTGCAACAGGTCCAGCAGAGGATGATCGGGATCCGGCACTGCAGCGGATGGCGGCAACTGCTGCCAGCCGCGCAGGGCTTCGAGAATGTGCTCGATGGTTTCCACCAGCACCGCTCCGTCACGGATCAGTTGATGACAGCCCCGAGCGCCGGGGTGATGGATCGAACCCGGAATGGCGTACACCTCGCGCCCCTGTTCTGCCGCCAGCCGCGCGGTGATCAGGGAACCGCTGGCCACGCTGGCCTCGACCACCAGCACGCCGAGGGACAGGCCGCTGATGATCCGGTTGCGTCTTGGGAAGTTGCTCGCCGTCGGCCCGGTGTCCAGAGGGAATTCCGAAAGCACCGCACTGCCGGACGCAATCATCGCATCCGCCAATCGCCGATTGCGCTGTGGATAAAAGTTTTCCAGACCGGTACCCAGCACGCCGACCGTTTGCCCGCCGACGTCAACAGCGGCTTGATGCGCCGCCGCGTCGATACCCAGCGCCAGGCCACTGGTGATCACAAATCCGGCACCCGCAAGGCTGCGGGAAAATGCAGCGGCGGTGTCCATGCCGGGGCGGGAAGCGCGGCGACTGCCGACCATCGCCAGTTGCGGTTTTTCCAGTATCTGCGGATCGCCCGCGACGAACAGCAAGGGTGGCGGGTCGGGAATCTGCGCCAGCAAGGCCGGGTAATCCGCTTGGTCCCACATCAGTAAATGTTGATCCGGACGCTCTAACCAGCGCAATGCGTGGCTGGCGCCGTCGCGAACGTCAGGGCAGCGCCGGGCCTCGGCGCAAGCCGCCGGCAAACCCAACGAGCGCCAGGCGCTGGCCGGCGCGCTGATCGCCTTCGAGGCGCAGCCGAAGGCTTCGAGCAATTTGGTGAAACGTTTGGGACCGATTTCCGGCAAGCGGTGCAGGCGCAGGCGCGCTTCCAGTTCTGCCGGCGAGACCGACGGGGAGACAGGCATCATCATGGATCATCCTTGATCGTTATAAGGCCCGAACCTTTCGGAACAAGCTGTGGATAACTCTGTTGGTAACTTGTGAAGTCAGCTAAGGATTTCGTACCTTGTCCAGCACCGCCAGTGAGCGCGATGCGTTCAGCACAAGGCCGTAACTGAGTTTGTCGTAAGTGCGGAACACCATCAGCAAGCCTGCGCGTTCATCGGGAATTTTCAGCGGTTGACCGGTGATCCGGTCGCGTACGGTTTCCCCGGTTTTCATTACCACCAGCACGTTGCCTTCAGCCAGACCGTCGCGTTTGCCCTTGTTCAGTGTCACCACGTCCATCGCGCCGATCTGCGTGACGCCGCGCGGCACATCGATAATCAGGCCGTTGATGTCGGTGGAGGGCGCGCTGGGCATGAAGGTCGAGTTGATCGAACGCTCTTCACCACTGAACAAGCGGTCGCCGAGGCGCACTTCCTGGGTCGTGCGTTGCAGCGCGAGGGTGGCGACGTCGCCTTCGGTGGCGACGATTTCACCACCGCCGATGTCATCGGCGTTGATCCCCAGGAACTCCTTGCTCTGCGGATCGGTGTAGACCTTGCCCTGGCGGAAGATCCCGTAGACCGGCTGGTTCGGGTCGAAGTGGCCTCGGGCGAAAATCCGGTCGCCGGTGCCGCTGAGCACCCGTTCGGCGTCGCCGGCAACGATATAAGGCGCCTTGTCGAAGTCCTCGACCTTGTCGACGATGCGGTTGCTCAGCAGAAAGCTGCTGATCGATTTGAGCGGAATGCTCGGAATCGCCTCGGCCACCGGGCTTGTACGAATGCGCGGCGACAGCTTGATGGTGCCGCGCGACTCGCCGCGATTGACCGTGAGGCGCGGCTGGCCGTTGACGTAACTGAGCGTCAGAGTGTCGCCCGGATAGATCAGGTTGGGGTTTTCGATCTGCGGATTGGCCCGCCACAACTGTGGCCACTGCCAGGGTTCGCGCAAATATTTACCGGAGATGTCCCAGAGTGTATCCCCCGAAACCACCGTGTATTGCTGTGGAAAACCTTCCTTGAGTTGCACTTGCCCGTGCGCGGCGCCGGCCGAGGCCAGAAACAGCAGGGCGAGTAGTGATTTCCTCATGCGGTGAATCCCTTTATCATGTGCGTTCGCGTGAAACGCCAGAGCCCCCGTGGCTCGCTCCCTGCTCTATGCTGAAAAGCAGGGCGCTACGTTTCACAACGGTAGCCTGCATCTTCGGACCCGCCAGGCCATCGCCCGACTTTACCTCACACGTGCAGCAATCAAGCTTATGGCCATTTTGAACATCCTCGAATTTCCGGACCCGCGTCTGCGCACTATCGCCAAACCTGTGGCTGTAGTGGACGACGAAGTGCGTCAGCTGGTCGATGACATGTTTGAAACAATGTATGAAGCGCCGGGCATCGGCCTTGCCGCGACCCAGGTCAATGTGCACAAACGTATCGTCGTGATGGACCTTTCCGAAGACCGCACCGAACCGCGGGTGTTCATCAACCCCGAGTTCGAGCCGCTGACCGACGAAATGGAGCAATACCAGGAAGGCTGCCTCTCGGTGCCGGGCTTCTACGAAAATGTCGACCGCCCGCAAAAGGTCAAGATCAAGGCACTTGATCGTGACGGCAAGCCTTACGAACTGATCGCCGAAGGCCTGCTCGCGGTGTGCATCCAGCACGAATGCGACCACCTCAACGGCAAGTTGTTCGTCGATTACCTGTCCACGCTCAAACGCGACCGGATCAAGAAGAAACTGGAAAAGCAGCACCGCCAGAACGCTTGATGCCCCTCTTCAAAGGCTTGCTGCGGCAAGCCTTTTTCTTTTTATGAGACTCCCCCATGACTGAGCCACTGCGCATCGTTTTTGCCGGCACCCCGGAATTCGCCGCCGAACACCTCAAGGCCCTGTTGGACAGCCCTCACGAGATCGTTGCGGTCTACACCCAACCGGATCGTCCGGCCGGTCGTGGGCAAAAACTGATGCCGAGCCCGGTCAAACAGCTCGCCCTGGAAAACAATATCCAGGTGTTGCAGCCGCCGACCCTGCGCAACGCTGACGCTCAAGCCGAGCTCGCCGCGTTGAAGCCTGACTTGATGGTGGTAGTCGCCTACGGCCTGATCCTGCCGCAAGCGGTGCTGGATATTCCGCGTCTGGGTTGCATCAACAGTCACGCCTCCCTGCTGCCGCGCTGGCGCGGTGCGGCGCCGATCCAGCGCGCTGTGGAAGCAGGCGATGCCGAGAGCGGTGTGACCGTGATGCGTATGGAAGCCGGCCTCGATACCGGGCCGATGCTGCTCAAGGTCGTGACTCCGATCAGCGCCGACGACACCGGCGGCAGCCTCCATGATCGCCTCGCCGAGATGGGCCCGCCCGCCGTGGTGCAAGCGATTGCCGGTCTGGCCGCTGGCACGCTGGAAGGCGAAGTCCAGAACGACGAGCTCGCCACCTACGCGCACAAACTGAACAAGGACGAAGCACGCATTGACTGGAGCCGTCCGGCCGTTGAGCTGGAACGTCTGGTCCGCGCCTTCAACCCATGGCCGATCACCCACAGCACGCTCAACGGCGAAGCGCTGAAAGTGCTGGCGGCGACACTGGCCGAAGGCAAAGGCGCACCGGGCACGATTCTCGGCGCCAGCAAGGACGGTCTGCTCGTCGCCTGTGGCGAACAGGCGCTGTGCCTGACTCGCCTGCAATTGCCCGGCGGCAAGGCGCTGAACTTCAGCGATCTGTTCAACAGTCGTCGTGAGAAATTCGCCACCGGCATCGTGCTGGGCGCAGCGGTGGACGCGCAATGAATCCGCGTCTGGCCGCCGCCAAGGCACTCGCCGCTGTCCTGAGCGGCAAGGCTTCGCTCAACAGTTCCCTGCCGACGCAACTGGACAAGGTCGAGGATCGCGATCGCGGCTTCACCCAGGACCTCGCGTTCGGCACCGCACGCTGGCAGCCGCGTTTATCGGCGCTGGCGGAAAAGCTGTTACAGAAACCGTTCAAGGCGGCGGACGCCGATGTCGAGGCGTTGCTGCTGATCGGTCTCTACCAGTTGCTCTACACCCGCGTCCCGCCGCACGCCGCCATCGGCGAAACCGTCGGTTGCGCCGACAAGCTGAAAAAACCGTGGGCCAAGGGCCTGCTCAACGCCGTGTTGCGCAATGCCCAACGGGAAAGTGAGGCGATCTTCGCCGAACTGGAACGCGATCCGGTGGTGCGCACTGCCCACCCGCGCTGGCTGCAAAAATCCCTCAAGGCCTTCTGGCCCGAGCAATGGGAAGCCATCTGCGAAGCCAACAACGCGCATCCACCGATGATCCTGCGGGTCAATCGCCGTCATCACAGCCGCGATGCCTACCTGAGTCTGCTGACCGAAGCGGGTATCGCCGCACAGCCGTGCACCTTCAGCCGCGACGGCATTGTCCTCGACGCTGCCGCCGACGTGCGCAGCCTGCGGGGTTTCGCCGAAGGCTGGATCAGCGTGCAGGACGAAGCCGCGCAACTGGCCGCCGACCTGCTCGACCTCGCGCCGGGTCAGCGAGTGCTGGACGCCTGCTGCGCGCCGGGCGGCAAGACGTGCCATATCCTCGAAGCCGAACCGGCGCTGGCCGGTGTGGTGGCGGTGGACCTGGAAGCCAAACGTCTGGTGCGGGTAAAGGAAAACCTCGAACGTCTCGGTTTGAGTGCCGAACTGATTGCCGCCGACGGTCGCGACACGGCAGCGTGGTGGGATGGCAAACCGTTCCAGCGCATCCTGCTCGACGCACCGTGCTCGGCCACCGGGGTGATTCGCCGTCATCCGGACATCAAACTGACCCGTCAGGCCGACGACATCGCTGCCCTCGCGCAACTGCAAGGCGAGTTGCTCGACGCGATGTGGAAAACCCTCGAGGTGGGCGGCATCCTGCTCTACGCCACCTGCTCGACCTTGCCGACCGAGAACACCGAAGTGATCGCCGCTTTCCTTGGGCGCACACCGGGCGCACGGGAGCTGGATCTGGCCACCGCCGCCGGGATCAAGCAGCCCCATGGTCGCCAATTGCTGGCCCAGCAGGGCGGGCACGACGGGTTCTACTACGCCAAGCTGATCAAGATCGCTGCCGCGCGCAGCTAAACGGATTCAATGGAGTGACTGGATGAAAATCATCATCCTCGGTGCGGGACAGGTCGGCGGTTCGCTGGCTGAACATCTGGCCAGCGAGGCCAATGACATCACGGTGGTTGACACTGACGGCGACCGTCTGCGCGATCTTGGCGACCGCCTCGACATCCGCACCGTGCAGGGTCGTGGCTCACTGCCGACCGTGCTGCGTCAGGCCGGCGCCGACGACGCCGACATGCTGGTGGCGGTGACCAACAGCGACGAAACCAACATGGTCGCCTGCCAGGTTGCTCACACCCTGTTCCACACCCCGACCAAGATTGCCCGGGTGCGCGAAGCGTCGTACCTGACCCGCGAGGAGCAACTGTTCCAGAACGAGGCGATTCCGGTCGACGTGCTGATCAGCCCCGAGCAAGTGGTCACCAACTACATCAAGCGTTTGATCCAGCACCCCGGCGCCTTGCAGGTGATCGATTTCGCCGAAGGCCAGGCGCAACTGGTGGCGGTGCGCGCCTACTACGGCGGGCCGCTGGTGGGTCAGCAACTGCGCCAGTTGCGCGAACACATGCCGAATGTGGAAACCCGAGTGGCCGCAATTTTCCGCCGCGACCGACCGATTCTTCCCCAGGGCGACACGGTGATCGAGGCGGACGATGAAGTTTTCTTCATCGCCGCCCGTGCGAATATTCGCGCGGTGATGAGCGAAATGCGCCGGCTCGACGAAAGCTACAAGCGCATTGTCATCGCCGGTGGCGGGCAGATCGGCGAACGGCTGGCCGAGGCCATCGAAAGCCGCTATCAGGTGAAGATCATCGAGATGAACCCGGCTCGCTGCCGTTATCTCTCCGACACCCTCGACAGCACCGTGGTGCTGCAGGGCAGCGCGTCGGATCGCGACTTGCTGATGGAAGAGAACATCGCCGACGCGGATATCTTCCTCGCCCTGACCAACGATGACGAAGCCAACATCATGTCATCGCTGCTGGCCAAGCGTCTGGGCGCGAAGAAGGTGATGACGATCATCAACAACCCGGCCTACGTCGACTTGATCCAGGGCGGTGATATCGACATCGCCATCAGCCCGCAACTGGCGACCATCGGCACCTTGCTGGCCCACGTACGGCGCGGCGATATCGTCAGCGTGCACTCACTGCGCCGGGGCGCGGCGGAAGCCATCGAAGCGGTAGCCCATGGCGATTCGAAGTCGAGCAAAGTCATCGGCAAGGCCATTGAAAACATCGCGCTGCCTCCGGGCACCACCATCGGCGCGATCATCCGCGATGAAGAAGTGATCATCGCCCACGACGACACGGTGATTGCCGCGGGCGACCATGTGATTCTGTTCCTTGTGGATAAAAAGCACATTCGCGATGTGGAGAAGCTGTTCCACGTGGGCCTGAGTTTCTTCTGACCGACCAAGAGGCGAGAGCGATGATCGAATCCCTGGAAAAAATGCTCGCCAAGGGTGTGGATAACTCATTGCTGCGCTTTGGCCTCGGCAAGGGCTATCTGGATCGGGGGGAGAACGCGAAGGCGGCCGAGCATTTCCAGCAGTGTGTCGGTTTCGACCCGAAGTATTCGGCCGCGTGGAAACTGTTGGGCAAGGCGCAACTGGCACTGGGTGATCTGGTGGCTGCGCGACAGGCGTGGGAGCAGGGACTGGAAGCGGCCCGGGTCCATGGCGACAAGCAGGCCGAAAAGGAAATGACGGTGTTTCTGAAGAAGCTCGATCGGCAGAAACCGTGACGGCTGTGGATAACCCGTTGGGTCAGGTTATCCACCCATGTACATCGCCGATCAGTACCAGCGCGCCTCACCCGGCGGACGCTTCTTGAAGCGCTTCATGCTCCACATGTACTGGCTCGGGTAAGCCGCCACATAACGCTCGACCACCTGACTCATCGCCGCGCAGGACGTTTCGGTGTCGGAGCTGTACATCGCTTCCGGCGCTGCCTCAAGGATCACCTTATAGCCGGAACCGTCCGGCAGACGCAGCGCATGCAGGAATACGCCGACGGCCTTGCCACCGGCGAGCATGTTCGGCACGAACTTGCTGGTCAGGGCCTGAGTGGCGAAGAACGGCACGAAAATCCCGGCCGACTCCGCCGGCTCCGGATCCGCGGGAATCCCCACCTGACCACCCTTGCGCACTTCCTTGATGACGCTGAGGATGCCTTCTTTGGTCGACGCAGCGACCTTGTTGCCCAGTTGCACGCGCTGTTTGCGCAGCAATTCATCCACCGCTTTGAGCTTCGGCGGCCGGTAGAAAATGATCGGTTTGCACTGGCTGCAGTAGAAGTGGTTGAGCACTTCCCAGTTGCCCAGGTGACTGGTGATGCCGACCACGCCCTTGCCCGAGGCCAGCGCGTCTTTCAGCACTTCAAGGCCTTCGACTTCGCGCACCAGGTCGATGGAGCGCTGGGCAGGCCAGATCCAGGCGCAGGCGCTTTCGGTCAGAGACTTGCCGATGTCTTTCAAGCTTTGACCGACCAGACGCTCGCGTTCGGCCGGGTCCATCTGTGGAAAACATTTGGCCAGGTTGATCCGCACCACATCGCGGGAACGGTTGGGGGTTTTCCACATGATCCAGCCGATTGCCGAACCCACGGCCTGCACGGCCCGCCACGGCAGCAGGGCAAACAGCCGCAGAGCGCCAACCAGCATGGCGCCTTTAAACTTTTCCACAGGTCACTCCTGATCTTGTGCTGTGCGCGAGGCGGCCATTCTAACCGCCGTTGACGAGCTGCGCGTAGCGATCGCAGTCCTGAGTGTGATCCATGACCATGCCCGAGGCCTGCATCAGTGCGTAGCAGATGGTCGGACCGACGAACGTGAAACCGGCCTTTTTCAGGCCTTTGCTCATGGCCACAGCCTGCGGGGTGATGGCCGGGACTTCGCTGCGATCCTTGAAATGATTGATCACCGGGCGGTTATCCACAAACGACCAGAGGAAGGCCACCGGATCTTCCAGCGCCAGCCAGGCCTGGGCATTGCGCCGAGCGGCATTGAGCTTGAGGCGGTTGCGGATGATCCCCGGATCGAGCATCAATTCGTCGATTTCCGCGTCGCTCATCTGCGCCACGCGCTGTACGTCGAAGCCGAACAACACCTCGCGATATCGCTCGCGCTTGCGCAGCACGGTGATCCACGACAGCCCGGCCTGGAACCCTTCGAGCAAAAGCAACTCGAACAAACCCTGCGCATCGCGTAGCGGCGTACCCCACTCCTGATCGTGGTAAGCCATGTACAGCGGATCTTCGTTGCACCAAAAGCAGCGTGGCATAAGGCTCCAGGGGTGGAGGTGCGACTGAATCGGGTATACTCCCGCTCTTTAAATCGCAGCCCAAGAAACAGGTGAATTTCGTGAGCCAGCCTACGCCAGCCGTGCGTACCTTCCAAGACTTGATCCTCGCGCTCCAGCAATACTGGGCCGAGCAAGGTTGTGTGGTACTTCAGCCCTACGATATGGAAGTAGGCGCCGGCACTTTCCACACCGCGACATTCCTGCGCGCCATCGGCCCGGAAACCTGGAACGCCGCCTACGTGCAGCCAAGCCGCCGTCCGACTGACGGCCGTTACGGCGAAAACCCGAACCGTCTGCAGCACTACTACCAGTTCCAGGTGGTCCTGAAGCCGAACCCGGACAACTTCCAGGAGCTGTACCTGGGCTCCCTCAAGCATGTCGGCCTGGACCCGCTGGTCCACGACATCCGCTTCGTCGAAGACAACTGGGAATCGCCGACCCTCGGCGCCTGGGGTCTGGGCTGGGAAGTCTGGCTGAACGGCATGGAAGTGACTCAGTTCACCTACTTCCAGCAAGCGGGCGGCATTGAGTGCTACCCGGTGACCGGCGAGATCACCTACGGTCTCGAGCGTCTGGCCATGTATCTGCAAGGCGTGGATTCGGTCTACGACCTGGTCTGGGCTGACGGTCCGTTCGGCAAAGTGACTTACGGCGACGTGTTCCACCAGAACGAAGTGGAGCAATCCACCTATAACTTCGAACACGCCAACGTCGACAAACTGTTCGAACTGTTCGACTTCTATGAAAGCGAAGCCAAGCGCCTGATCGAACTCGACCAGCCGCTGCCGTTGCCAAGCTACGAAATGGTTCTGAAGGCCTCGCACACCTTCAACCTGCTGGATGCGCGCCGGGCAATCTCGGTGACCGCGCGTCAGCAATACATTCTGCGCGTTCGCACCCTGGCGCGTTCCGTCGCCCAAGCCTACCTGCTGGCCCGTGCCAAGCTGGGCTTCCCGATGGCAACCCCGGACCTGCGTGACGAAGTACTGGCCAAGCTGGAGGCTGCACAATGAGTGCTCAAGATTTTCTGGTTGAACTGGGCACCGAAGAACTGCCACCCAAAGCCCTGAACACCCTGGCCGAAGCGTTCCTGGCCGGTATCGACAAGGGCCTGCAAGCCGCCGGTCTGAATTACGAGAGCAAAACCGTCTACGCCGCGCCGCGTCGTCTGGCTGTGCTGATCACTGCGCTGGCCACCCAGCAGCCGGATCGCAGCATCAACCTCGACGGCCCGCCGCGTCAGGCCGCGTTCGATGCCGAAGGCAACCCGACTCAAGCGGCACTGGGTTTTGCCAAGAAGTGCGGCGTCGAGCTGAGCGAGATCGACCAGAGCGGTCCGAAACTGCGCTACAGCCAGAACATCGCCGGCAAGCCGACCGCCAGCCTGCTGCCGACCATCGTCGAAGACTCGCTGAACGACCTGCCGATCCCGAAACGCATGCGTTGGGGTGCGCGCAAGGAAGAGTTCGTGCGTCCGACCCAGTGGCTGGTGATGCTGCTCGGCGACCAGGTCATCGACTGCACGATCCTCGCGCAGAAGGCTGGCCGTGAATCCCGTGGCCACCGCTTCCACCACCCGCAAAGCGTGCGCATCGGTTCACCGGCGAGCTACCTGGCCGACCTGCGTGCCGCCTACGTGCTGGCCGACGCCAACGAACGTCGCGAGATCATCAGCAAGCGCACCGAAGAGCTGGCGACCCGCCAGGAAGGCACCGCGATCGTGCCGCCGGCGTTGCTCGACGAAGTGACCGCGCTGGTCGAGTGGCCAGTGCCGCTGGTGTGCTCGTTCGAGGAACGTTTCCTCGACGTGCCGCAGGAAGCGCTGATCACCACCATGCAGGACAACCAGAAGTACTTCTGCCTGCTGGATGCCGACGGCAAGTTGCTGCCGCGTTTCATCACTGTGGCCAACATCGAATCCAAAGACCCGCAGCAGATCATCGCCGGTAACGAGAAGGTGGTTCGCCCACGTCTGACCGACGCCGAGTTCTTCTTCAAGCAGGACAAGAAGCAGAAGCTCGAAGCGTTCAACGATCGCCTGCAGAACGTGGTGTTCCAGGAAAAACTCGGCAGCGTCTACGACAAGGCCGAACGCGTCTCGAAACTGGCCGCGTACATCGCCGCACGCATCGGCGGCAACGCTTCGTGGGCTGCCCGTGCAGGCTTGCTGTCCAAGTGCGACCTGGCGACCGAAATGGTCGGCGAGTTCCCGGAGATGCAAGGTGTCGCCGGCTACTACTACGCCCTCAATGACGGCGAACCGGAAGACGTCGCCCTGGCGCTGAACGAGCAGTACATGCCACGCGGTGCCGGCGCTGAACTGCCTGCCACTCTGACCGGTGCGGCCGTGGCCATCGCCGACAAGCTCGACACCCTGGTCGGCATCTTCGGCATCGGCATGCTGCCGACCGGCAGCAAAGACCCGTATGCCCTGCGCCGCGCGGCACTGGGCGTGCTGCGGATCCTGATCGAGAAACAACTGGACCTGGACCTGAACGACGCCGTGGCGTTCGCCGTGAATGCCTTCGGTGCCAAGGTCAAGGCTGTCGGCCTGAACGACGCCGTGCTGGAGTTCATCTTCGACCGTCTGCGTGCCCGTTACGAAGACGAAGGCGTGGATGTGGCCACCTACCTGTCGGTGCGTGCCCTGAAGCCGGGTTCGGCGCTGGACTTCGACCAGCGTGTGCAAGCGGTTCAGGCCTTCCGCAAACTGCCGGAAGCGGCGGCGCTGGCGGCGGTGAACAAGCGCGTATCGAACCTGTTGAGCAAGGTGGAAGGCTCGGTGCCGACCGAAGTCCAGGCCAAGTACTTCGACAACGCCAACGAGTTCTCGCTGTACTCGGCGATCCAGCAAGCGGACCAGGCTGTACAGCCAATGGCTGCGGCGCGTCAGTACAACGAATCGCTGGCACGTCTGGCCGCCCTGCGCGAGCCGGTGGACGCGTTCTTCGACGCGGTGATGGTCAATGCCGAAGACGCCAACGTGCGGGCCAACCGCTATGCACTGCTGGCGCGTCTGCGTGGCCTGTTCCTGGGCGTTGCCGACATTTCGCTGCTGGGTTGAGGGACTGCTGTTGAAACTGCTGATTCTCGATCGGGACGGAGTGATCAATCACGACTCCGACGCTTACATCAAGTCGGTGGAGGAGTGGATTCCGCTGCCCGGCTCGATCGAAGCGATTGCGCAGTTGAGCAAGGCCGGCTGGACGGTGGCAGTCGCCACCAACCAGTCGGGCATTGCTCGCGGCTACTACGACCTCGCCACCCTCGATGCCATGCACGCGCGCCTGCGCGAACTGGTGGCGGAGCAGGGCGGTGAAGTCGGGCTGATCGTGTATTGCCCGCATGGGCCGGATGAGGGTTGCGACTGCCGCAAGCCGAAACCGGGGATGTTGAAAACCATCGCACAGCATTACAACGTCGCGCTGACGAATGTCTGGTTCGTCGGCGACAGCCTTGGTGACCTGGAGGCCGCCAAAGCCGTCGATTCACAGCCCGTTTTGGTAAAGACCGGGAAAGGCGAAAAGACTCAGGCCAAGACCTTGCCGGTGGGCACCCTGATTTTTGACGATCTCGCGGCGATTGCCGCAGAACTTATCCACAACTAGAGTGCTTCTGAAGTTCCTGACCAGGGATTGATCGGGAGTGCGCTTGAACAGTCGGGCATTGCCCGTAACGGTAAACGTCGCCATGTCGATACTGCAGGCCATCAGAATCTTCCTCTTTTACCTGCTGCTGGGTACCACCGCTCTGCTGTGGTGCAGCCTGAGCTTTTTTATCGCGCCCTTCCTGCCGTTCAAGGCGCGCTATCGTTTCATCAACGTGTACTGGTGCCGCTGCGCCTTATGGTTGACCAAGGTGTTCCTCGGTATCCGTTACGAAGTCAAAGGCGCCGAAAACGTGCCTGACCGGCCCTGCGTGATTCAATCGAACCACCAGAGCACCTGGGAGACATTCTTTCTCTCCGCTTATTTCTCGCCCTTGAGCCAGGTGCTCAAGCGCGAATTGCTCTACGTGCCGTTCTTCGGCTGGGCGATGGCCATGCTGCGGCCGATCGCGATTGACCGCGACAACCCGAAAGCCGCCCTCAAGCAGGTGGCGGCGAAAGGTGACGAGCTGCTCAAGGACAATGTCTGGGTGCTGATCTTCCCCGAAGGCACCCGTGTTCCTCACGGCACCATCGGCAAATTCTCGCGCAGTGGCAGCGCCCTGGCGGTGAATGCGGCGCTTCCGGTGCTGCCGATTGCACACAATGCCGGCAAGTTCTGGCCGAAAATCGGTTGGGGTAAAAAGCAGGGTGTGATTACCGTGGTGATCGGTGAGCCGATGTACGCCGAAGGCAGTGGCCCTCGCGCCATCGCCGATCTGAACGATCGAGTGCAAGCGTGGAACGAGAAAACTCAACGGGAAATGGGCTCGCTGCCTCCGGCCCCCCAGGCACCGGTTTCAAACGATCAGATCGCTGTCTGAGATTTGTGGATAACCTGTGTACGGTTTGTTCGCAAAATCCCCTTTTTGTCAATTAACTTACTGATTTACTTATATATTTCAGAATCTGATAAAACACCCAGAAAGGTGCATAAGTTTTTTTCGGAAGTAAGGAAACCGGCTGATATAGCCGGTTTTTTTATACCTGCTCTTCGGCAATCAGCGGCAGTTGCAGACGAAAAGTCGTGCCTTGATCGACCACGCTCAGGCATTCGATTTGACCGCCATGGTGATCCACGACGGCTTTGACCATCGACAACCCCAGCCCCACGCCATCGATACCCTGCGCAGAGGAAAAGCGTCGGTACTGACTGAACAGGTCAGGCAGTTCCTCTGCAGCGATTCCTTTGCCTTGATCGGACAATTCACAACGCAGCCAGTCGTCGTGACAACTGACACGCAGATCGACTGTGGATCCGGCAGGGCTGTACTTGATCGCATTTTCCAGCAGGTTGAACAGTGCGCGGGTCAACAATCCCTGATCGGCGAGGATCAGACGCTCCTGTGATTGTTCGTCCATGTCGCTCACGAGCTCGATGCGTTTTTGCTGAGCGATGGGCAACGCCTGATCCAGAACGTCCATGACCAGCATCCCGAACAGGCTTGGTTGAAACTGATACGTCTCGGATTCGGCGCGCGCCAGCAGAACGAAGCCGTCGGTGAGTTCCAGCGCCCGGCGTACCTGGCGCTCAATCTGTTCGAACAGCGGCGAATCCATTCCCGCCTGGTGCCGGTGCACATCGAGCAGGGCGAGAATCGCCGAATGAGGGGCACGCAGGTCATGGGACAGAAAACGCAGCAAGACACCGCGCTGTTCCTCGGCGGCGCGTTCGGCGCTGAGGTCCGTCAGGCTCAGCAACCAACCGATTGGCGTATCGCCATCCACTGGCAACAACGCGGCGCGCTCCAGGCGCAGGCTACGTTCCTTGTGGTCACGAAACTCCAGCAGTGGCAGCTCGGATAGCGGCGGGCGCAACTCTGTGGATAACTCCGGGTAGCCCAGGCTCGCCAGTTGATCGAGCACATCCTCGCCCACCAGATTGTGATCGAACAGGCTCCGGGCCTTGCGATTGCCCAACAAGACTTGTCCCCGTGGATCGCTGATCAGAGTCGCGACCGGCAGATACTCAAGACCATCAGCGATGAAGCGGCGGGTATCACGGGTGCGGCTCATGGCTTGCTCAAGCGCCATGATTTGCCCCTGCAAACGGTCGGCGCTGGGAAACTGCGCCCGACGTCGTTCGGGGAAGACTTTCGGTTCACTGTCCAGCCGCGCCAGCTCCCAGCCGAAGTAAGTCAACACCACACTCAGGCGTCGCCAGTTCCAGATCAGATAACCGAACAGCATGCCCAGCACCGCCGGTGTCGGCGACCACCAACGCCTCATCTCCGCCAGACCCGCACTGGTCAGCAGCACGCCGGCCATCCCGCCCAATGTCAGCCAGAGCGCCAGGCGCGGGCGCCACAGCAGCAACCCAAGTACACACGCGACCAGGGCAACCGAGAGCCCCGCGCCCATCAAGGGTGCCGGGTCATGCAAATTGATCTGCGCACGCCAGGAAAGCAGTGCAGTCAGCGGCAACAGCACTAAACTTATCCACACCCACTCGCGCACCAGTTGCCGGAACAAGCGTTGAACCTGGCTGGGTACGCGGCTTTCGTGTCGGCGGTGGTTATTCATGAGAAACAGGGCAGGGCGGGTTGAATGGTTTCATAGGCAACCGGTCTGAGGACGTAGACCCGAAGAATCATAGCGGCTCACCCCACGGCGTGCCGCTTACTTTCACTGCATGGAGTGAGCCGATCCGGTCGGCACCCATTGCCCGAGCGACAAGGAACCACCGCGTATGCGCGTTGCGATACTGGACGATGAACCCGCCGAATTGCGCCGGGTCGAGCAGACCCTGCAACAAATGGCCGAGGCCGGAGGACAGCCGTGGTCACTGCACAGTTTCGAAAGCGGTGAAGACTTGCTGCGACAGCTGCGCCGGGAAACCTTCGATCTGCTGATCCTCGACTGGCAATTGCCCGACCTGACCGGCCTGGCCCTGTTGCGCTGGACCCGCGAACACTTGGAAGCCCCGCCGGCGGCGATCATGCTGACCAGCCGCGATGGCGAGAGCGATATCGTCCAGGCGTTGAACGCGGGAGCCGACGATTACGTCAGCAAGCCGTTTCGGCCCAATGAACTGAAGGCCCGCGTTGCGGCAGTATTGCGTCGGCACAGCCCGCAACGTAGCGCCCCGGCCGACGCCCTGCGTTTCAACGATCTGGTGTTCGACGACGCCGAACTGACCGTCACTCGCGACGGTAAACCAATCGTCATGACCGAGCGCGAGTATCGTCTCGCCCATTGCCTGTTCAGCAACCTCGGCCGACCGCTGTCACGGGATTACCTGTACGAACGATTCTGGCCCCACGAGGAGATGTCCACATCGCGACCGCTGGACACCCATATCTATCGCCTGCGCAACAAGCTTGGACTGACGGCGGATCGGGGTTGGCAGTTGCTGACCATTTACGGGTATGGGTATCGGTTGGAGTGTGTGGCGGCGGGGGAGTGAATCGCAGGCAATAAAAAAGGCCAACGCTTGTGCGTTGGCCTTTTTATTGGCGCTGACCGGGATCAGAAGTCCAGGTTGGACACCGCCAGAGCGTTGCTCTCGATGAAGTCACGGCGAGGTTCGACCGCATCACCCATCAGGGTGTTGAAGATCTGGTCTGCGCCAATGGCGTCTTCGATGGTGACTTTCAGCATGCGGCGCACGCTTGGGTCCATGGTGGTTTCCCACAGCTGATCCGGGTTCATTTCGCCCAGACCTTTGTATCGCTGGATGGTGTGGCGCTTGGTGCTTTCGGCCATCAGCCAGTCCAGGGCTTCCTTGAACTCGGTGACCGCTTTCTTGCGCTCGCCACGCTGGATGTACGCGCCTTCGTCGAGCAGGGTGCTCAATTGAGCGCCGAGAGTGACGACAGTCTTGTAGTCGTTGCTGCCGAAGAAGTCGCGGTTGAAGGTGACGTAGTTCGACAGGCCGTGGGAGATCAGCTCGACCTCTGGCAGCCACACGCCACGTTCGCGGTCTTCACGCAGGCTGGCCTTGTAGACCAGACCCGACTTCTCGACAGTGCGCAGACGGACTTCGTACTGGGCCAGCCAGTCTTGCATCTTGGCGTGGTCGCCGAGCATTTCCAGGCTGACGGCCGGCAGGTAGATGAAATGCTCGGTCAGTTCCTGCGGGTACAGACGCGACAGACGCTTGAGGGTCTTCATCACCATACGGAAGTCATTCACCAGACGCTCCAGCGCTTCGCCGGAAATGCCCGGGGCGTCTTCGTTCAGGTGCAGGCTCGCATCTTCCAGGGCCGACTGCGTCATGTACTCTTCCATGGCGTCGTCGTCTTTGATGTATTGCTCTTGCTTGCCTTTCTTGACCTTGTACAGCGGCGGCTGGGCGATGTAGATGTAGCCGCGCTCGATCAGCTCCGGCAACTGACGGAAGAAGAAGGTCAGCAGCAGGGTACGGATGTGCGAACCGTCGACGTCAGCATCGGTCATGATGATGATGTTGTGATAGCGCAGCTTGTCGATGTTGTACTCTTCGCGCCCGATGCCGCAGCCCAGCGCGGTGATCAGGGTGCCCACTTCCTGGGACGAGATCATCTTGTCGAAACGGGCTTTCTCGACGTTGAGGATCTTGCCCTTCAGCGGCAGGATAGCCTGGGTCTTGCGGTTACGTCCCTGCTTGGCAGAGCCGCCCGCGGAGTCACCTTCCACGAGGTACAGTTCGGACAGCGCCGGGTCTTTTTCCTGGCAGTCAGCGAGCTTGCCCGGCAGGCCGGCGATGTCCAGCGCGCCTTTGCGGCGGGTCATCTCACGGGCCTTGCGCGCCGCTTCACGGGCACGGGCAGCGTCGATCATCTTGCCGACGACCAGTTTGGCTTCGTTCGGGTTTTCCAGCAGGAAGTCGGAGAAGTACTTGCCCATTTCCTGTTCGACCGCGGTCTTCACTTCGGAAGACACCAGCTTGTCTTTGGTCTGGGAGCTGAACTTCGGATCCGGCACCTTCACCGAGATGATCGCGGTCAGGCCTTCACGGGCATCGTCACCGGTTGTGGCGACTTTGTGTTTCTTCGCCAGACCTTCCTGCTCGATGTAGTTGTTCAGGTTACGCGTCAGTGCAGAACGGAAGCCCACCAGGTGGGTGCCGCCGTCGCGCTGCGGAATGTTGTTGGTGAAGCACAACAGGTTCTCGTTGAAGCTGTCGTTCCACTGCAGGGCAATTTCCACGCCGATGCCGTCTTCACGCTGGATGTTGAAGTGGAACACCTGGTTGACCGCAGTCTTGTTGGTGTTCAGGTATTCAACGAACGCACGCAGACCGCCTTCGTACTTGAACAGTTCTTCCTTGCCGCTGCGCTCGTCCTTGAGGACGATACCGACACCGGAGTTGAGGAAGGACAGTTCACGAATGCGCTTGGCCAGGATGTCCCAGCTGAAGTGAATGTTCTTGAAGGTTTCGCTGGAAGCCTTGAAGTGAATCTGGGTGCCGGTGGTTTCGCTGTCGCCAACGATCGCCATCGGTGCCTGAGGTACACCGTGGACGTAGGTCTGTTCCCAGATCTTGCCGCTGCGGCGAACGGTCAGGACCAGCTCTTCGGACAGCGCGTTCACTACCGAAACACCTACACCGTGCAGACCGCCGGATACCTTGTAGGAGTTGTCGTCGAACTTACCGCCGGCGTGGAGGACGGTCATGATGACCTCGGCGGCGGAAACGCCTTCCTCTTTGTGCACGTCTACCGGGATGCCACGGCCGTTGTCTTTAACGGTGATGGACTCATCCGGGTGGATGATGATGCTGATGTCGTCGCAGTGGCCGGCGAGGGCTTCGTCGATCGAGTTGTCGACCACCTCGAACACCATGTGGTGCAGACCGCTGCCATCATCGGTGTCACCAATGTACATACCGGGACGTTTGCGCACGGCATCCAGGCCTTTCAGCACTTTAATGCTCGATGAGTCGTACGTATTTTCTTCGCTCAATGCCTTCACTCCCGATGGTCGTGGGTCTGGGTGATACGGCCCTGTTCCACGTGGAACAGAGCGACTGGCGTTTCCGTCTGCCAGCCTTCCCTCAATAATTCGTGATCTACACAGGTAATAAAAACCTGGCAGCGTAAGTCTTCCAGCAAGCGGCACAGCGCGCGACGGTGGCTCTCGTCCAGCTCGGACGGCAAGTCATCCACCAGATAAATACACTGGCCGCGTCGGGCCTGGCTCACCAGATGCCCTTGGGCAATCCGCAAGGCGCAGACCACCAACTTCTGCTGACCCCGGGACAAGATGTCCGCGGCGTTGTGTGCGCCCAATCTAAGACGCAAGTCAGCCCTTTGTGGCCCGGCCTGGGTATGCCCCATCTGCTGGTCCCGTTGCACGGATCCGGCGAGTACAGCACTCAATTCCCGGTCCTTGTCCCAGCCTCGGTAATAGCTGAGCGTCAAACCCTCGAGCTCAACCAGTTCGCTCAAGGTTTGTTCAAAGACTGGTTTCAAGGCTTTGATGTAAGCACGGCGGTATTCATCGATTTCAGCGCTGGCCTGACACAGTTCCCTGTCCCAAACCGCTTGCGAAACGGCGTCAAGTGTACCATGCCGCAGCCAGGAGTTTCTCTGGCGCAAGGCCTTCTGCAAACGCTGCCAGGTGGCCATGAACCGCGGTTCGACGTGGAACACGCCCCAGTCGAGGAACTGCCGGCGAATCTTCGGCGCGCCCTCCAGCAATCGGAAGCTGTCGGGGTTGATCAACTGCAGCGGCAGGATCTCCGCCAGTTGCGCGGCGCTGCGAGCGTTCTGACCGTCAATGCGTATCTGGAACTCGCCCTGACGGTCGCGAGAGATGCCCAATGCACTGTGCCCCCCCTCAGCGAGTTCGACCTGACCGAATACGGTGCAGGCAAGCTGCTCATACTGGATGACCGGCAACAACCGCGTGCTACGAAACGAACGGGCAAGCCCCAGCAGGTGAATGGCTTCCAGAACACTGGTTTTGCCGCTGCCGTTGGCGCCGTAAAGAATGTTGATTCGGGGGGAGGGGGAGAAGGTCACCGGGTGCAGATTGCGCACCGCGGTGACCGAGACGCGACTTAGCGACATCCAGAGTCAGCTGATTACAGACGCATCGGCATGACAACGTAAGCCGAATCGTCGTTGTCGGACTCTTGCACCAGCGCGCTGCTGTTGGAGTCGGACAGGATCAGACGAACCTGCTCGGTGGTCATCACGCCCAGCACGTCGAGCAGATAGCTGACGTTGAAGCCGATTTCAAGGGAGCCACCGTTGTATTCCACGCCTACTTCTTCTTCCGCCTCTTCCTGCTCCGGGTTGTTGGCCTGGATCTTCAACTGACCGCTGGCCAGTTGCAGACGGATGCCGCGGTACTTCTCGTTGGACAGAATCGCGGTACGGCTGAACGCTTCACGCAGCGCCTGACGATCGCCCAGTACCAGTTTGTCCCCCCCCTTCGGCAGAACGCGCTCGTAGTCCGGGAACTTGCCGTCGACCAGTTTCGAAGTGAAGGTAAATTCGCCCGTGGTCGCGCGGATGTGGTGCTGGCCCAGGACGATGCTGACGTTACCGTCCGGCTCGGTGAGCAGACGCGCCAGTTCGAGAATACCTTTGCGCGGCACGATCACCTGGTGGCGATCCTGCTGACCGATGTCGGCCTGCATCGAGCACATGGCCAGACGGTGACCGTCAGTGGCCACGGCGCGGATCACACCGGTCGAGACTTCCAGCAACATGCCATTGAGGTAGTAACGCACGTCCTGTTGAGCCATGGCGAAACTGGTTCGCTCGATCAGGCGACGCAGCTTGCTCTGTTCCAGGCTAGTGGTCAGCGAACCCGGGCCTTCTTCCACCGTCGGGAAGTCGTTGGCCGGCAGGGTCGACAGGGTGAACCGGCTACGGCCGGCTTTCACCACCAGCTTCTGCTCGTCGACCTTGATGTCGATCAGCGCATCGTTCGGCAGGCTCTTGCAGATGTCCATCAGCTTGCGCGCCGGCACGGTGATGGAACCCGTTTCAGCCGGCTCCTCAAGTTGCACGCGCCCGACCAGCTCGACTTCCAGGTCGGTACCGGTCAGCGACAGTTGCTGGCCATCGACAACCAGCAGCACGTTGGACAGTACCGGCAAGGTCTGTCGGCGCTCGACGACGCCTGCGACCAGTTGCAGGGGTTTCAACAGGGCTTCGCGTTGAATGGTGAAATGCATGGTCTAGTCCCTTGCCTTAATAAGCTGCGCTGGTGTTCATCAAGTGGTCAGTGTACGCAGCAGGTTCTTGTAGTCCTCGCGGATGTCCGCGTCGGATTCCTTAAGTTCGTTGATCTTGCGGCAGGCGTGCAACACGGTCGTGTGGTCGCGACCGCCAAACACATCGCCGATTTCCGGCAGGCTGTGGTTGGTCAGTTCCTTGGACAATGCCATGGCCACCTGACGCGGACGAGCGACCGAACGCGAGCGGCGTTTGGACAGCAGGTCGGAGATCTTGATCTTGTAGTACTCGGCGACGGTGCGCTGAATGTTATCCACAGAGACCAGTTTGTCCTGCAGCGCCAACAGGTCTTTCAGGGATTCGCGAATCAACTCGATGGTGATATCGCGGCCCATGAAGTGCGAGTGGGCGATCACGCGTTTCAGCGCGCCTTCCAGCTCACGGACGTTGGAGCGAATGCGCTGGGCAATGAAGAACGCCGCATCGTGTGGCAACTCGACTTTGGCCTGGTCGGCCTTCTTCATCAAGATGGCGACGCGGGTTTCCAGCTCCGGTGGCTCGACGGCAACTGTCAGGCCCCAGCCGAAGCGGGATTTGAGGCGCTCTTCAAGGCCTTCGATTTCCTTCGGGTAGCGGTCACTGGTGAGAATGACCTGCTGGCCACCTTCAAGCAGGGCGTTGAAGGTGTGGAAAAACTCTTCCTGGGAACGCTCCTTGCGGGCGAAGAACTGAATGTCGTCGATCAGCAGCGCGTCCACCGAACGGTAGAAACGCTTGAACTCGTTGATCGCGTTCAGTTGCAGCGCCTTGACCATGTCGGCCACGAAACGCTCGGAATGCAGGTAAACGACCTTGGCATTCGGGTTCTTCTTCAATAGGTGGTTACCCACCGCGTGCATCAAGTGCGTCTTACCCAGACCTACGCCCCCATAAAGGAAGAGCGGGTTGTAGCCATGCTTCGGGTTGTCTGCCACCTGCCAGGCCGCCGCACGGGCGAGCTGGTTGGATTTACCTTCGACGAAGTTCTCAAAGGTGAAGGTGCGATTCAGGTAGCTCGTGTGTTTGAGCGCGCCTTCGACCTGAACGGTGCGCTGTTCGGCACGAACCGGGGCCTGTTGCGAAGCAGCACCGGCCATCGGATCGAAGCTGTCACGGGACGGCTCTTCACTGACTTCTTCGGTTTTCTGCGTCGAGCGCTTGGTTGGTGCAGGTGTCGGAGCCGGTGCCGGCGCGCTGGCCGGCGCGGCATTGGCCTGAGCCTGGGACACTTGTGCAGCAGCCAACGGCGCATTAGGAGCCGCACGCGGCGCCGAACTGCGTTTGCTGCCTATTAATAAGGAAAGCGACGGCGCCAGACCGTTGCCATGCTCATCCAGCAGTTCAAGGACGCGCCCCAGGTACTTTTCGTTGACCCAGTCCAGAACAAAACGGTTCGGTGCGTAGACGCGCAACTCGTCGCCTTCGGCTTCGACCTGTAGTGGACGGATCCAGGTGTTGAATTGTTGGGCAGGCAGCTCTTCGCGCAAAAGCTCCACGCACTGCTGCCAAAGTTCCACTGACACGGATATCCCCTAAGTTGAAAGCCGGTGAGGCAAAAACAAGCGGCCATTGTAGCGGCCAGTCGTCCACTTATCCACATGCAGGTTGCCCGGTGGACATGATTTATCAATGCGTTAAACGAGAAAAAGGCGACCGACGGTGTGTGCATAAGCTCTGTGGATAACCCTATCTGAGCACACTGGACAACTGGGGGCGAAAGTCGGTGGATAACCAGCCTGTGGATAACAACCCGTTTCACGCACAGGTTATCCGACCGTGCAGCACAGGCTGAACACGGTTTTCCACTGTAGTTGTCATTCTCTGTACATGACGGAATACAAGGCTTTGAATCACTTATCCACAGACGACCCCGTTCCTAGCTTTTACAAGCTTTACAGAAAAGCTTTAAATAATTCCCTTCTTTATTTTTATCTTTGGCAAACAGGTCATAGGGTCCTCGCAGCTCCGAAGATCTATTTATAAGGAAACGTTGGTTGGAAATTGACCTGAAGGCTTGCTTTCTCTAGAATCCCCGGTCTCTTAAAACGGGGGCCATTCCGGCCCGTTGTGGACGAACCAGGTAACACGACATGAAACGTACTTTCCAACCAAGCACTATCAAACGCGCTCGTACCCACGGTTTCCGTGCTCGCATGGCTACCAAGAACGGTCGTGCCGTCCTGTCGCGTCGTCGCGCCAAAGGTCGTGCGCGTCTGGCAGTTTGATAATCCGGCACTGGAGGTGAGTCAGGACTTCAGTCGGGAAAAGCGTCTGCTTACACCCCGGCATTTCAAGGCAGTCTTTGACTCCCCTACCGGCAAGGTTCCGGGGAAAAATCTCCTGCTCCTTGCGCGCAACAACGATCTCGATCACCCCCGTCTCGGGCTGGTTATCGGGAAAAAGAGCGTCAAGCTCTCCGTCGAGCGCAATCGCCTCAAACGTCTTATGCGCGAATCGTTTCGGCTGCACCAGGATTCACTGGTCGGTTGGGACATCGTTATCGTCGCGCGCAAAGGTTTGGGTGACGTAGATAACCCCGAATTGATTCAGCATTTCGGCAAACTCTGGAAACGTCTGGCACGCAACAAGCCGGTACCAGCAGTCAAAACCGAAACTGTAGGGGTAGACAGTCCAGATGCGTAAACTGGCACTCGTTCCGATCCAGTTTTATCGCTACGCCATTAGTCCCCTGATGGCCAGTCACTGTCGTTTCTACCCCAGTTGTTCTTGCTACGCGTATGAAGCCATCGAAAATCATGGCCTTCTGCGCGGTGGCTGGCTGACCTTTCGTCGTTTAGGTCGCTGTCATCCGTGGAATCCCGGTGGTTATGACCCGGTTCCACCTATCCCTACCTCCCGTTCTTCTTCGATGGCCGAGTAATCATGGATATCAAACGCACGATCCTGATCGTCGCCCTGGCAATCGTGTCCTACGTCATGGTCCTTAAATGGAACCAGGACTATGGCCAGGCTGCCCTGCCGACTCAGAATGTTGCTTCCAGTACGACTACATCCGGTTTGCCGGACACCGCCACTGGCAATAATGCTGCTGCCAGTGACGATATTCCGCGCGCCGCAAGCGATACCAGCGCACCTGCCGAAACGCCGGTCGCCGTCAGCAAGGATCTGATCCAGATCAAGACCGACGTGCTCGATCTCGCGATCGATCCACAAGGTGGCGACGTTGCTCAGCTGACCTTGCCGCTGTATCCACGTCGTCAGGATCGTCCGGACGTTCCGTTCCAGCTGTTCGACAACGGTGGCGAACGTACCTATCTGGCACAGAGCGGCCTGATTGGCACCAACGGCCCGGATGCAAACCCGGCCGGTCGTCCGATCTACTCCTCGGAGAAGAAGACTTATCAACTGGCTGACGGCCAGGATCAACTGGTCGTCGACCTGAAGTTCAGCAAGGACGGCGTCAATTACATCAAGCGTTTCACTCTGAAACGTGGCCTGTATGACGTGACCGTGACCTATCTGATCGATAACCAGAGCGCTCAGCCTTGGTCCGGTTCGATGTTTGCCCAGCTGAAACGCGACGCCAGCGCCGATCCTTCGTCCACAACTGCTACCGGTACCGCGACTTACCTGGGTGCCGCCCTGTGGACAAGTTCCGAGCCGTACAAGAAAGTGTCCATGAAAGACATGGACAAGGCTCAGCTTAAGGAAACCGTGACCGGTGGTTGGGTAGCCTGGCTGCAACACTACTTCGTGACGGCATGGGTTGCTCCGAAGGGCGAAAACAACATCGTCCAGACCCGTAAAGACAGCAAAGACAACTACATCATCGGTTACACCGGTCCGTCGCTGACCGCTGCACCGGGTGCGAAAGTCGAAACCAGTGCTGTTCTGTACGCCGGTCCGAAAAGCCAGGCGGTGCTGAAAGAGTTGTCCCCAGGTCTGGAACTGACCGTCGACTACGGCATTCTGTGGTTCATTGCCCAGCCAATCTTCTGGCTGTTGCAACATATCCACAGCATCGTCGGCAACTGGGGCTGGTCGATCATCTTCCTGACCATGCTGATCAAAGGGATTTTCTTCCCTCTGTCGGCCGCCAGCTACAAGTCGATGGCCCGCATGCGCGCCGTGGCTCCGAAACTGGCTGCACTGAAAGAGCAACATGGCGATGACCGGCAGAAAATGTCGCAAGCCATGATGGAGCTGTACAAGAAAGAGAAGATCAATCCGCTGGGTGGCTGCTTGCCGATCCTGGTGCAGATGCCGGTTTTCCTTTCCCTGTACTGGGTTCTGCTGGAAAGCGTGGAAATGCGTCAGGCGCCATTCATGCTGTGGATTACCGACCTGTCGATCAAGGATCCGTTCTTCATCCTGCCGATCATCATGGGCGCAACCATGTTCATCCAGCAGCGTCTGAACCCTACACCTCCGGATCCGATGCAGGCCAAGGTGATGAAAATGATGCCGATCATCTTCACCTTCTTCTTCCTGTGGTTCCCGGCTGGTCTGGTGCTGTACTGGGTTGTGAACAACTGCCTGTCGATTGCCCAACAGTGGTACATCACGCGTAAGATCGAAGCGGCGACGAAAAAAGCCGAGGCGTAACTTACTCTGTGGATAACACCACTCAAAACGCCCCCTAGTGGGGCGTTTTGCTATCTGCCATTTTTGTCTGGATACCGGTTTATGAGCGCTCCTCGTGAAACCATCGCTGCCGTCGCTACCGCCCAGGGCCGTGGCGGCGTTGGCATCGTTCGAATTTCCGGGCCGCTGGCCAGCGTTGCGGCCAAAGCCATCAGCGGCCGCGAGCTGAAACCGCGGTTTGCCCACTACGGCCCGTTCTTCAGTGACGATCAACAGGTGCTGGATGAAGGTCTGGCGCTGTATTTCCCCGGGCCGAACTCGTTCACCGGCGAAGACGTACTGGAACTGCAGGGCCACGGCGGCCCGATCGTTCTCGATATGTTGCTCAAACGTTGCCTGGAGCTGGGCTGTCGTCTGGCACGCCCTGGAGAATTCAGCGAACGCGCCTTTCTCAATGACAAACTCGACCTGGCCCAGGCCGAGGCGATCGCCGACCTGATCGAAGCCAGTTCTGCACAGGCCGCGCGCAATGCCCTGCGTTCATTGCAGGGTGCATTTTCCCAACGTGTGCATAACCTTACCGAACAGCTGATTGGCCTGCGGATCTATGTCGAAGCAGCTATCGACTTCCCGGAAGAAGAAATCGACTTCCTCGCCGATGGCCACGTCCTGAGCATGCTCGACAAGGTTCGTAACGAGTTATCCACCGTATTGCGCGAAGCCGGGCAGGGCGCGTTGCTGCGTGACGGCATGACCGTGGTGATTGCCGGTCGTCCGAATGCTGGAAAATCCAGCCTGCTGAACGCACTGGCCGGTCGTGAAGCCGCGATCGTGACCGAAATAGCCGGCACCACTCGGGACATCCTGCGCGAACATATCCACATCGATGGCATGCCGCTGCATGTTGTGGACACCGCCGGTCTGCGTGATACCGATGATCATGTGGAAAAGATCGGCGTTGAACGAGCGTTGAAAGCCATTGGCGAAGCTGACCGAGTGCTGCTGGTCGTCGATGCCACTGCGCCAGAGGCCGCCGATCCGTTCGCCCTGTGGCCGGAATTCCTTGAAACCCGGCCAGATCCGGCGAAGGTCACGCTGATCCGTAACAAGGCCGATCTTTCCGGTGAGCCCATTGCCTTGGAAGTCAGTGACGATGGCCATGTGACCATCAGCCTGAGCGCCAAGTCTGCCGGTGAAGGTCTGGACCTGCTACGTGATCACCTCAAAGCCTGCATGGGCTATGAACAAACATCGGAAAGCAGCTTCAGCGCACGCCGCCGGCACCTGGAAGCCCTGCGTCATGCCAGTGATGCCCTGGAACATGGACGTGCTCAGCTGACATTGGCGGGAGCGGGTGAATTACTGGCCGAAGACCTGCGCCAGGCCCAGCAGTCCCTTGGGGAAATCACCGGCGCCTTCAGCTCCGATGATTTGCTGGGACGAATTTTTTCCAGCTTCTGCATCGGTAAGTAGTCCTTCCGTTGTCCACAGGCAGGTCCGTTCGCGACCTGTCTGTCCTCTTTCCTCGTATTTCCTTCCTCCATTGCCGGACAGATTTCTGTTCCTGAGCGGATTTTCCGTGTCCGCGATTCCTTCATTCATCCGATTTCTGTGGATTAAGCCCTGTGAATAACTGTCGCTAAGGGCAGTTGATAACAGGGCCTGAAAACTGGACATAACTGCCTCTGTGGATAACAGCCCCTTTCATCCACAGGCTTACACCGGTTATCCAAGGGCCTCATGCCGACATGGCCACAGGGTTTTGAATCGCTGTACATATTGAAAACAAAGGCTTGTATGGATCTATCCACAGAAATATAGGGCAGTAAGAATAAGCTTTAAAACAAAGGTTTTATAAATTTCTCTCTTTTTTATTCTTTTAACCGCGAGTTCTCCACAGCTGGTTAAATTTTGTGCAAAGGGTTCTTTAGAAAGGGCGAAGTCCCTATACTTGCCGACCAGGTCCAGAAACCTGATCTCAAACTATTCCTGAATGACCTACTTAAGCAGGCACGAGGTGCGTGGTGGATTTCCCTTCCCGTTTTGAAGTGATCGTCATCGGCGGCGGTCATGCCGGTACCGAGGCAGCACTGGCCTCAGCACGCATGGGTGCAAAAACCCTTCTGCTGACGCACAACGTGGAAACCCTCGGTGCCATGAGTTGCAACCCGGCCATCGGTGGCATTGGCAAAAGCCATCTGGTTAAGGAAATCGACGCCCTCGGTGGTGCGATGGCCATGGCTACCGATAAGGGTGGCATCCAGTTTCGCGTGCTGAACAGCCGTAAAGGCCCGGCCGTACGAGCGACTCGTGCGCAAGCCGACCGGATTCTGTACAAGGCCGCTGTGCGCGAAATCCTGGAAAACCAGCCGAACCTGTGGATATTTCAACAAGCCGCAGACGACCTGATCGTCGAGCAGGAACAGGTACGCGGTGTTGTCACGCAAATGGGCCTGCGCTTCTTCGCGGATTCCGTAGTGTTGACCACCGGTACGTTCCTCGGCGGACTTATCCACATCGGTTTGCAGAATTTTTCCGGCGGTCGTGCCGGCGATCCGCCGTCGATCGCCCTGGCGCACCGTCTGCGTGAACTGCCGCTGCGTGTCGGTCGCCTGAAAACCGGTACGCCGCCACGTATCGACGGCAAGTCTGTGGATTTCTCGGTGATGACCGAACAACCAGGTGATACGCCGATCCCGGTGATGTCGTTCATGGGCAACAAAGAACAGCATCCACGGCAAGTCAGTTGCTGGATCACCCACACCAACGCCCGTACCCACGAAATCATCGCTGCGAACCTCGACCGCTCGCCGATGTATTCCGCTGCAGGCGAAATCGAGGGCGTCGGTCCGCGTTATTGCCCGTCGATCGAAGACAAGATCCATCGCTTTGCCGACAAGCAAAGCCATCAGGTGTTCATCGAGCCGGAAGGCCTGACCACCCATGAGCTGTATCCGAACGGGATATCCACAAGCCTGCCGTTCGACGTGCAATTGCAGATCGTGCAATCGATCCGCGGCATGGAAAACGCACACATCGTGCGTCCGGGTTATGCGATTGAGTACGACTACTTCGATCCGCGCGACCTGAAATACAGCCTGGAAACCAAAGTCATTGGCGGTCTGTTCTTCGCTGGCCAGATCAACGGCACCACCGGTTACGAAGAAGCCGGTGCCCAGGGTTTGCTTGCCGGTGCCAACGCTGCACTGCGTGCGAAAGGCAAAGAAGCCTGGTGCCCGCGTCGCGATGAGGCGTACATCGGGGTATTGGTCGACGACCTGATCACCCTGGGTACCCAAGAGCCGTACCGCATGTTCACTTCCCGTGCCGAGTACCGCCTGATCCTGCGTGAGGACAACGCGGATCTGCGTCTGACCGAAAAAGGTCGCGAACTGGGTCTGGTCGATGACGCGCGCTGGGCGGCGTTCTGCAAGAAACGCGAAAGCATCGAGCTCGAAGAGCAACGCCTGAAAAGCACCTGGGTTCGCCCGGGCACTGCTCAGGGCGATGCGATCGCGGAAAAATTCGGCACGCCACTGACTCACGAATACAACTTGCTCAATCTCTTGAGCCGTCCGGAAATCGACTACGCTGGTCTGGTCGAAGTGACCGGGCAGGGCGCAGAAGATCCACAGGTCGCCGAACAGGTCGAAATCAAGACCAAATACGCCGGTTACATCGACCGCCAACAGGACGAAATTGCCCGTCTGCGGGCCAGTGAAGACACGAAACTGCCTGTGGATATCGATTACGCCAACATTTCCGGTCTCTCCAAGGAGATCCAGAGCAAGCTGGGCGCCACGCGTCCCGAGACGCTGGGCCAGGCTTCGCGGATCCCGGGCGTTACCCCGGCAGCGATTTCGCTGTTGATGATTCACTTGAAAAAACGCGGCGCGGGCCGTCAGTTGGAGCAAAGCGCTTGAGTTCTAAGGTCACTTCGCAACACGCCGAAGAGTTATCCACAGGAGCCCGCGCGCTCGGTGTCAATCTCACTGAAACCCAGCACGAATTACTGCTGGGTTATCTGGCCCTGTTGATCAAATGGAACCAGGCCTACAACCTGACTGCCGTTCGCGATCCGGACGAAATGGTTTCCCGCCACTTGCTCGATAGCCTCAGCGTGATGTCGTTCATCGAAAACGGTCGCTGGCTGGACGTCGGCAGCGGCGGCGGCATGCCGGGGATCCCTCTGGCAATCCTGTATCCGGACTCGCAGGTGACCTGCCTGGACAGCAACGGCAAGAAAACCCGCTTCCTGACCCAGGTCAAACTCGAACTCAAACTGGATAACCTGCAAGTTATCCACAGTCGCGTCGAAGCCTTCCAGCCTGCACAGCCGTTCAACGGGATCATTTCCCGGGCGTTCAGCAGCATGGAGAACTTCACCAACTGGACTCGCCACCTCGGCGACGCCGATACGCGCTGGCTGGCAATGAAGGGCGTCCATCCGGCGGATGAGCTGGTAGCATTGCCGGCAGACTTCAAACTCGATAGCGAACACGCCCTGGCCGTACCCGGTTGCCAAGGCCAACGCCATCTGCTGATACTGCGCCGCACGGCATGATTGGGAACACAAGCAAGAATGGCTAAGGTATTCGCGATAGCGAACCAGAAGGGTGGTGTGGGCAAGACCACCACCTGTATCAACCTCGCAGCATCCCTGGTCGCGACCAAGCGCCGGGTGCTGTTGATCGATCTCGATCCACAGGGCAACGCCACCATGGGTAGCGGTGTGGATAAGCATGGCCTGGAAAACTCGGTCTACGACCTGCTGATCGGTGAATGCGATCTGGCCCAGGCCATGCACTACTCCGAACACGGCGGTTATCAACTGCTGCCGGCCAACCGCGATCTTACGGCGGCCGAAGTGGTGCTGCTGGAAATGCAGATGAAAGAAAGCCGTCTGCGCAGCGCGCTGGCGCCGATCCGTGAAAACTACGATTACATCCTGATCGACTGCCCGCCGTCGCTGTCGATGCTCACACTGAACGCCCTGGTCGCTGCTGACGGGGTGATTATCCCCATGCAGTGCGAGTACTTTGCGCTCGAAGGTCTGAGCGACCTTGTGGATAACATCAAGCGCATCGCCGAACTGCTGAACCCGAACCTGAAAGTCGAAGGCTTGCTGCGGACCATGTACGACCCGCGCCTGAGCCTGATGAACGACGTTTCGGCCCAGCTCAAGGAACACTTTGGCGATCAGCTGTACGACACGGTGATCCCACGCAACATCCGACTGGCCGAAGCGCCAAGCTATGGCATGCCGGCGCTGGCTTACGACAAGCAATCGCGTGGCGCGCTGGCCTATCTGGCCCTGGCGGGCGAGATGGTTCGCCGTCAGCGCAAAAATTCACGCATCGCCGCTGCCCAGCCAACTTAAGGAATCCCCATGGCCGTCAAGAAACGAGGTCTCGGACGAGGACTGGATGCGCTATTGAGCGGTCCGACTGTCAGTTCGCTGGAAGAACAAGCGGCGCAGGCTGACAGCCGCGAGTTGCAGCACTTGCCGCTGGATCTGCTCCAGCGCGGCAAGTATCAGCCACGCCGGGACATGGATCCGCAGGCGCTGGAAGAGCTGGCGCAGTCGATCAAGGCCCAGGGGGTGATGCAGCCGATCGTGGTTCGCCCGATTGGCGGTGGTCGTTTTGAAATCATTGCCGGCGAACGTCGCTGGCGCGCAAGCCAGCAGGCCGGGCAGGAAACCATCCCGGCGATGGTGCGTGATGTGCCGGATGAAACGGCAATCGCCATTGCGCTGATCGAGAACATCCAGCGCGAAGACCTGAACCCGATCGAAGAAGCGGTAGCCCTGCAGCGCTTGCAGCAGGAATTCCAGCTGACACAACAACAGGTTGCCGAGGCTGTCGGTAAGTCCCGTGTCACCGTGGCCAACCTGTTGCGCCTGATTGCGCTGCCGGAAGTCATCAAGACCATGCTGTCCCACGGCGACCTGGAAATGGGCCATGCCCGTGCATTGCTCGGTCTGCCGGACAATCAGCAGGTGGAAGGGGCGCGACATGTTGTCGCACGCGGTCTCACCGTGCGCCAAACTGAGGCACTGGTTCGCCAATGGTTGAGTGGCAAACCGGAGCCGGTAGAGCCTGCCAAGCCTGACCCGGATATCGCCCGCCTCGAACAGCGTCTGGCCGAGCGCCTGGGCTCTGCGGTGCAGATCCGCCACGGGAAGAAGGGTAAGGGTCAACTGGTGATCGGTTACAACTCCCTCGATGAGCTTCAAGGTGTGCTCGCACACATTCGCTGAAACAATTCCTCTTGTAGCGCGCAGTCGGAAATCACTACCTGACAGTTGAATAGGGGCAGAACCGCCCCTATACTCTGCGCGCATTTTGTCGGCACAAATTATGCCAAGTTATTGAATTTCGGCAGCCGACCATTGGAGAGCAATAGTGATGGAAACCCGCAAGCCAAACCGCCTGCCGTTCCATCGCCTGGCGGTTTTTCCGGTGTTGATGGCTCAATTTGTCATTTTGCTCATTGGCGCTTTGGCGCTCTGGCAATGGCACGGAGTCGTTGCCGGATACTCGGGACTTTGCGGAGGCCTGATAGCCTTGCTGCCCAATGTTTATTTCGCTCACAAGGCATTTCGGTTTTCCGGCGCCCGAGCAGCCCAGTCCATCGTCCGGTCTTTCTATGCCGGCGAGGCAGGCAAACTGATTTTGACGGCAGTGCTGTTTGCACTGGTGTTTGCAGGTGTGAAGCCACTGGCGCCGATCGCTGTATTCGGCGCCTTCGTGCTGACTCAGTCGGTCAGCTGGTTCGCTCCCCTGCTGATGAGAACAAGACTTTCGAGACCTTAGGGCGTTTGAGGCAACCATGGCAGAAACAACCGCTTCGGGCTATATCCAGCACCACTTGCAGAACCTGACCTTCGGTCAGCTACCCAACGGCGGCTGGGGCTTTGCCCACACCGCAGCAGAAGCCAAGGAAATGGGCTTCTGGGCTTTCCACGTCGATACTCTCGGCTGGTCGGTCGCGCTGGGTCTGATCTTCGTTCTTCTTTTCCGCATGGCGGCCAAGAAGGCGACTTCCGGTCAGCCGGGTGCACTGCAGAACTTCGTTGAAGTCCTGGTCGAATTCGTCGATGGCAGCGTGAAAGACAGCTTCCATGGCCGTAGCCCGGTGATCGCACCGCTGGCACTGACCATCTTCGTCTGGGTGTTCCTGATGAACGCCGTCGACCTGGTACCGGTCGACTGGATTCCTCAGCTGGCCATCCTGATCTCCGGCGACCACCACATCCCGTTCCGCGCGGTGTCGACTACCGACCCGAACGCGACCCTGGGCATGGCGTTCTCGGTTTTCGCACTGATCATTTTCTATAGCATCAAGGTCAAGGGCCTCGGCGGCTTCATCGGCGAGCTGACCCTGCACCCGTTCGGCAGCAAGAACATCTTCGTTCAGGCCCTGCTGATCCCGGTGAACTTCCTGCTGGAATTCGTGACCCTGATCGCCAAACCGATCTCTCTGGCTCTGCGTCTGTTCGGCAACATGTATGCCGGCGAGCTGGTGTTCATCCTGATCGCTGTGATGTTCGGCAGCGGCCTGCTCTGGCTCAGCGGCCTGGGTGTTGTCCTGCAGTGGGCGTGGGCTGTGTTCCACATCCTGATCATCACCCTGCAGGCGTTCATCTTCATGATGCTGACCATCGTCTACCTGTCGATGGCGCACGAAGAAAACCATTAAGACCAGTCTCGACTAGTCTGATGTCCTTCCCGGTCAAACGGGAAGGGGCTCCTCACGGGGCACCATGAAACGATTTGTTTTACCGCTTTAATCTAAAAAACCTAAACCATACGACGTAAAAGTCGGGAGGAAAGATGGAAACTGTAGTTGGTCTAACCGCTATCGCTGTTGCACTGTTGATCGGCCTGGGCGCACTGGGTACCGCAATTGGTTTCGGCCTGCTGGGCGGCAAGTTCCTGGAAGGCGCAGCGCGTCAGCCAGAAATGGTTCCAATGCTGCAAGTTAAAATGTTCATCGTTGCCGGTCTGCTCGACGCCGTAACCATGATCGGTGTTGGTATCGCTCTGTTCTTCACCTTTGCGAACCCGTTCGTTGGTCAGATCGCTGGCTAATCATTCGTACCTTCGAATGATTTGGTGTGATGGACAACGTAACTGCGAGGTGTTGGCGTGAACATTAATGCGACCCTGATTGGCCAGTCCGTTGCGTTCCTGATTTTTGTACTGTTCTGCATGAAGTTCGTATGGCCTCCGGTCATCGCGGCTCTGCACGAACGTCAAAAGAAGATCGCTGATGGTCTGGACGCTGCCAGCCGAGCAGCTCGCGACCTGGAGTTGGCCCAAGAGAAAGCGGGTCAGCAACTGCGCGAAGCGAAAGCTCAGGCAGCTGAAATCATCGAGCAAGCCAAGAAACGCGGTAACCAGATTGTCGAAGAGGCCGTTGAAAAGGCCCGCATCGACGCTGACCGTGTGAAGGTTCAGGCTCAAGCCGAGATCGAACAGGAACTGAACAGTGTCAAAGACAAGCTGCGCGCCCAAGTGGGCTTGCTGGCTGTCGGCGGCGCCGAGAAGATCCTGGGTGCCACAATCGATCAAAACGCGCACGCAGAGCTGGTTAACCAACTGGCTGCTGAAATCTAAGCGAGGGCGATCATGGCAGAACTGACCACGTTGGCCCGACCTTACGCTAAGGCGGCCTTCGAGCACGCTCAGGCCCACCAGCAACTGGCCAATTGGTCAGCCATGCTCGGCCTGGCAGCAGCGGTGTCGCAAGACGACACCATGCAGCGCGTGCTCAAGGCCCCGCGACTGACGAGCGCAGAAAAGGCCGCCACGTTCATTGACGTGTGCGGCGACAAGTTTGATGCCAAGGCACAGAACTTCATCAATGTCGTTGCCGAAAACGACCGTCTCCCGCTTCTGCCGGAGATCGCCGCTCTGTTCGACCTGTACAAGGCCGAGCAAGAGAAATCGGTAGACGTTGAAGTGACCAGTGCTTTTGCATTGAACCAAGAACAGCAAGACAAACTCGCCAAGGTTCTCAGTGCACGACTCAACCGGGAAGTGCGCCTGCAAGTCGAGGAAGACAGCTCCCTTATCGGGGGGGTGGTCATCCGCGCCGGCGACCTGGTTATCGATGGCTCGATTCGCGGCAAAATCGCGAAACTTGCCGAAGCATTGAAATCTTGAGTTTGAAGGGGCAGCAGAGCAATGCAGCAACTCAATCCTTCCGAAATAAGTGAAATTATCAAGGGCCGCATCGAAAAGCTCGATGTGACCTCTCAAGCCCGTAACGAAGGCACTGTCGTCAGCGTATCTGACGGTATCGTGCGGATTCACGGTCTGGCCGACGTCATGTACGGCGAGATGATCGAGTTTCCGGGCGGCGTCTACGGTATGGCCCTCAACCTGGAGCAAGACTCCGTAGGTGCCGTTGTACTGGGCGCGTACACCAGTCTGGCTGAAGGCATGAGCGCCAAGTGCACCGGCCGCATCCTCGAAGTTCCGGTTGGTAAGGAACTGCTGGGTCGCGTTGTCGACGCACTGGGTAACCCTGTTGACGGCAAAGGTCCACTGGGCAACACCGAGACCGACGCGGTCGAGAAAGTTGCTCCGGGCGTGATCTGGCGTAAGTCGGTAGACCAGCCTGTACAGACTGGCTACAAGGCTGTCGATGCCATGATCCCTGTCGGCCGTGGCCAGCGTGAGCTGATCATCGGTGACCGTCAGATCGGTAAAACCGCTCTGGCGATCGACGCGATCATCAACCAGAAAGACAGCGGCATTTTCTGCGTCTACGTGGCCATCGGTCAGAAGCAATCGACCATCGCCAACGTGGTTCGCAAGCTGGAAGAAAACGGTGCACTGGCTAACACCATCATCGTTGCAGCGAGCGCCTCGGAATCTGCAGCACTGCAATTCCTGGCTCCGTACTCCGGTTGCACCATGGGTGAATTCTTCCGCGACCGCGGTGAAGACGCGCTGATCGTTTATGACGATCTGTCCAAGCAAGCAGTGGCTTACCGCCAGATTTCCCTGCTGCTGCGCCGTCCACCAGGCCGTGAAGCTTATCCAGGCGACGTGTTCTATCTCCACTCCCGTCTGCTGGAGCGCGCATCCCGCGTTTCGGAAGAGTACGTAGAGAAGTTCACCAACGGCGCAGTGACCGGCAAAACCGGTTCCCTGACCGCACTGCCGATCATCGAAACCCAGGCTGGCGACGTTTCCGCGTTCGTTCCGACCAACGTGATCTCCATCACCGACGGTCAGATCTTCCTGGAATCGGCCATGTTCAACTCGGGCATCCGCCCTGCAGTGAACGCCGGTGTTTCGGTATCCCGTGTGGGTGGTGCCGCTCAGACCAAGATCATCAAGAAGCTGTCCGGTGGTATCCGTACCGCTCTGGCTCAGTACCGTGAACTGGCGGCATTCGCCCAGTTCGCTTCTGACCTGGACGAAGCGACCCGCAAGCAACTTGAGCATGGTCAGCGCGTTACCGAGCTGATGAAGCAGAAGCAATACGCGCCAATGTCGATCGCCGACATGTCGCTGTCGCTGTATGCCGCTGAGCGTGGGTTCCTGACCGACATCGAAATCACCAAGATCGGCAGCTTCGAACAAGCGCTGATTGCTTTCTTCAACCGCGATCACGCCGATTTGATGGCCAAGATCAACGTTAAAGGTGACTTCAATGACGAAATCGACGCTGGCCTGAAGGCTGGTATCGAGAAGTTCAAGGCCACCCAAACCTGGTAAGCCGCAGCGGGAGCCGCAAGGCTCCCGCTTGCTAACCTGATAGGTGTTACATGGCAGGCGCAAAAGAGATTCGCAGTAAGATTGCGAGCATCAAAAGCACGCAAAAAATTACCAGCGCCATGGAAAAAGTGGCGGTCAGCAAAATGCGCAAGGCACAAATGCGCATGGCTGCTAGCCGTCCTTATGCGGAGCGTATCCGCCAGGTAATTGGGCATCTGGCCAACGCCAACCCGGAATACCGCCACCCGTTCATGATCGATCGCGAAGTAAAGCGCGTCGGTTATGTCGTCGTGAGCAGTGACCGTGGTCTGTGCGGCGGCTTGAACACCAACCTGTTCAAGGCCCTGGTCAAGGACATGGCGGTAAACCGCGAAAACGGCGTCGAGATCGATCTGTGTGTCGTTGGTAGCAAGGGTGCGGCCTTTTTCCGCAACTTCGGCGGTAACGTCGTTGCAGCTATCAGCCACCTGGGTGAAGAGCCGTCGATCAATGATCTGATCGGCAGCGTCAAGGTGATGCTGGATGCCTATCTGGACGGCCGGATTGACCGCCTGTCCGTGGTATCCAACAAGTTCATCAACACCATGACGCAACAGCCTACCGTGGAGCAGTTGATTCCACTGGTGGCGACCCCGGATCAAGAACTCAAGCACCACTGGGACTACCTCTACGAACCAGACGCCAAAGAGCTGCTTGACGGCTTGATGGTGCGTTACGTGGAGTCGCAGGTGTACCAGGCGGTGGTCGAGAACAACGCAGCTGAACAGGCTGCGCGGATGATCGCGATGAAGAACGCTACCGACAACGCCGGTGATTTGATCAGCGATTTGCAGCTGATCTACAACAAGGCGCGTCAGGCTGCGATCACCCAAGAGATCTCGGAAATCGTCGGCGGCGCTGCCGCGGTTTAACGGTTCAAATATTCAGAGGATCCAGCTATGAGTAGCGGACGTATCGTTCAAATCATCGGCGCCGTTATCGACGTGGAATTTCCACGCGACAGCGTACCGAGCATCTACGACGCCTTGAAGGTTCAAGGCGCCGAAACCACTCTGGAAGTTCAGCAGCAGCTGGGCGACGGCGTGGTTCGTACCATTGCGATGGGCTCCACCGAAGGCTTGAAGCGCGGTCTGGACGTCAACAACACTGGCGCTGCCATCTCCGTACCGGTCGGTAAAGCGACTCTGGGCCGGATCATGGACGTACTGGGCAACCCGATCGACGAAGCTGGCCCGATCGGCGAAGAAGAGCGTTGGGGTATCCACCGCGCCGCTCCTTCCTTCGCTGAACAGGCTGGTGGCAACGAGCTGCTGGAAACAGGCATCAAGGTTATCGACCTGGTTTGCCCGTTCGCCAAGGGCGGTAAAGTCGGTCTGTTCGGTGGTGCCGGTGTAGGCAAGACCGTAAACATGATGGAACTGATCCGTAACATCGCCATCGAGCACAGCGGTTATTCCGTGTTCGCCGGTGTGGGTGAGCGTACTCGTGAGGGTAACGACTTCTACCACGAGATGAAGGACTCCAACGTTCTCGACAAGGTAGCCCTGGTCTACGGTCAGATGAACGAGCCACCGGGAAACCGTCTGCGCGTAGCGCTGACCGGTCTGACCATGGCCGAGAAGTTCCGTGACGAAGGTAACGACGTTCTGCTGTTCGTCGACAACATCTATCGTTACACCCTGGCCGGTACCGAAGTATCCGCACTGCTGGGCCGTATGCCTTCGGCAGTAGGTTACCAGCCGACTCTGGCTGAAGAGATGGGCGTGCTGCAAGAGCGCATCACTTCGACCAAGCAAGGTTCGATTACTTCGATCCAGGCCGTATACGTACCAGCGGACGACTTGACTGACCCGTCGCCAGCGACCACGTTTGCTCACCTGGACGCCACCGTCGTTCTGTCCCGTGACATCGCTTCCCTGGGTATCTACCCGGCGGTAGACCCACTGGACTCGACTTCGCGTCAGCTGGACCCGAACGTGATCGGCAACGATCACTACGAGACCGCTCGTGGTGTTCAGTACGTGCTGCAGCGTTACAAAGAGCTGAAGGACATCATCGCGATCCTGGGTATGGACGAGCTGTCGGAAGCCGACAAGCAGTTGGTAAACCGTGCTCGTAAGATCCAGCGCTTCTTGTCGCAGCCGTTCTTCGTGGCTGAAGTCTTCACCGGTGCTTCGGGTAAATACGTTTCCCTGAAAGACACCATTGCTGGCTTCAAAGGCATCCTCAACGGTGACTACGACCACCTGCCAGAACAAGCGTTCTACATGGTCGGCGGCATCGAAGAAGCGATCGAGAAAGCCAAGAAACTGTAATCCAGGCGCCCGGCAACGGGCGCTAATTTAGGTTGAGGCAATCAGATGGCTATGACAGTCCATTGCGACATCGTCAGCGCGGAAGGAGAAATCTTTTCCGGCCTGGTCGAGATGGTGATTGCGCACGGTGCTCTGGGTGATCTTGGTATCGCTCTGGGCCACGCGCCGCTGATCACTAATCTGAAGCCAGGTCCGATCCGCCTGATCAAGCAAGGCGGGGAAGCCGAGGTGTTCTACATCTCCGGTGGTTTCCTCGAGGTTCAGCCGAACATGGTCAAGGTGCTTGCCGATACCGTGCAACGTGCCGCCGACCTGGATGAAGCTCAGGCTCAAGCAGCTCTCAAGGCTGCCGAAGCTGCTCTGCATGAGAAGAGCGCAGATTTCGACTACGGAGCTGCGTCCGCACGTCTGGCCGAGGCTGCAGCTCAGCTGCGCACCGTCCAGCAGATCCGCAAGAAGTTTGGCGGTTGATCCGTCAGCCACTTGTTGTGCGATTGATAAAAAAGGGTAGCCTCGGCTACCCTTTTTTCTTTCCAGAATTCTACAAACCCGGTCGCAGTTGCTGACCACCCAGGATTGGTAGCCAGTCATGTCTCTTGAAATCGTAATCCTCGCGGCCGGTCAAGGCACCCGCATGCGTTCCGCGCTGCCAAAAGTGCTGCACCCGATTGCCGGTGATTCCATGCTCGGTCATGTTATCCACAGCGCCCGTCAACTTGATCCACAGCGCATTCACGTGGTCATCGGCCACGGCGCCGATGTAGTGCGCGAGCGTCTGGCCGCTGACGACCTGAATTTCGTGCTGCAGGACAAGCAACTGGGCACTGGCCACGCCACGGCCCAGGCGGTTCCTTTCATCACGGCCGATACCGTACTGATTCTCTACGGCGATGTACCGTTGATCGAAGTCGAGACCCTGCAGCGTCTGCTCAAGCACGTTGTACCCGGACAGATGGGGCTGCTCACCGTTGAACTGGCCGACCCGACCGGTTATGGCCGTATCGTACGCGACGCGGACGGCAAGGTTGCCGCGATCGTTGAGCACAAGGACGCCAGCGAAGCGCAACGGGCGATCACTGAAGGCAACACCGGCATTCTGGCCGTGCCGGCCAACCGCTTGGCAGACTGGATGAGTCGTCTGTCGAACAACAATGCTCAGGGTGAGTACTACCTCACCGACGTGATCGAGATGGCAGTAAGCGACGGGCTGACCGTCGCCACCGAACAACCTCACGATCCGATGGAAGTGCAGGGCGCCAATGATCGCAAACAGCTTTCCGAGCTGGAGCGTCATTATCAGTTGCGTGCCGGTCGCCGTCTGATGGCTCAGGGCGTGACCCTGCGCGACCCGGCCCGGTTTGATGTACGTGGCGAAGTGACCGTCGGTCGCGATGTGCTGATCGACATCAACGTGATTCTCGAAGGCAAGGTTGTCATCGAGGATGACGTGGTCATCGGCCCGAACTGCGTGATCAAGGACAGCACCCTGCGCAAGGGCGTGGTGGTCAAGGCCAACAGCCACATTGAAGGCGCGGTGTTGGGCGAAGGCAGCGATGCCGGCCCGTTTGCCCGTCTGCGTCCGGGTACCGTGCTGGAAGCCCGTGCCCATGTGGGTAACTTCGTCGAACTGAAAAACGCCCACATGGGCGAGGGCGCCAAGGCCGGACACCTGACTTACCTGGGCGACGCCGAGATCGGTGCACGCACCAACATCGGCGCCGGCACCATCACTTGCAACTACGATGGCGCCAACAAGTGGAAAACCGTCTTGGGTGAGGATGTGTTCATCGGCTCGAACAATTCGCTGGTGGCCCCTGTGGATATCTCTGCCGGTGCAACCACTGCAGCCGGTTCGACCATCAACCAGAATGTGGATAAAGCCCAGTTGGCCGTTGGCCGTGCGCGGCAGAAGAACATCGATGGCTGGAAGCGGCCGGAGAAGATCAAGAAGAGCTGAGTTATCCACAATGCTCTCATCAAAAAAGACCGCGACCAGCGGTCTTTTTTAGGTTCTTCACGGATTGCCGGGAAAGTCGCTCTTGATCTTCATGAAAAAGAATTCGCTGTCCCGGTAGCCGTAGGCCA
>NZ_JBJXHJ010000018.1:0-134245 GCF_046487845.1 Pseudomonas sp. PHC1
GTTGAAATACAAAACGCCCGATGCGATGCATCGGGCGTTGGGGTGAAACAGGTGTAAACCTATTTCAGGACTAGACAGTACGTCAATGTGGTTTCGAGGTGTGTTAACTCGCATGTTATCGACGTCGTAAACCGGACCACCCTCTGAAATCAGCTCCACGTGATGTATCTCATGCGAGATCCTTGAGCCTGCCACATCCGAAATATCGACACGCGGGGCTTTTCCTGCTCGCATACGATCCAGATCCCTTCGCGAAAACTGGGAACTCAATTCCGGCCTTTTCGATACGGCGGTCCAGAACGCTCGTCGGAATGCATCGAAGCTGGAGAAACGACGTCCTCTTAATTGACTGGCCATATTGGTTGGAATTGGCGCTCCGAGTCCGGAACGGGCAGTGTCGAGCCATCGTCCCTCCACATCCTCACCCACCCCCGTCACAACCCCCGGCTCATACCGCGTGCTGAGCACCACATAAATCGGTGCCAGCCCCGCATTCGCCGGAAACCAGACGATTGCGTCGTGATAACCCGGCGGATGCTGCGGATTAACGAGGATGCGGTCAGTCTTCTCGCCCGGCGGATACACCCAGATCGTCGGCAGCGGCGGGGCGCCTTCGAGGGCCGGGATGGAGGGGGCGTCATCGGGGTTGGCGGCGGGTGTCCAGGTCAGCCCGATGCCGTGGCCGAGGTCGGCGACGAAGTGTTCGCCTTCTTGCCGGGCTTTGATGACCGGGACGAACTCCCAGTCCTTCTTGCCACCCGTGTAGAAGCCGTAGGCACTGATGGAGCCGTCGGGCAGTGTCTTGGCATTGAAGCGCACGCGGGTACGGCCGCAGGTGAGCTGCGCGTATTGTTCGTTGGTGTAGAAAGCGCTGTCGGACGAGATATCGGTGTTGGGGATCAACAATGCCAGGGTGCCGGCGGCACTGGCGCCGCTCAGCAGGCTGAGCCCGAGCGAACCACCGAGCCGTTGCCCTAGCGCCCGACCGGTGCCGGAGCCCGCCACCCACTTCAACGGAACGCCTTCAGCGCTGATCGGCACCTGGCTGCCGAGGACGGCCCACTGACCATACTCGGCCAACCGTTCGGTCGGGATGAAACCGGCCGGATTATTGTGATCGATCACGCCGTCCGAAAGGTTGCAGCTTTTGGCGAACACACAACCCCGGCCGGGCGCTTGCGGACGCTGCTCGATCTGGCGCAAGTGCCGATCTTCATACGCCTGCTGGCGGGCGATCATTGCATCGTAGGTCGCTTGCCGTGCTTTGAATTCGGCCAACTCGGTCTGCGTCATGTCGCGGGGAATGAGCCTGCCGTTTCCGCCACCGGCCATTCCGCCGCGATGCTCCCAGACCTGGGGAATGTCCTTGTCCCGCGCCATGGTTGTTTTTCTGCATGTAACCGAAGAAGCGCGAAACCTAACCGGGATGCTCCTGACCTGGCGTTAGGACGTTTCCTAAATGCAGCGCTGAAATTTCCTGTTTCGCGGTGTTGCTGCGGTTTCCCCAAACCTCACTCGATTTCTGTAATGAAGCTTTTATGACAAAAGTTCGGTAGCACATCGCCAGTCCGGTCATGCCTATGTAACGCGCTTGAGGGGGCCTGAGGGCCGCTTTTCACAAGCCGAGGCGGGACGCCGGGAGTGAGGCAATGGGGACTATGGAACGCTACTCGAAAGTGGGCATGCAGGAACTCGATCAACGCCTGTCGAAGATCGTCGAAGCCGCGCGCAAGAAGCCGGTTTCGGTGTATCGCTACGGCGCGCCGTGGGTCTGGATCGTGTCGCAGGATGACTGGCAGGGTGCCTTGAAAGAGGTCTCCAGCTACATTCCGCCGGGACATTCGCTGGTGCTGCTGCGCCCGCAGATCGACGATTTGCTCGATGCCCACCGCGACCTTCTGCACGACCTCAATACCCGGCCCGGCATGCTGATCGCCCCGCAGACGGTCATGCACATCCTGCTGCTGCAACTGCTGTATTCGGTGCCCAGCGAGCAGCAGCTCTACGAACAGCTCAATTACAACCTGCTGTTCCGCTGGTTCGTCGGCCTGGGCCTGAACCAGAAAGTCTGGAGCTTCAATGTCCTCAGTCGCGACATCGCCACGCTGCTCAACGAGCCGCGTGCGGTGCAGCTCATCCAGAAAATCATCGGTGAGGTGTTCTGCGGCGCGCTGCTGCAGATGCCCGAGTTCTCGCTGAACTTCGCGCTGCTGCACACCTGGCTGGGCAAGCACACCGGGGCGCCGCACGTCAGCAATTAACAACGCCAGTAACTGACGCACACGCAAGGCGCACGAGCGCCAACAGGTCATCGCGAATTTCAGGGGGTAGTGTGGAACAGATTTTCACGTCACGGCTGGCGCTGTGGGGCTGGCTGCTGGTGACGGCCGGCGTGCAGCCGGCGTTCGCCGAGGAGGCCGAAAACGCAGCGGCGCAGCGTCTGGTGGACGTCAACGAATACTTCGTGCGCGGTAACACCGTGCTCGATGCGCGGGCGATCGAGGAAGCGGTGTACCCGTTCCTCGGCCCGCAAAAAGCCTTGAGCGACATCGAAGGCGCGCGGGATGCCCTGCAGAAGGCCTATCAGGAGCGCGGCTACCAATCGGTGTTCGTCGAACTGCCGGAGCAGGCGGTGGCCGACGGCATCGTCTACCTGCAAGTCAGCGAAACCAAGGTCGGCCGGGTGCGGGTGGTCGGCGCCAAACACTATTCGCCGCTGGATATTCGCGACAACGTCCCGGCGCTGAAGGAAGGCGAGGTACCGGACTTTGCCAAGGTCCAGGGCGAACTGGCGCAGCTCAACAAGACCCCGGGTCGCCAGGTGATGCCACTGGTGCGCGAAGGCCAGCGCCCCGGCACCATGGACGTGGACTTGCAGGTCGAAGACCAGAACCCGTGGACCGCCAGCGTCGGTTTGAACAACGACTACAGCGCCGACACCGAAAAACTGCGCACCGTCACCAGCCTTGGTTACAACAACCTTTGGCAGTTGGGGCACAGCGTCAACCTGACGTTCTTCACTGCGCCTCAGGAAACCGACAACGCCAAGGTCTGGTCCGGCTCCTACACCGCACCGCTGACCGAGCGCTGGAGCGTGCAGTTCTCCGGTTACCAGTCCGACAGCAACGTCGCCACCCTCGGCGGCAGCAACGTGCTCGGCAAGGGCCATTCATACGGCGTAGCGGCGATCTACACGATCCCGTCCAGTGGCAACTGGTCGAACTCGCTGTCGGTGGGCATCGACTTCAAGGACTTCGACGAGCGCCTGACGCTGTCCGGCGAAAGCGACAAGGTGCCGCTCAAATATGCACCGTTCACCTTCGCCTACAACGGCTATCGCTACAGCGAAAAGAGCCAGCTCGGTCTCGGCCTGAGCCTGGTCGCCGCCACCCGCAGCCTCTTCGGTTACGGCAGTTCCGACGAAGACTTCGACTACAAACGCTACCGCGCCAACCCGAGTTTCGCCGTGCTCAAGGGTGATACCAACTTCACCTGGACCTTCGACAGCGACTGGCAGAGCGCGAGCAAAGCCGCGTTCCAGCTGGCGTCGGGGCCACTGGTTTCCAACGAACAATTCTCCGCCGGCGGCGCGACTTCGGTACGCGGTTATCTGGCCGCCGAACGCACCGCCGATGACGGCTTCCTGCTCAGCGAAGAGCTGCGCACACCGTCGCTGGCCAAGTACGTCGGCGGCTGGATGCAGGATTGGCGCTTCTACGCCTTCGCCGAAGGCGCGCAACTGTACCTGCGCGACGAACTGCCGGATCAGGACGCCAATTACGCCCTGGCCAGCGTCGGCCTCGGCACCCGCGCCAGCCTGAGCAAATGGTTGTCCGGCAGCCTCGACTGGGGCTACCCGCTACTCGAAGGGCCGAACACCTCGAAACAGGAATCGCGCCTGCACTTCAACCTTCAGGCCACTTTCTAACAGGAGCACTTTTCATGCAGCGCCTTTTCCTTTCGTTGTTGATCTGCCTGGGCTTCGTGCTCCCGGCCACGGCTCAGGCCTGGTGGCAGGACGACTGGCACTACCGCAAACAGATCGCCGTCGACACCACGCCGCAAGGCGCCGCGATCAATCAGGCCCTCGGTCGCACCGCGCTGCTGGTGCGCCTGCACACCGGCAACTTCACCTTCGACGGCGTGAAAGAGGACGGCTCGGACCTGCGCTTCGTCGCCGCCGATGACAAGACCGTGCTCAACCACCAGATCGAAAGTTTCGACGCACTGATGGGCATGGCGCTGATCTGGGTCGATGTGCCGAATGTCGAGGGCGGTCAGCGGCAGGACATCTGGATGTACTACGGCAACCAGAAGGCGCCGGCCACCGGCAACGGCCAACTGACGTTCGATCCGAATTACACCGCGCTCTATCACTTCGACGGCGCCACCGGCACCCCGGCGAAAGACACCACCGCTTACGGCAACAAGGCGCAAAGCGCGACCGGCGCCGCGATTGACGGCGTAGTCGGGCGGGCCTTGCAGTTCAGCGGCCAGCCGTTGTTGCTGCCAGCCAGTCCATCGTTGCAGCACAACGCTGGCAGCGCATTCACCTTCAGTGCCTGGTTGCGTCTGGATCAGGCCGATGGCGAGCAACTGATCCTGGCCCGCCGCGAAGGCGCCAACAGCCTGCTGGTCGGTGTGAATCAGGGCGTACCGTTCGTGGAGATCGACGGCCAGCGCGCCGTTGCCACTCAACCGCTGAATCCGGGCCAATGGCAGCACGTCGCACTGACCGCTGAAGGCGCGAAAGTGACGCTGTACATCAACGGTCGCGAAGGTGCGGCACTGGCCCAGGCGATGCCGGCGTTCAACTCGGTCATGGCCATTGGTGCTGATCTTTTCCCGAGCGCGTTCCAGCCATTCGTGGGCGCCATTGATGAACTGCGCCTGTCGAAAGTCGCCCGCCCGGCGCCGTTGTTGCTGGCCGACGCCACGTCCCAGGGCGCCGAGTCAAAACTGGTGGCTTACGGCGTCGATGAAGAACAGTCCGGCTTCGGATTCGGCAGCCTCGGCTTCCTGCTCAACGCGGTGCCGGTGGACGCCTGGGTGATCATCGCGGTGCTGGTGCTGATGATGTTCCAGTCGTGGATCATCATGCTGCGCAAGAACCGCACGTTGAGCCGTGTCACCGCCGCCAACGAAGACTTTCGCGTGCAGTTCGCCAAGGTCGGCACCCGCCTGGAAATGTTTGCCGATGACGCCCAACTCGCCCAGCGTCTGCAGCACTCGCCGCTGTGGCGCCTGTACCTGGTGGCCGTGAAAGAGATCCGCACCCGCCGCGAGCAGGGCGCCGATACCTCGTCGGTTTCGGCGGCGACCATCGAAGCCATCCGTTGCTCGATGGACGGCGTGCGCACCCGGGAAAACCAGCAACTGGGCTCGAAACTCTCGACCCTGTCCAACGCTATCGCCGGCGGCCCGTACATCGGTCTGCTCGGCACCGTACTGGGGATCATGGTGGTGTTCCTCGGCACGGCGATGGCCGGCGACGTCAACATCAACGCCATTGCGCCGGGTATGGCCGCCGCGTTGCTGGCCACCGCCATGGGCCTGTTCGTCGCGATCCCGGCGCTGTTTGGCTACAACCGCCTGATCACCCGCAACAAAGAGGTCAGCGCCGACATGCGCGTGTTCGTCGACGAGTTCATCACCCGTCTGGCGGAGATGCACGGCGAAGGTCAGTCCAGTGAAGCGGCGCATCAGCGCGGGCATCACGCCAACCACTCCGTACCGGCCTGAGGAGCACAAGCATGGCGTCCGTAAATGCCTCCCACGACGATGACGAAGATGCCGCAGTGGACAGCATCAACATCACGCCACTGGTGGACGTGCTGATGGTGGTGCTGGTGATGTTCATCCTCACCGCCACCGCGCAGGTCTCCGGGATCCAGATCAACCTGCCCAAGGCCAGCGCCGCCGTGTCGCTGTCCGAGGCCAAGACCAAGGCGATTTCAGTCAACGACGGCGGGCAAGTATTCCTCGACGCTTACCCGGTGACCCTGCCGGAGCTGGAAGAGCGCCTGCGCATCGAGAAGGCGCAGAACCCGGACTTCCCGGTGATCGTGCGCGGCGACGCCACGGTGCAGTACCAGAAGGTCATCGAAGTGCTGGATCTGCTGCGCCGGCTCGAACTGTCCCAGGTCGGTCTCGTCACCGGCAAACCGACGCAGGGCTGAGTGATGACTGCACAACTGCCAATCGAGCCTTTGCCGGTGAAGAAGTCGCCACTGCGTTACGTGAAGTGGGGCGCCGGGCTGCTGCTGGGCGCCGTCGCGGCGTTTCTGTTGTGGCAGTGGGCCAACGACATGAGCGGCATCCGCCGGGAGGCGCCCAAGGTGCCGACGATCATTCCCTTGCCGCCACCGCCACCGCCGCCGCCGGAAAAACCGCCGGAGCCGGAAACCCCGGTGGAAGAAAAAGTCGTCGAGCCCGAGCCAACGCCAGAGCCAGAGGAGGTCAAGCCCGAGGAAGAAGCACCGCCATCGCCGGCGGACGACCTGGCCAACCCGATGCAAATGGACGGCGACGCCCAGAGCGGCAGCGACGCATTCAACATCGGCGCGGGCAAGGGCGGCGGCATGGCCGGTTCCGGCGGTGGGCGACTGGGCAACGGCACCTACAGCCAGTTCCTCGCGTTCACCTTCCAGAAGCTGCTGCGCGAGAACCCCGACCTGCGCAACCTCGCGTTTTCGCTGCAGGCCGATGTGTGGCTCAGCAGCGTCGGCGAGATCACCCGGGTCGAGCTGACCAAGTCCAGCGGCAACCCCGAGATCGACAGTCAGGTGCTGGCCGCATTGCGTAACGCGCCCCATCTGAGCGAACGGCCCCCGGCCTCCATCACCTTGCCTGTGCGCATGTCCCTGCAAGGACGGCGTCCGGGTTAACCGAATTCATAAAGCTGTATGAAAAGGAGTTGTGTGCAGATGATTTCCAACGTGAATCGATTGTCCCTGGCGGTCGGCATGGTCATCGCGACCCTGGTCGGTCAGGCCGCGGCAGCGCCTGCGCCCTCGGAGAACGCCACGATCAATCTGATCCGCTTGCTGGTCGAGCAAGGCATTCTGAAACAGGACAAGGCCGACGCTTTGATCGCCCAGGCCCAGAACGAAGCGGCCCAGGCCAAGCAGGCTGCGGCGTCCACCGCCGTGGCGGCGGGGCCGGTCGCTGCGCCGGGGGATGTGCGGGTGCAATACGTGCCGGCCGCGGTGCGCGACCAGATCCGCGATCAGGTCAAGGCCGAGGTCATGGCCACCGCCAAGCAGGAAAACTGGGCCGCGCCCAACACCTTCCCGGACTGGGCGTCACGCATCAGCTTTGACGGCGACATTCGTCTGCGTGACGAATCGCGCTATTACTCGGGCAACAACAGCAACGAAATCGTCGACTTCGCCAAGCTCAACAACAATGGCCCGTACGACGTGAACCCCAACAGCAGCACCGCGTTGCCGCCGTTGCTCAACACCCGCGAAGACCGCGAAAACCTGTTCCGCCTGCGCGCCCGGCTGGGCATGAAAGCGGAGATTTCGCCGCAATGGACCGCCGGCATCCGCATCGGCACCGGCTCGGACAACAACCCGGTGTCGACCACCCAGAACCTCGGCGGCGGCTTCTCGAAAAAAGACATCTGGCTCGATCAGGGGTATCTGACCTGGAAACCCTCGGATGAGTTGACCCTGACCGGTGGCCGCTTCGCCAACCCGTTCATGTCCACCGACATGCTGTATTCCAACGACCTGAACTTCGACGGCGTGGCGGCGATTTTCGACCACAAGCTCAGCCGCGACTGGGGCGTGTTCGGCACCGTCGGCGCGTTCCCGGTGGACTACACCAACGACACCACCACCAGCAACGGCTTCGACAAGGAAGAAAGCGACAACAAATGGCTGTACGGCGCGCAGATCGGCGCCAAATGGGCGATCAACAGCAACAACCGCCTGAAAGGCGCGCTGGCCTACTACCGCTTCGACGACATCGAAGGCCAGCGTTCCAGCCCTTGCGAACCGTGGGCCGGCGCGCCGGGCTGCGACAGCGACGGCACCCGCGCGGCGTTCATGCAGAAGGGCAACAGCGTGTTCCTGCTGCGTGACATCACGCCGAACCCGCTCAACCCCAGCACCACGCCACAACCGCAGTTCGTCGGCCTGGCGTCCGAATTCAACTTGCTGGATCTGAACGTGGTGTGGGACGCCGACCTTCCCGAAGACTTCAAACTGCGCAGCCAGGGCAACTACATCCACAACCTGGGCTACGACGAAGGCGACATGCGCAAGCGTTCGGCCGGGCAACTGGTCAACAACCTCGACAGCAACGGCAACATCGAAAGCGGCGCCAATGCGTGGATGGTCCAGTTCACCCTCGGCAACGCACTGGAGCTGAAGAAGCAGGGCGACTGGAACCTGTTCGCCGGCTACAAGTACATCCAGCCGGATGCCTTGCCGGACGGCTTCAACGACTCGTCGTTCCACCTCGGCGGCACCAACGCCAAGGGCTACTTCCTGGGCGGCAATTACGGTCTGGCGAAGAACGTCTACGCCACCGGCCGCTGGCTGAGTTCGGAGGCGGTGTATGGCGCGCCGTTCGACATCGACGTCATGCAGCTTGAGATCAATACGCGCTTCTAAGGCGCCGGGAGAGGGTTATGAAAATCCGCTTTTTATGGCTTGGACTCGGGATGTTGATCGCTACCGGGGCGAGCGCCGAAGGCATGGAAGAACGCCTGCGCACGCAATTGCGCAGCACCACCCAGCAGCTGCAAACCCTGCAAAGCCAGCAGGCCCAGGCCAGCGCCGCGCAACTGGCGGCGCAGAACGAGGCCAAGGCAGCCCAGGCGCAAATCAAGCAATTGACCGCCGAACTGGCCAAGGCCAAAGGCCTCGCCGAGCAACTGGCCGGGCAGCAGCAAAGCCTGCACAGCCAGGCCCAGGCGCAAGTCGCGGCGAGTAACGAGCAGATCGGCAAGTTCAAAAAAGCCTACGACGAGCTGTTGGTCATGGCCCGTGCCAAAGAGGCCGAACGGTCTAAGCTTCAAGCGCAATTGACTGAACGTGACACACAAGTACAGCAATGTTCGGTCAAGAATCAGCAAATGTATGGGGTGGCCAAGCAGATTCTCACCGCCTACGAAAACATCGATGTGGCCGAGGTGATGAAGATCCGCCAGCCCTTCGCCGGCAGCGCCCGGGTCAAGTTCGATGAGCTGGCTCAGGGCTTTGGCGATGAGCTGTACAAGACCCAATTCGACGCGCCGCAAGCCGCGATTGCACACTGATAGACAAGGAAGAAGTCATGACTCAATTGATCTCCCACGTATCCCCGCAATCCCTGACCGACGTGCTGCAAGCCGCCGGTTACCGCGTCAACCAGACCGAACAGAACGGCATCGTCCAGTTGCTCAGCGCCAGCCAGGGCATCGGTTACGCCGTGCGTTTCGGCAACCCGTCGGTGGCGGAGCAGGGCAGTTACGTCGACTTCACCTTCAGCTGTGCGTTGCGGGTACAGGGTGAATTGCCGGCGGGTGTGGCCGAGCAGTGGAACGCGACTCGCCGGTTTGCCCGGTTGTCGTTGCAGGGCGAGTTTCTGGTGATGGAAATGGACGTGGTGGTGGCTGCGGGCGTCAGCAACGATCACCTGCGCGGCAACCTGGAATTGTGGGATCGCCTGCTGCAGGAATTCATTGTGTACCTGCGTGATTTCACCCAGTCCGCCGCCGTCGCCCAGGCTCCCAAGGTTGAGCAAGAGGAAGTCGCACTGTGACCAAACCTGCCATGGTAATCAGCGCCGCTGCGGTGGCGCTGTTGGTGGTGGCCGTGGCGCTGGTGGTGCGGCCGGGCAATGACCCGGTCGCCGCCCAGCAACCGGCGCCGGTGATTGCGGCGAATGCCGGGCCTGCGGTGGCACGGTTGGGTAATCAGCAGGTCTCACCGGAGGAATTGCAGGCGCTGCTGGCGGCCGTACCACCACAGACTCGCGAGCAACTGCGCGGCAATCGCGAGGCGCTGGAGCGCTGGATCCGTTCACGCCTGGCCGAAAAAGCCGTGCTGGAACAGGCCGACGCCCAAGGCTGGGCGCAGCGTCCGGACGTGGTGCGGCAGACCCGCGCCGCCACCGAACAGATCGTGTTCCGCGACTATTTGCAGTCGGTGAGCCAGGTGCCGGCGGATTACCCGAGCGCTGCCGAGTTGCAGCAGGCGTATGACGCCGGCAAGGCCAATTGGCAGACGCCGGCGCTGTATCGGGTCAGTCAGATCTTCCTCGGGGTGAATGAGCCGCAGAGTCTTGAAACCGTGCGCAAGCAGGCGACGGAGCTGAGCAAGAAAGCCCAGGCAACCTCGGTGGACTTTGCAGCGCTGGCCAAGGCATTTTCCCAGGATCGCCTCACTGCCGAACGCGGCGGCGACAGCGGCCTGCAACCGTTGCAGCAACTGGTGCCGGAAGTGCGTGGTGCGGTGGCGCGGCTCAAGGTCGGCGCGGTTTCCGATCCCGTTCAAAGCAGCGCCGGTTTCCACGTGATCAAACTCACCGAACAACAACCGGCCCGCACCGCGACCCTCGACGAACTGCGTGACCAACTGACCCAGGCCCTGCGTGCCCAGCGTCAGGAGCAGATCGCCCAGGCCTATCTGGACGGCATGCTCAACACCGCGACGCTGAGCATCGACGGCGCCGAGCTCAACAAGGTGCTGGAGACCAAACCCTAAACGCTGCACCCCCAAACAAAGATCGACAGGGAGTCATCGATGTCATTCACCGAACCTGCAGCACGACAGAGCAGCGCCGATTTCCGCTGGCCCCGGGACAAGGACGAACCCTGGCTGGCGCAAGCCGCGACCCTCGACGGCGACGTCGCGCAATACTTTCTGGTCAGCGCTCGATGCGGCTGCTTCATGCAGGCCGCCCGCAGCCTCAACGTGCGCTCGACCCTGTTGCGCAAGCAACTGGCGCAGCTCGAACAGCAACTGCAATGCGCGCTGTTCAGCTTTCAGGGCAGCGCCCTGAGCCTGACCCGCGAAGGCCAGCAGTTGCAGGCGCAACTGATCGCCCTGGCCCACGAACGCAAACTGCCGGTGATCGAGCAGCCGTTGATAAGGCTGGCCGTCGCCGAATCGATCCTGCATGACATCCTCGGTCGCGACCTCATCGCACTGCTGCGCCGCAACGCCAGCGTGCGTCTTGAAATCATCGCCCTCGACAGCGAACTGGCCCTGCGCGCCGTCAGCGCCGACCTTGTGCTGTGGCTCGCCCACGGCGACACCCCGCACCCCGGCCCGACTTTCGCCACCAGCGAGCCGCAATGCCTCGCGCAACTGGAATACCAGCCGCACATCGCCAAACGCTACTCCCGCGTGACTGCACGCCCGGAAAGCCCGGATGACCTCGCCGATTTCATGCTGGTGCAATGGCAGCATGACCGGCAGATCGACAGCTTTCGACCGTGGAATGAACTGGTCGAACAGCGGTTGGCCGGGGTGGTGCAGATGCAGTCTTACGAGCTGATGCTGGAGATGATCCGCTGCAGCGCGTGCATTGGTTTGCTGCCGATGTACATGAGCCGGTTTGATCGCGGATTGGTGGCGCTGCCGGGGTTGTTTGACGAGGCGATGCGGTTGCAGGCTTGGCTGGCGGTGAACAACGAGTCGCAGGATATTGAGGAAGTGCAGGTGCTGCTGGAGCTGATTCAGCGGACGTTTAGTGAGCGTCGGGAGTGGTTTGAATAATCGCGTGAAAAATGACGGATTTATTTCATTAAACAAATCCGTCATTTTTGCTTGGTGTGTGCAGACCGTCGCGGGTGAACGAGGAGTCATGGTATTAGATAGATGGAATTAGCGAAATGGTCTGGACGATCCAAGTGGATATACTGCCGACCACTATAATATTGCAGCCAAAAGCTGCGAGTATGTCCGACAGGCCCTTCAGTCGATGACCATACAGAGTGAGTTGCTCCATCGACCCATATACTTTTGTTGGTGAAACTGGGGTAGTGGTCTTGAAGTTCTTGTAGCGTTAGTAGTCTTCCATCGTGCGCCGCTGCGATCTGCGTGGCGATTTTCCAAGTTTGTGATTCAACGTGAACAAGTTGCTGCGCTATACCCGTCGTTCTCACCTCGTAACTCTTGGATTGATTCGCTTCATCACTAGCGGTGATAGTTGCAACACCGTTTGCTCTGGCGAATACCCCTCCCTCTGAATCAACCATTGCAACGTCTGTGTTGCTGGAACGATACGTAATGATTCCACTACCGCCGCTCGCTTTCCGATGAACATGACTTTTGGGGGCTGGGGCAGATGGGTGCTTGTAGAACTCAGGGAGTTCTCCAGAGAGAGCCGTAACGTAAAAATGTTTGCCGGGCAACTCAACCGGAGAGGTGTCGAATACCAGTTCAGGCGCACTGACCCCCACGACCTGCGCCTCGGCGGTTTTGGAAACCCCGATGACGTTGCCTGCCCTGATGTGTTCGAACTTGACCTTCACCTGACTGTTGGCAACCACCTTCACATTGGGAATTGGCCAAGAAAACTGCCCCGGAACATGGCCGATCGGCAAAGTCTCATCGTGGGTGGCAACCATCGCACCATTCAACCATGCCTCGAACGTTAGATGAATCCGATCCCCCCCTTGCCAAATTGAGGGAACCAAGTGAACCAGCGCCCACAACGGCCCACCCTTCATCTTGTCCAGATCAACGGTGGTCGGATCATCATTATTATCCCCGAGAACTTCCACAAGAATCGGTACTTCCGACTCCGAAGCACTCACGGTCAACTTCCATTGGTCGAAGGGTGCCGAACTTGAGTTTGCACGCAAGCCAAAGGTGTGCATCCCGTCAAGCATGTTCAGCTCCTGATGGAGGTAGCGGCCGCTCTGGTTAAACACGCTGTCGGGTGGCGTCAGAACCTTAAGGGTGCCGCCATGGGTGTCGGTTATTTCCAGCGGATCTCCGGGCGGCCCGTCAGCTCCAATCTCAATGCCTTCGGATTGCGTAATATCGGGGTTATTCAGCGGGGTCCCGCCCGGGTGCGTGGTAAAAAAAGAGAAAAACGGATTCTGGGTGCTCATGGCAAACGATCCTTCGTGATTTGAATGACGCCGCAGTGGCCTCAGCCATCGAACGCCATTCGCCTGGAGCATCGCTACTGTCAACTCTGACAGTAGTGACGAGTGGTCATGATTGATTCACCCCCGTTTTCTACATGGACCCGCAGGCCGTTCTTTTTTAGCGGATCAAACAGCCGAATCCGCCGCCACCTCCAGATTATCCAGCACCTGATTCACCGCCAATTCCGCCAGCATGATCAGTTGCCCGATGCCCAGCAGCACATGCCGCTGCGGCGCATCGATCATCCCGGCGAAATCGCTGGCCATGGTTTTGGCCGAGGTCAGGGTTTCGCAGGCGTCGGCCAGCAGTTCTTCGCTGTCGATGCCGGGGGCGATGAGGTAGCGAGTGTTGGGCTTGAGCAGCGGTTTTCTGGGGAGTAGGGGATTGAAGTAGTGATCGAGGGCGCGTTCGGCGGCTTCGTGGAAGGTTTTTGAGTCGAGGGATTCGTAGGGCGAGGTGGTGTCGGTTTCGGGTGGGTTGGGTGTTGGTTTGATCATGATTGAATCTCCAGAGTCATGGAGCCGCCACGATTCGCTGCGATACGAAGAGGTGGCAGCTATACGCGGGTCGCAGACCGGGACTCTAGAACCGGCAGACCCGAGGGTCTCCCACGTACAGCCGCCATAAACTGGAGGATGTTGTGCGTCTAGAGATCGCGGGCTGCGAGACCCGATCGCTGATTCGTCAGCGACCCGGAAACGATAAGATCCAGCCTCAAGGCGCACAAGCCGGCGGATTCTGGCGGATGCGTAGGCAATGGCGCAAGGCGTTGTGGCTTGCCGGACGTTTCGGTCAACGGCTTTAAACAGTCATGGCGAGTTCGTGAAGAAGCGGTTTACAGTGACCGGCCACGCACTGATCCAGGAGGGATCTTTCATGCCTGAGCACAACCCCGCCATTCATCTCGAGCGCTTCAACGAATCCCACGTCGAGGGCATCACCGCGCTCTATAACGACCCGGCCGTGACCCGGCAGGTGTTGCAGATGCCGTTTCAGACCACCGAGGTCTGGCGCAAACGTCTGGCGCCGGACAACGAGCGGGTGGTGCAACTGGTGGCGCTGCATCAGGGGGTGGTGATCGGCAATCTGGGGCTGGAACAATACTCGCGAATTCGCCGCAGCCATGCCGGCAGCATTGGCATGGCCGTTGCGGTGGCGTGGCAGGGCAAGGGCGTGGGTTCGAAGCTGTTGGCAGCGGCGCTGGATATCGCCGACAACTGGATGAACCTGCACCGGGTCGAGCTTTCGGTGTACGCCGATAACGAGGCGGCGATCGGTCTTTACCGCAAGTTCGGCTTCGAGACCGAAGGCCTGTTTCGCGACTACGCCGTGCGCGACGGGCAGTGGGTCGATACCTTGAGCATGGCGCGGCTGCGTCGGGTTACGGCTTGACCCGTTGATCCGCGTCGACGTACTGGAACACTGTTGCAATCACGATGGTCAGGTCGATGTTTCTCGGATTCATCGCGCGTTTGCTGTTCAGCCTGCGTTCAGGGCGCTATTTCAGGTAACGGCTTTTCGTGGTTACAACCTTCTGCCACTGTTTTTGAAAGCCCTACGTCAGGACGCCAGGGCTCCAGGTTCCATTCCGGCTTGTCCCGGGCAACCATCAGATGACAGATCAACTGGTGGCGCAGGCCATGGGTGTTTGTCCAGTAACGGCTGTTGGCGTAATCGCGGCTGAGTTCGTCCCATAAATAGGCCGTCCCTTCCGGAGGTGTGCGTCTGGCACAGTCGGTTGGCTTGATGGAAAGCGTCCACTCGTAGCTCCGGTAGATCCATTGCGCGCTGGCGACGTAACTCGTGCAGCGTTCTACCGTCTGGATGTAGCTGTCTGCGTCTGTGCGCTCGGATGCGCGCACGTCGACCGGAGAGGTTGCCATTTGCGCGCAAACAGCCAGCAACGCCATCCGTGGTGCGCCGATTATTCTGTGCATGATGTGTCCTCAGCTTTTTGCGGGCAAGTTGTGGAGTTGCTGCCGACGCTGCGGCCCTTAAAGCGTCAGCCTGAGAAACCAGGAAAAGATGATGTTGTCGAGAGAGCCCGTGCGCCGGATAGTGAAGTTGAACAGGCCTGGTTTTCCCTGATTGCCGCTGTACCAGCTTTGCGGAACCGCGACATCGGTGTAGGAGGACTGAGTGACAGGAAACTCGCTGCTGTCGTAACGGGTGGTGCCGACGAGCAACGAGATACGCCCCGTATATTGTGCTTCGAGGGTGGGGTAATAGATTCTGAGGTTGGTTCTGCTCGCGTTGAGCGTCGGTTCCGGGAGGTGGTGCTTCTGAGCGGTGACGGTCAGATCGAGATCCCTGGACAGATAGGTCTTCGGGTCATTCGGAATCTTGACGGTATAGGTGACTTCAGCCTTGCTGCCTAAACAGTCGATCACCTCATGTCGAGGTATGAGAAACCTCAGCGTTTGCCCGGCGTATGTAACGGTTTTAATCTCGCTGCCGTAGGTGGTGGCGCGACCCGTCCAGTAAACCTTGACGGTCTGTCCCGGCGCCGAGCCTGTGTACTTCACGTCTACGGTCGCGTGTTGTGCTTGGTAAAAGTTCTTGTCGAAGTCCAGCACTGTACCGTTCGAGCCCGTTGCTTCCAGTACTTTGGGAGGAAGCAAGTCCAGGTCGGGCTGTTTCACATGCACGTCGACGGTGGTGGTTTTTGACCAGATCGATAATGGCCCTGATGAGTTGCTGAGGCTGTCGGTCACTCGGTAACGAATGGCGAATTGCGCGTTGTCCTGCCAGAAGTCTTTGGCAAGGAGCTTTATTACCACTTGGCCACGCTTAGCCTCTGCTGCGGTCACTTTATGCGGATAGGCCCTGCCATCAAGATCAAGATTGATGTCGTCGCCTTCTCGCATGTAGGTGTAGGTCAGTGTGGCATCGACTCCGTTTGCCGCCTCTATGGGGCCCACGCTTGTGTGGGACAGCGACAGGATCAGGTTCGAATTGTCCCCGGAGCCTGGCACTTCTCCCCCCGGGCGCGGAATGTGGACGAGCGTCAACAGTTCAATTGAATCCGTTCCTTCGGGCTCCACTGTATTCGTGACCCGCACCACCAGCGTGTTGATGCCGTCATTGAAAAAGGCTTTAGGGACGTTGTGGTCGAAAGACTTGTTTTCTTCTCCCGTTTGAATGGATTTGATGAACATTGGAGTGCCTTTGTTGATGATCAACCAGGCACTGTCGTTCACCGTCTGATTGTCCCAGGGAATAATCTCCAGGCGCAGCGAATCGTTGGTCATGTTGAAGAGCGCAAGGGGTATGCCGTAGTGAGGCTTCACAGCAGGGTTGGGGTAGTAAATAGGGTTCTGGACTCCCCCAACGACTTTCGCGGGATACACCACAAACGGGCTATTCATCTTTTGCACTCCAGTGTCCTTGACGGTAGTTGCGTGACCTGCATCGGGTACCGTCATCAAACACCGCATACTGCTTTTTGCCTACTGTCAGATCTGACAGGTAAACCCCGAAAAAACCTCCCGTTCGTCGAATCTGTCGGTGAGGTATCAGCCATCTGATCCACGTTTTGTCGTACGTCGACTCATTGAACCTGCCATGATCGACCTTCGCGGTATCGCTACTCTTCGAGGGCAATCAGATGGACGACGTACAGCAACTGGGCGAGATGCTTCGCCACTATGCCGACAGCGAAGCGCACAAGAAGCAACTGTTCGAGACGCAGTCGGCGACCTGGGCTACACGAATTACCGAGTTGTTCGGGCAGATCCAGCAATGGCTGGAACCGGTGCAGGCGCCGGGGTTGCTGGCGGTAAATCGCGAACCCTATGTGGCGTCCGGGCCGAGCACCCCGGTTGAGACCTCAACCTTCAAGACTGAAAAGCTGAGCATCGTGATTACCGGTAAACCGGTGGAGTTCGTGCCGGATGTGATGGGCAGCGGCGGGCAGATTTCGTTGGCGGTGATGGGGCTGACAGCGGCGCGTTACGGGAGTGTTTCGTTGGTGGGGCTACCGGGCGGGGAGTGGCAGTGGCGCAAGACCAATGGCTTGAAGGACCCGGATACCTTTGCCTTCGATGCGAATTTTCTCGCGCAGCAACTGCAGAGCCTGATCCCCCGCGACCGAGGTTGACACACTTGATCGTTCCCACGCAGAAGGTTCGACGCCTCGACGTGGGAACGATCATTGGAAGTCGCTCACATCTTGAGATTGACCCACCCCGGCTTCGCCACCTCCGGCGCCACCGCCTTCACGGTTTTACCGGTAGCCAACTCCACCCGCCGCGCCACCTCCGGATCATCGGCAAACGGCGTCAGACTCGCCTCATCCAGGCTTTCGGCCGTCTCGTAGCGCAAGCAGTACTCAACCGCCAGCCATAGAAAGACCACACCCAACACATTCAATAAAACATCGAACATGACCAGCTCCCTTGATCAGGCGATCTGCGCTTCACGGTGGGCCATCGCAACATCCGCCACCCGCACCGTGCGCCACACGTTATAGGCCATCAGCAACATGCCGCTGAGGAAGAACACCCCGCCGGCAAAGCGCACGATGAACCCCGGATGGCTGGCCTGCAGCGTTTCGACGAACGAATAAGTCAGCGTGCCGTCCTCGTTGATCGCCCGCCACATCAAGCCCTGGGTAATCCCGTTGACCCACATCGAGGCGATGTACAACACCGTGCCGATGGTCGCCAGCCAGAAGTGCAGATTGATCAGCGGCGTGCTGTGCATGCGCTCGCGGCCAAAGACTTTGGGCACCATGTGATAGGTCGCGCCGAAGGTGATCATCGCCACCCAGCCGAGGGCGCCGGCGTGGACGTGGCCGATGGTCCAGTCGGTGTAATGGGAGAGGGCGTTGACGGTCTTGATCGCCATCATCGGCCCTTCGAAGGTCGACATGCCGTAGAACGCCAGCGACAAAACCAGGAAGCGCAGGATCGGGTCAGTGCGCAACTTATGCCACGCGCCTGAAAGGGTCATCATGCCGTTGATCATCCCGCCCCAGCTCGGCGCCAGCAGGATCAGCGACATCGCCATGCCCAGCGACTGCGCCCAGTCCGGCAGCGCGGTGTAGTGCAAATGGTGCGGGCCGGCCCAGATGTACAGGGTGATCAGCGCCCAGAAGTGCACGATCGACAACCGGTACGAATACACCGGTCGATTCACTTGCTTGGGCACGAAGTAATACATCATCCCGAGGAACCCGGTGGTCAGGAAGAACCCCACCGCGTTGTGCCCGTACCACCACTGCACCATCGCATCGGTGGCGCCGGAATACACGGGATAGGACTTGAACCAGTCCACCGGAATCGACAGGTGATTGACGACGTGCAGCATGGCGATCACCAGGATGAACGCGCCGAAGAACCAGTTGCCGACGTAGATGTGCCTGGTCTTGCGCTGCACCACGGTGGTGAAGAACACCACGGCATACGCGACCCAGACCACGGCCATCCACACCGCGCCGGAGAATTCGATCTCGGCGTATTCCTTGGTGGTGGTGTAGCCCAGCGGCAGGGTGACCAGCATGATCACGATGACTGATTGCCAGCCCCAAAAGGTGAAGGCGGCGAGTTTGTCCGAGTACAGCCGCACCTGGCAGGTACGCTGCACGGCGTAGTAACTGGCGGCGAATTGTGCGCTGCCGGCGAAGCCGAAAATCACCAGGCTGGTGTGCAACGGTCGCAAGCGGCCGAAGGTGGTCCACGGCAGGTCGAGATTCATGTCCGGCCATACCAGTTGCGAGGCGATCCATACCCCCATCGCCATGCCCACGACGCCCCAGAAAACAGTCGCGATGACGAATTGGCGGACGACCTTGTAGTTATAAGCCTGTCCGATTGTTGCTGTGCTCATGGTCAGTTCATCCACGGTTGCAAAGTCTTGCCAGGCCACCCGGTCTGGCACGAGCTGCACTGTAGAAACCCCACCGGAAACAAAACAGGCTCAGGAATTGTTCATTTATGCGGATCAGATCAAAGCGCTGCCTGCGGCCATCTGCCGCGCCCTGATACGGTTTTTATGCGTTCAGGTGAATCTGTAACGGGCTGCGCTGCAACGTCATAGTGCTTTCAGGAATCTGTGGGAACGAGGCTTCTAGAGATTGCGCCAGATCGCGCAATCTCTAGAAGCCTCGTTCCCACAGGAGTGTGCTGAAGTTCTGATGAGGTAGCCGCTGCATGTACCAGTACGATGATTACGACCGGGCGCTGGTGTTCGAGCGCGTTGCGCAGTTTCGCGATCAGGTCGAGCGCTTCATGGCCGGGGAGTTGAGCGAAGAAGAGTTCCTGCCGCTGCGCCTGCAGAACGGCCTGTACCTGCAAAAGCACGCTTACATGCTGCGGGTGGCGATTCCCTACGGCACCCTGAGCGCCGAGCAGATGCGCACACTGGCGAGCATCGCCCGGGACTACGACCGTGGCTACGGTCACTTCACCACCCGGCAGAACCTGCAGTTCAACTGGATCGAACTGCACGAGGTGCCGGACATTCTCGAACGTCTGGCGCAGGTCAACATGCATGCGATCCAGACCTCGGGCAACTGCGTGCGCAACATCACCACCGAAGCCTTTGCCGGGGTCGCGGCGGACGAACTGATCGACCCGCGTCCGCTGGCCGAAATCCTGCGGCAATGGTCGACGATCAACCCGGAATTCCTGTTCCTGCCGCGCAAGTTCAAGATCGCCATCTGCTCGGCGAAGCAGGATCGCGCGGCGATCATGATGCACGACATCGGCCTGTACCTTTACCCCGGTCGCGACGGCCAGATGCTGCTTCGGGTAATCGTCGGCGGTGGTCTGGGACGCACGCCGATTCTCGGCCTGCAGATCCGCGACGGTCTGCCGTGGCAGCATTTGCTGTCTTACGTCGAGGCGGTGCTGCGGGTCTATAACCGCCACGGCCGACGCGACAACAAATACAAGGCGCGGATCAAGATTCTGGTCAAGGCGCTGGGCATCGAGGCGTTCGCCAGGGAAGTCGAAGAGGAATGGCAACACCTCAAGGACGGCCCGGCGCAACTGACCGAGGATGAATACCAGCGCGTCGCCAGTGCATTCGTGCCGCCGAGCTATCGCCCGCTGGCGGGCACTGATCTGGATTTCGGTACGCACCTGGCCGACAACCCGGCGTTCGCCCGCTGGGTCGCGCGCAATGTGCAGCCGCATAAAGTGCCGGGCTACACCAGCGTGGTGCTGTCGACCAAACCGGGCCTGGCCTCGCCGCCGGGGGACGTCACCGATGCGCAGATGCTGGCGGTGGCCGACTGGTCCGAGCGCTTCGGCTTCGGCGAAATCCGCATCGCCCATGAGCAGAACATCGTCCTGCCGGATGTGCCCAAGTCCGAGTTGTATGCGCTGTGGCAGCAAGCGAAAGAGCAGGGGCTGGGCGCCGCCAACGTCGGCCTGCTGACCGACATCATTGCCTGCCCCGGCGGCGATTTCTGTGCGCTGGCCAATGCCAAATCTATCCCGATCGCCCAGGCGATTCAGGCGCGCTTCGAGAACCTCGATTACCTGCACGATCTGGGCGACATCAGCCTGAACATTTCCGGCTGCATGAACGCCTGCGGCCATCACCACATCGGCAACATCGGGATTCTCGGCGTCGATAAAAACGGCAGCGAGTGGTACCAGATCACCCTCGGCGGCGCCCAGGGCAAGAACAGCGCATTGGGCAAAGTCATCGGCCCGTCGTTCAGCGCCGCCGAAGTGCCGCTGGTGATCGAACGGATCATCGGCACCTTCGTGCGTTATCGCGAGGCTGAAGAACTGTTCGTCGACACCGTGGCGCGCATTGGGCTGGAGCCGTTCAAGGAGCGGGTCTATCCGAAAGCGCTGGAGGCCTCGGCATGAACAATCTGCTGCGAATGGAGGCGAGTGGGGCGCGGCTCGTGCTGGATGATCCGTGGACGCTGATTCGCTCGCCTGAAACGGATTCCAGCGCCGGGATGTTGATTCTGCCGCTGGCCCACTGGCTCGAATCGCCCTCGACCCACGCAGTCTGGCTGGGCCCGGACGACGACGTCGAAAGTCTGCTGCCCTGGCTCACCTCGCTGCCACTGATCGCCCTCGACTTCCCGAACTTTCGCGACGGTCGCGCCTACAGCCAGGCCTATCTGCTGCGCAGTCGTTTCGGCTGGAAAGGCGAGTTGCGCGCCATCGGCGATGTGCTGCGCGACCAGCTCAGCCACATGCGTCAGTGCGGTTTCGACAGCTTCGCCGTGCGCGAGGACAAATCCGCCGAGGATGCGCTCAAGGGCCTGGCCGGGATGAGCGTGTTGTACGGGCGCTCGGTGATCGAGCCGCGGCCGTTGTTCCGGCGCCGGTGATGCAGGGGAAACCCTTAGAACCCTGATGAATCGGGGATTTTTCCTTGGGTCGATGGTGGCCTTTTGGTAGAGTCCCCGTCGCCAGCGGGTTTTCGGCTGGACGACGGAACGAAGAAGGGAGTCTGATCAGTGAGTCCGGGCAAAAAAATTCTGGGCATCACCGCGTTGCTGCTGATGGTGACGCTGTGGGCCGGTTACATCTATGTGTTCAACGAAAACCGTGGCGGTCAGCTCGGTGGCGTGGGCGAAAGCACCGCGTGGTGCGGCACGCCGCCGAACACCGAAGCGGCGCTGCTGGGCAAGGACCAACTGACCCTGCGCGTCACCAACAACCTGCGCGGCGAGTTCATGCTCAGCGGCGCGGTGGTGGTCTCCGAACGTACCTTCAACCGCTATGACCTGGGCCGCAACGAACTGCGTCTGCGCCTGGAGCCGTTGCAGTGGTCGTTTGGCGTCACGCCGATCTTCCTTGAACAGGTGAAAGTCCTGCCCCTGAGCCGCAACCTCGCCTCGACCGACAAGAGCGCCTTCGCCGAACTCGAATCACGCCCGATCAGCGTTCAGGGCCGGGTCACCGAATTTCCCTTCGACACCTATCGCTACGGCTACAAGCCGGTGCTGTATTACCTCAAGGGCAGCGAGCGTATCGACCTGCGCTTCAAGAACATCACCACGCTGATGGAGATGTCCAATACCTTCACGCCGATCCAGAAGTACAACCGCGCCGACTACATCAACGAGAAAAACTCGATGATCCGCGACGTGGACTACAAAGCCTACGGCCCCCACGAATGTGCGTTCAGCGTCGAGCGCAAAGGCTCGTTCAAGGTCGTGGTGCTGTTGATGCTGCTGGTGCTGTGCCTGCCGTTGCTGCTGGTGTTCTACCGCGATGAGCCGGGGATCGACTTCCTTGCCACGCTGGTGGGCATCGGTGTGGTGCGCACGGTGCTGGTGGGGCCGGTGCAGGATTTCCAGTTGTACAACATTGATTTTCTGTTCGGCGCGGCGATTCTGCTGGTGGGCACGGTGTCGCTGATCAAGGCGATGCGAGCCAACAGCCGGCGGGAGATGGCGTTGCGCAGTGGGGAGACCTCTACCTGGTAACGAGGCACCTGCAGTGGCCCGGATCTGGCGGATGTCCGGGCCAGGTGTTGTGCAATATTGCGGGTACTGATCGCAAACGGCGCGGTTTTAGCTATACCTGTAACTCCCCCGACGCAATAAATTCGGCCTTCCGACAGGAGTTACAGCATGAAGCTAGCCGTAATGATGAGCACCCTGTGCATTGCCACGCTGGGCGTGGTGGGTTGCTCCAGCAAAACCGTCGCACCCGATGAGTATTCAGGCTTCCTCAAGGACTACAGCCAGCTGAGGGAGGCCAAATCCCCGTCGGGGGCTGAGGTGATGCGCTGGATTGACCCGAAAATCGATATCAGCAAATTCACCAGCGTCTACGTCGAACCGACCCAGCTCTATCCCAAACCGCAACCCACCGTGAAGATTCCGCAGCAGACCCTCAATGGCATCACCAGCTACTACGATCAGGCGCTCAAGCGTGAGCTGGGCAAATCCCTGCCGCTGGCCTCAGGCCCCGGACCGGGTGTGATCGTGGTGCGCGCGGCGATCACCGCCGTGAGCAGCAAGACCGAAGGCCTGCACGCCTATGAAGTGATTCCGATTGCCCTGGTAGCGGCAGCGGTCAGCACTGCCAGCGGCATTCGCGACCAGGAAACCACCCTGGCGACCGAAGCGGTGTTCCTCGAGGGTGGCACCAACAAAGTGGCGGCGCAGGTGGTGCGCAAAGGCACCGGCAAACCGCTGGAAAACGATTCGCAGGTGATGAAGGCCGATGACGTGAAAAGCGTGATTGATGGCTGGGCCTCGGATCTGCATCAGTCCTACCTCAAGCTCAAGGCCAAGTAAGACCGGCACGCCGGGTCGCCCAAGAGGGCGATCCGGCGTGAGCGCCGCGTCAGAAGTTGGCGCGCGCCAGTCGGTTGTAATGGCTGAGCAAACCGTCGTAGCGGCGGGTCACGGCGTAGTAGTCCTCGCTCAAGCGCTGGGGCGGCGCGTGGTTCTGCCAGTCGGCTTGCAGGGTGTTCAACGCCTCGAGATAGTTTTGCCCTGGCTCGCCGATGCGCAGCCACAGATCCCGTGCGGCATCGGTCTTGGTCTGGAATCCGCCCGTGCGTGGCGCGAGCCAGGGTTCGCGACGGTTCCACGCCTGTTGCAGCTTTGCGGTGGTGTCGGCCAGCAATCGCGGGGTCAGGGTGCGGTTGTTCATCGCTTCTTCGAGCACGTCGACGGTCTCACGCGCCTGAATCATGTACGCCAGCAAGTCCCAGTGAATGTCCCTGCCCAGGCGTGCCTCGATCAGCTTGAGCTGTTCGGGACGTTGCGCGGCGTCGAGGGGCAACAGGCTTTGCCGCAGAGCCGTCGAGGCACCGATGTACTCCTGTGACACACGCTCGATGGCAGCCAGTTCTCCAGGGGAGGGCTGATGCGACCCGGAGACGAAGCTCGCCTCTCGGTAAAACCGCGTTGGAGGAATGGTCGTCGTGACGTGATTCAGCGCCCGGACGTACTCGTTGGCCTGTCGCGCCAGTTCAGGCTGCCAGTCCAGCCGTTCGAGTTTTTCCGTGAGGCCCTGACCGCAGACATCGCGCTGAATGTCTCGCACATTGAACGCGTCACTGTCGTCGAAATCCTTGAGGCTCTTCAACCAGCGCTGGTCGCGAGGCAAGGGCGGTTGAGGATTCCTGTAGCGGTCGTAGGCCACTCGCCATTGCACGTCGATCCGGTTGACGCAGGCGATCACCGGGCTCAGGGCATTGGCCTGGGCGGTGACCGGCGCATCGCGCCCGTCCAGCCAGAGATCGAGCTGGAGGAAGGGCCGGGTCGCACTCGTCAGGACCATCACCACCAGCGCCACGAACAGGCCGCAACAGAACATGATTTTTGTACTCATGGGCGCGCCTCCTTGCCGTACCACTGTTCATCGGTGGCCGGTGCGCTGCATTCGCTGGTGGTGGCCGGCAAACGGCTGCACAGGCGTTCGGTCCAGGGTTGCAGGCCCTGATTGCGATTGACCGTGCCTTGGCTGGCGACCACTTTGAATACGCCGAGCACGAGGGTCAGCACCAGAACGCCGAGGATCGTCACGCCGACTTTCATGGCCGGACGGCTCTCTTCCCAGGACACCCGGGGCCTGGACTGCCAGCGCCGCACCAGCCCGAAGGTCGCCAGTGTCGCAGCGTACACCCCGCCGGCAATCGGGCCGAAAAACCAGCCGAGCCCGGCCACCATCAATGCGCCGGGCACAAGGTCGCGCAGTACCCCGAACGGCGGCGAGTCTTTGAGAAAACCGGGGCAGAGGCTTGCGCTGAGCCGGTCATCCAGCCGCCATACGCGATGGGCAACGTTGTGTACCAGCCAGTTGAGCCCGGCCACGATCACGCCAAACACCACGCTCGAGATCATGACGATATTGATCAGTCCACTGAGGCGCACACCCAGCGGAATGTAATGGGTGAACGCGCCGATCAGGCAGGCCAGCACCACGCCCACGTAGGTCGGCCAGTCATTGAAACTGAGTTCCCAGTCACGCCAGAAAAACGCCGTACCGCCGGGCATCTGCGCGCAGACCTTGGGGTGATTGGCGTACAGCTCGGAACTCAACTTACGGCACTGCGCCCAGTCGTCTTCGCGCAGGCGTCGGGCCAGTGCACGGCGGGCACTGAACGAGCCGGTGCCCAGCAGCAGGCGGGCGGCGCGGTGTTCGGGGGTGGCCGGCGGTTCCAGAGCGAGCTGTTGCTGGCGAGCCACAAAAAACGGCGCATTCTGTCGAGCCAGCAGGCGTTGCCATTCGCCGTCAGGGCAGGGATTCCCCGTGCAGCCGTGCCAGCCTTGACCGGCGCGCACCCGTTCGAAAATCTCGGGAGACCAGAACGGCGCATCCAGCAACAAATGGCTCAGAGCATGGTTGAACCATTTCTGATGTTGCTCAGTAGTCAGCCAGTTGAATTCCGCGCAACGGGCGTAGGCCTGGAGAAATCCGTCGACGTCTTCCCGCTCGAGGGCATTACGCATGGGTTGCGTGATACGCGCGCGCTGGCGGGCCAGCAACAGCTCGATCGATTCCTCATCCAGCTCCAGGCGTTGCCAGGCGCTGAACCAGAAAAAGGTCGGCACCGCCCAGTCCACCAGCGAGTCGGACGACTCGGGGTGCTCGATGCAGTGATGCAGCAGTGTGTCCTCGAAGATGTGCGCACAGCCTTGTTCGAGGGCGACGGTATGGCGGCGTTTCAGCTCTTCAACGCTGAGCCCGTCCAGCGAGCGTGTCGCCAGTTGCAGGGCATCGACCTCGACCACGGTGAGGCCGCTCAGGTCCCAGGATTCTTCAATGCCCTTGTCCTGCGCTTGTTCTTCATCCTGCTTGTGATACTGCTGCCATTCCTTGTAGGCCAGCGCCTGCTCATAGGCGTCGCGCAGCCGCTGGAAGCCCTCGGGGTCATCGTCGGGGCGGGTTTGTTTGAGCAGGGCGGCATATTGGCGTTTGATGGTGCGCACATCGGCGTCGGCCGACAGGCCAAGGACGGTCCAGCAACTCATTGCGATGACAACTCCATGAAAACCGCGACGCGATCCAGTGGTGGCATTGTGATGTTGCGCACCCTACCTGTTTCGCGTCGAAAAGTCCTCGTGTCTCGCTCAGTCGCCACCGGCCTTACAGAAAATACGGACGTTTTTCATTCGAGGCTTCAGTGTTTTTTGGCTTGCTCGCGTATGCGTCCTTCCTGCTCACGCAGTTCCGGAGTGAACTCGGCGCCAAAATCTTCCGCGCTGAACACCTGGCGAATCTCGATTTCCGATTCAGTACCCGGCATGGGATTCGGGCAGCGCTTGACCCATTCGATGGCTTCTTCTTTGGATTTCACGTCCCAGATCCAGTAACCGGCGATCAGCTCCTTGGTTTCGGCGAACGGGCCGTCGATCACGCTGCGGCTTTCGCCGCTGAAGCGCACGCGGGCGCCTTTGCTGCTGGGGTGCAGGCCGTCGGCAGAAACCAGGATGCCGGCCTTGGCCAGTTGTTCGTTGTAGTTGCCCATGTCGGTCAGCAGTTGCTCGCTGGGCATCACGCCGGCTTCGGAGTCGTGGCTGGCTTTGACAATGATCATGAAGCGCATGGTGTTTCTCCGCAGGTGAGTGAAGGATTCATGGCTTAGTCGAACGGCTCTGGTCGGAATCGACAGGTCGTTAAAGAAAAGCCGCAGATTGTCTCTTTCACAAGCTTCACTTGCTTTGGACACACGGCTGTGGCGGGCACTGGAGAGCGTGTATCCAGTTTTGTGTGCCAACACATGACAATTTCGGTTCAGGCATAGGTCGTCGGACAATTTCGTGGTTAACTTCCGCCTCTTGCATGCTTTCCCAACAACGTTAAGAAGGACTCCGTTCATGGCTCAAGTCACGCTCAAAGGCAACCCGGTTCAAGTCAACGGCCAACTGCCACAAGCCGGTTCCAAGGCGCCAGCCTTTTCCCTGGTAGCCGGCAATCTGTCTGACGTCACCCTGAAAGACTTCGCCGGCAAGCGCAAAGTGCTGAACATCTTCCCAAGCGTCGACACCCCGACCTGCGCCACTTCGGTACGCAAGTTCAACGCTCAGGCCAACGACATCAGCAACACTGTGGTGCTGTGCATCTCGGCTGACCTGCCGTTCGCCCAAGCTCGTTTCTGCGGCGCCGAAGGCCTGGAAAACGTACAAAACCTGTCGACCCTGCGCGGCACCGAGTTCCTCGAGAACTACGGCGTGGCCATCGCTGACGGCCCGCTGAAAGGCCTGACCGCCCGTGCGGTGGTTGTTCTGGACGAAAACGACAACGTCCTGCACAGCGAACTGGTCAAGGAAATTGCAGAAGAGCCTGACTACGATGCGGCACTCGCTGTATTGAAGTAAATGTTCTGAAATAAGCGCTTTACAATTGTTAACGGCCTGGCCCTGTCCAGGCCGTTTTCATTTGTGTATCAGTGTTTTGCCTCACACCTTGAAACGTAAGTGGAAGGTAAATTGCCGGTAAAGCTGCTTTGCTAAATCCCCACCAGTGCTTATCGTTCAGCCTCCCGTAAAAGAAGCCCACGCGCCCAATGGTTAATCACTCCATGCAATCGTCTTCCCGAAACTCCCGTCGCTGGCTGTTGAGCCTGCTCGTCCTGCTGGTCATTGCCGGTCTGTGCTGGAAATTCTGGCCCGCCGGTTCGACTCAAAAAGAGGGCGGCGAGAAGGCGCAGGCCGGCCACACCGGCCGTTCGGGGATGATGCGTCCGGGCTTCGGCGGGGCCGCGGGGCCGATTCCGGTGCGCGTGGCGCCGGCGGTCACCGGGGACTTCCCGCTGTACTACAAGGCCCTGGGCACGGTGACGGCACTCAACACCATCAATGTGCGCAGCCGGGTCGGTGGCGAGCTGGTGAAGATTTATTTCGAGGAAGGGCAGATGGTCAAGGCCGGCGACCTGCTGGCGGAAATCGACCCGCGCCCGTACCAGAACGCCTTGCTGCAGGCTGAAGGCACCTTGCTGCAGAACCAGGCACAGTTGAAGAACGCCCAGGTCGATGTCGAGCGCTATCGCGGCCTGTATAAGGAAGACAGCATCGCCAAGCAGACGCTGGACACCGCCGAAGCGCTGGTCGGCCAGTACCTCGGCACCGTGAAGACCAATCAGGCGGCGGTCAACGACGCCAAGCTCAATCTCGAATTCACCAAGATTCGCGCACCGATTACCGGTCGCGTCGGCCTGCGTCAGCTCGACGTCGGCAACCTGGTGGCGGCGAACGACACGACCTCCCTGGCGGTCATCACCCAGACCCAACCGATCAGCGTCGCCTTTACCCTGCCGGAAAACAGCCTGGACACCGTACTTGCCCGCTACCGCAGCGGTGCCAAGCTGCCTGCCGAAGCCTGGGATCGCGGCGACACCAAACTGCAGGCCACCGGCGTGCTGCAAAGCCTCGACAACCAGATCGACGTGACCACCGGCACCCTGAAATTCAAGGCTCGCTACGAAAACCGCGATCAGTCGCTGTTCCCCAACCAGTTCGTCAACGTTCACCTGCTCGCTGACACCTTGAAAGGTGTGGTGCTCGCGCCGTCGGCCGCCATTCAGTTCGGCACCAACGGCACCTTCGTCTACGCACTGGATGGCGACAAGAAAGTCACCATCCGCCAATTGAAGATCGGTGCCAGCGACGGCGAAAACACCGTAATCACCGAAGGCCTGGCCGCCGGCGACCGGGTGGTGCTGGAAGGCACTGACCGCTTGAAGGAAGGCAGCGAAGTGGAAGTGGTCAACGACAGCAAGGACGTGCCGACCACGCCGACCGAACACCTGCAAGGCAAGTCGGCCGCCACCGCACCTGACGCCACCGTCACCGACAAGGCCAAGAAGGGCGCATGAACATTTCGCGTCTGTTCATCCTCCGCCCGGTCGCCACCACGCTGAGCATGCTGGCCATCGTGCTGGCCGGTCTGATTGCCTATCGCCTGTTGCCGGTCTCGGCCTTGCCCCAGGTCGATTACCCGACGATCCGGGTCATGACTTTGTATCCGGGCGCCAGCCCGGACGTGATGACCAGCGCCGTCACCGCGCCGCTGGAACGCCAGTTCGGGCAGATGCCGGGCCTCACGCAAATGGCCTCGACCAGTTCCGGTGGTGCCTCGGTGCTGACCCTGCGTTTCAGCCTCGACATCAACATGGATGTCGCCGAACAGCAGGTGCAGGCCGCGATCAACGCCGCGACCAACCTGTTGCCGACCGATTTGCCGGCGCCGCCGGTGTACAACAAGGTCAACCCGGCAGACACCCCGGTGCTGACCCTGGCCATCACCTCGAAAACCATGTTGCTGCCCAAACTCAATGATCTGGTCGATACGCGCATGGCGCAGAAAATCGCCCAGATCAGCGGCGTCGGCATGGTCAGCATCGCCGGCGGCCAGCGTCAGGCAGTGCGGATCAAGGTCAATCCCGAGGCACTCGCCGCCAACGGCCTGAACCTGTCGGACGTGCGCACGCTGATCAGTGCGTCCAACGTCAACCAGCCCAAGGGCAACTTCGACGGCCCGACCCGAGTGTCGATGCTCGACGCCAACGACCAACTGACCTCGCCCAAGGATTACGCCAGCCTGATCCTCGCCTACGCCAACGGCGCACCGCTGCGGCTCAAGGATGTCGCACAGATCGTCGACGGCGCCGAGAACGAGCGTCTGGCGGCGTGGGCCAACCAGAATCAGGCCGTGCTGCTGAACATTCAGCGTCAGCCGGGCGCCAACGTGATCGAAGTGGTCGACCGGATCAAGGCGCTGCTGCCGAGCATCACCGACAACCTGCCGGCCGGCCTCGACGTGGTCGTGCTGACCGACCGCACCCAGACCATCCGTGCCTCGGTCACCGACGTGCAACATGAACTGCTGATCGCCATTGCGCTGGTGGTGATGGTGACGTTCCTGTTCCTGCGCCGCGCCAGTGCCACGATCATTCCGTCGGTGGCCGTGCCGCTGTCGCTGATTGGTACATTCGGCGTGATGTATCTGGCGGGGTTCTCGGTCAACAACCTGACGCTGATGGCGCTGACTATCGCCACCGGTTTTGTGGTCGACGATGCGATCGTGATGCTGGAGAACATCGCGCGTTTCATCGAGGAGGGTGACAGTCCGATGCAGGCCGCGCTCAAGGGCGCGAAGCAGATCGGCTTCACCCTGATTTCCCTGACCCTGTCGCTGATTGCGGTGCTGATTCCGCTGCTGTTTATGGCCGACGTCGTAGGGCGGTTGTTCCGCGAGTTCGCCATCACCCTGGCGGTGGCGATCCTGATTTCCCTGGTGGTCTCGCTGACCCTGACGCCGATGATGTGCGCGCGTCTGCTCAAGCGTGAACCGGAAGCACACGAACAGGGCCGTTTCTACCGCGCCAGTGGTGCGTTCATCGACTGGATGATCGCCGCTTACGGGCGCAAGTTGCAGTGGGTGCTCAAGCACCAGCCGCTGACCCTGCTGGTGGCCATTGGTACGCTGGCCCTGACCGTGTTCCTGTATATGGTGGTGCCCAAGGGCTTCTTCCCGGTGCAGGACACCGGGGTGATCCAGGGTATTTCCGAAGCACCGCAGTCGATTTCCTTCGCCGCCATGAGTGAGCGTCAGCAGGCGCTGGCCAAGGTGATTCTCGACGATCCGGCAGTGGAAAGCCTGTCGTCCTACATCGGTGTCGACGGTGACAACGCCACACTCAACAGCGGTCGATTGCTGATCAACCTCAAGCCCCATGGCCAACGCGATCTGACCGCGACCGAGGTGATTGCGCGCCTGCAACCGCAACTGGACAAACTGGTGGGCATCCGCCTGTTCATGCAGCCGGTGCAGGATCTGACCATTGAAGACCGCGTCAGCCGTACCCAGTACCAGTTCAGCATGTCCTCGCCGGATTCCGAATTGCTCAGCCTGTGGAGCGGCCGTCTGGTCGAGGCACTGGCCCAGCGTCCGGAACTGACCGACGTCGCCAGCGATTTGCAGGACAAGGGCTTGCAGGTGTTCCTGGTGATCGACCGCGATGCCGCTTCACGGCTGGGTGTGTCGGTGTCGAACATCACCGACGCGCTGTATGACGCGTTCGGCCAGCGGCAGATCTCGACCATTTACACCCAGGCCAGCCAGTACCGCGTGGTGCTGCAGGCTCAGGCCGGGGAGAAAATCGGCCCCCAGGCGCTGGATCAGATTCACGTCAAGACCACCGATGGCGGTCAGGTGCGGTTGTCGAGTCTGGCCCGCGTCGAGGAACGGCAGGCACAACTGGCGATCACCCACATCGGCCAGTTCCCGGCGGTAATGATGTCGTTCAACCTCGCACCCGGCGTGGCGCTCGGGCATGCGGTGGACATCATCGAGCAGGTGCAGAAGGACATCGGCATGCCGATCGGCGTGCAGACCCAGTTCCAGGGCGCAGCCGAAGCGTTCCAGGCATCGCTGTCGAGCACCTTGCTGCTGATCCTGGCGGCGGTGGTGACCATGTACATCGTGCTCGGCGTGCTTTACGAGAGCTACATCCACCCGATCACCATCCTCTCGACGTTGCCGTCGGCGGCGGTCGGTGCCTTGCTGGCCTTGCTGCTCAGCAGCAATGACCTGGGCATGATCGCGATCATCGGCATCATTCTGCTGATCGGTATCGTGAAGAAGAACGCGATCATGATGATCGACTTCGCCCTCGACGCCGAACGCACTCAGGGCATGGCGCCGGAGCAGGCGATCTATCAGGCGGCGCTGTTGCGCTTCCGGCCGATTCTGATGACGACACTGGCGGCGCTGTTCGGCGCGGTGCCATTGATGCTGGCGACCGGTTCCGGTGCTGAATTGCGTCAACCGCTGGGGTTGGTGATGGTCGGCGGGTTGCTGGTGAGCCAGGTGCTGACGCTGTTCACCACGCCGGTGATCTACCTGTACTTCGATCGTCTCGGCCGGCGCTGGGGCCGTGCACCGTCAGCCGTGGAGCCGGTGGAACAGCCATGAACCTGTCCGGTCCTTTCATCAAACGCCCGGTGGCGACCATGCTCCTGAGCCTGGCGATCATGCTGCTGGGCGGCGTGAGCTTCGGTCTGCTGCCGGTGTCGCCGCTGCCGCAAATGGACTTCCCGGTGATCGTGGTGCAGGCCAGCCTGCCCGGCGCCAGTCCGGAGGTCATGGCGTCCACCGTGGCCACGCCGCTGGAGCGCTCGTTCGGCGCCATCGCCGGCGTCAACACCATGAGCAGCCGCTCCAGCCAGGGCTCGACCCGGGTCATCCTGCAATTCGACCTCGACCGCGACATCAACGGCGCGGCGCGGGAAGTGCAGGCGGCGATCAACGCCTCGCGCAACCTGCTGCCGAGCGGGATGCGCAGCATGCCGACCTACAAGAAGGTCAACCCGTCGCAGGCACCGATCATGGTGCTGTCGCTGACCTCGGACGTGCTGGAAAAAGGCCAGCTCTATGACCTGGCCTCGACCATCCTGTCCCAGAGCCTGTCCCAGGTGCAGGGCGTCGGTGAAGTGCAGATCGGCGGCAGCTCCCTGCCGGCGGTGCGCATCGAGCTCGAACCCCAGGCACTGAACCAGTACGGCGTGGCGCTCGACGATGTGCGCAAGACCATCGCCGAAGCCAACGTACGCCGGCCCAAGGGCTCGGTCGAAGACGACCAGCGTCTGTGGCAGATCCAGGCCAACGACCAGCTGGAGAAAGCCAAGGATTACGAATCGCTGATCATCCACTACAACGGCGGCGCGGCGCTGCGCCTGAAGGACGTGGCCAAGGTCAGTGACGGCGTGGAAGACCGCTACAACAGTGGTTTCTTCAACGATGACGCGGCGGTGCTGCTGGTGATCAACCGCCAGGCCGGCGCCAACATCATCGAGACGGTCAACGAGATCAAGGCCCAGTTGCCGGCGTTGCAGGCGGTGCTGCCGGCCAGCGTCAAACTGAACCTGGCGATGGACCGCTCGCCGGTAATCAAGGCCACCCTGCACGAAGCGGAAATGACCCTGCTGATCGCCGTTGCACTGGTGATCCTGGTGGTGTTCCTGTTCCTCGGTAACTTCCGTGCGTCCCTGATTCCGACACTGGCGGTGCCGGTGTCGCTGGTCGGCACCTTTGCGGTGATGTACCTCTACGGATTCTCGCTGAACAACCTGTCGCTGATGGCGCTGATTCTCGCCACCGGGCTGGTGGTGGACGACGCCATCGTGGTGCTGGAGAACATTTCCCGGCACATCGACGAAGGCGTCAAACCGATGAAGGCCGCCTACCTCGGGGCCAAGGAAGTCGGTTTCACCTTGCTGTCGATGAACGTTTCGCTGGTGGCGGTGTTCCTGTCGATCCTGTTCATGGGCGGGATCATCGAAAGCCTGTTCCGTGAATTTTCCATCACCCTGGCGGCGGCCATCGTGGTGTCGCTGGTGGTTTCCCTGACGCTGACCCCGATGCTCTGCGCCCGCTGGCTCAAACCCCATACGCCGGGCAAGGAAAACCGCTTGCAACGCTGGAGCCGCCGCACCAACGACTGGATGGTCGGCAAATACGCCACCAGCCTCGACTGGGTGTTGCGTCACCGGCGCCTGACCTTGCTGAGCCTGATCATCACCGTCGGGGTGAACGTTGCCCTCTATGTGGTGGTGCCGAAAACCTTCATGCCGCAGCAGGACACCGGCCAGTTGATCGGTTTCGTGCGTGGTGATGACGGCCTGTCGTTCAGCGTGATGCAGCCGAAAATGGAGACCTTCCGCCGCGCCGTGCTCAAGGACGAAGCGGTCGAGAGTGTCGCCGGTTTCATCGGTGGCACCAACGGCACCAACAACGCCTTCATGCTGGTGCGCCTGAAGCCGATCAAGGAGCGCAATATCTCGGCGCAGAAGGTCATCGAGCGCCTGCGCAAGGAAATGCCCAAGGTGGCCGGTGCGCAGTTGATGCTGATGGCCGACCAGGACCTGCAATTTGGCGGCGGCCGCGAGCAGACCACTTCGCAGTACAGCTACATTCTGCAAAGCGGTGATCTGGGTGAGTTGCGCGAGTGGTACCCGAAAGTGGTCACCGCGCTGCGGGCCTTGCCCGAGCTGACCGCCATCGACGCCCGCGAAGGGGCGGGTGCGCAGCAAGTGACATTGATCGTCGACCGCGATCAGGCCAAGCGCCTGGGCGTGGACATGGAGATGGTCACGGCGGTGCTTAACAACGCCTACAGCCAGCGGCAGATCTCCACGATTTACGACAGCCTCAACCAGTATCAGGTGGTGATGGAGGTCAATCCGAAATACGCCCAGGATCCGGTGACACTCAAACAGGTTCAGGTGATTACCGCCGACGGTGCGCGGATTCCGCTGTCGACCTTCGCTCACTATGAAAACAGCCTGGAAGACGACCGGGTCAGCCACGAAGGCCAGTTCGCCTCCGAGAGCATTTCCTTCGACATGGCCGAAGGCGTGACAGTGGAGCAGGGCAGTGCCGCCATCGAGCGGGCGATTGCCAAACTTGGCCTGCCGGAAGACGTGATCGTGAAAATGGCCGGCACCGCCGATGCGTTCGCCGCCACCCAGAAGGGCCAGCCGTTCATGATCCTCGGTGCGCTGCTGGCGGTGTATCTGGTGCTGGGCGTGCTGTATGAAAGCTACATTCACCCGCTGACGATCCTGTCGACGCTGCCGTCGGCCGGGGTCGGCGCGTTGCTGTCGATCTATGTGCTGGGCGGCGAGTTCAGTCTGATCTCGCTGCTCGGACTGTTCCTGCTGATCGGCGTGGTGAAGAAAAACGCAATCCTGATGATCGACCTGGCGCTGCAACTGGAGCGTCATCAGGGCATGGCGCCGCAGGAGTCGATCCGCAGCGCCTGTCTGCAACGCTTGCGACCGATCCTGATGACCACGCTGGCGGCGATCCTTGGCGCCTTGCCGTTGCTGCTGGGCCGGGCCGAAGGCGCGGAAATGCGTCAGCCGCTGGGCCTGACCATCATCGGCGGGCTGGTTTTCAGCCAGGTGCTGACCCTTTACACCACGCCTGTGGTTTACCTCTATCTCGACAAGTTGCGCCATCGTTTCAACAGGTGGCGTGGCGTGCGTACCGATGCCGCTCTGGAAACTCCGCTATGAATGATCGTTCGCTTATCCAACTGGCCAGTGTCCGCGGCTCGCGTTTGTTGAGCCTGTCACTGTGCGTGGCGATGCTCAGTGCCTGCGCTGTCGGCCCGGATTATCAGCGCCCGCAGACCGCCGAAATCGCCCAGTACAAGGAAGCCGAAGGCTGGCGTCAGGCCAACCCGAGCGATTCCCTGGCGCGCGGTGCCTGGTGGGAGCTGTATGGCGATCGTCAGCTCAACGAGCTGATCGAGAAACTCAACAGTTCCAACCAGACTGTCGCCCAGTCCGAAGCCCAGTACCGTCAGGCCCAGGCGTTGGTACGCAGCGCGCGCGGGGCGTTTTACCCGAGCGTTGATCTGAGTGCCGGCAAGACCCGTTCCAGCCAGGGCACCGGCAGCAGCAGTTCGAGCCTGAGCAGTTCCTCCAGCGGCATTCGTGACACCTACAGCGCGCAACTGGGCGTGAGCTGGGAAGCCGATGTCTGGGGCAAGCTGCGTCGTGGCCTGGAAGCCAATGAGGCCAGCGCCCAGGCGAGCTACGCCGATCTGGCGGCGATGCGTTTGAGCCAGCAGTCGGAGCTGGTGCAGAACTACCTGCAATTGCGGGTGATCGATCAGCAGAAACGTTTGCTCGAATCGACAGTGGCGGCTTACGAGCGCTCGCTGAAAATGACCATGAACCAGTACAACGCCGGGGTTTCCGGGCGCGATGCGGTAGCCCAGGCGCAGACCCAGCTGAAAACCACCCAGGGCGATCTGGTGGACCTGATCTGGCAGCGGGCGCAGTTCGAAAACGCCATCGCGGTGCTGACCGGCCAGCCGCCCGCCGAATTCAACATTGCCGAAACCCAGGACATTCCCAAGCTGCCGCAGATCCCGCTGAGCCTGCCGTCGCAGTTGCTCGAGCGCCGCCCGGACATCGCCTCGGCCGAGCGCTCGGTGATGGCTGCCAACGCCAACATCGGCGTGGCCAAGGCTGCGTACTACCCGGATTTCAGCCTGAGCATGAGCGGCGGCTACAGCAGCAGTACCTCGCAGAACCTCATCAGCCTGCCGAACCGCTTCTGGTCGGTGGGGCCGAAAATGACCTTGCCGCTGTTCGACGGCGGCATCCGTTCGGCCGAAGTCGACCGCACCGAAGCCGTGTACGACCAGACCGTGGCCAAATACCGCCAGACGGTGCTCGACGGTTTCCGCGAGGTGGAAAACTATCTGGTGCAATTGAAGGTGTACGAAGACGAAGCGGCCGTGCGCCAGGAAGCCCTCGACGCGGCACGGGATTCGCTGCGCCTGACCGAAAACCAGTACAAGGCCGGGGTGATTGCTTATCTCGATGTAGTGACGGTGCAGGCGACGGCGCTGAGCAATGAACGCACGGTCCTGAATATCCTGCAGAGCCGTTTGATTGCCAGTGTGCAGCTGATTGCGGCGCTGGGCGGTGGCTGGGACGGGCAGCTGGAAACCACGGATAACCGCTGACGTGAAGCCATGATCGTTCCCACGCAGAGCGTGGGAACGATCTGTTCTGTGTCTTGGCCACCGGGGTAGAGCCTTGTCAGACGATCAAACAAGCGTTTCATCGGGTTGATGGCCATTTGATTACTTAGTCAGTGCGTTCTGCTGCGCAATCAGTACAATCGCCGCATTTGGCCTCGCTGAGAATGGATGCAGTACCGCGAGGTGGTCACGAGAATGCTCATGCTCATCGGTAGCTATTCCTTCACGCTGGTTTTCATTTCGCTGTGTGTGGCGATCCTCGCTTCGTACACCGCGCTCGATCTCACCGGGCGCATTGCCACTGCCAAGGGCCGCGCCGTGCATTTGTGGACGGCCGGCGGGGCATTTGCCATGGGCATCGGCGTCTGGTCGATGCATTTCATTGGCATGCTGGCATTCAAACTGCCGATCAGCCTCGGTTATGACATTTCGATCACGGCGCTCTCATTGCTGATCGCCGTGCTGTCCTGCGGTTTTGCCCTGTGGCTGGTGAGCCAGCCGAAACTGCCGGCCTGGCAACTGGCCTTTGGCGCGCTGATCATGGGCGCCGGCATCAGCGCCATGCATTACACCGGCATGGCCGCGATGCGCATGCAGCCGGGCATCGACTACGATCCGACCCTGTTCGGCGCCTCGTTGTTGATCGCCGTCGGTGCTTCGGCGGCAGCGCTGTGGATCGCCTTCCGCCTGCGTCAGCATTCGCCTTACGTGCGGCTGTTTCGGGCCGGGGCGGCGATTGTCATGGGCGTGGCGATTGTCGGCATGCATTACACCGGCATGGCCGCGGCGCGGTTTCCCGACGGCAGTTTCTGCGGCGCGGCGCTCAGCGGCCTGAACGGCAAAGGCCTCGACAATCTGGTGCTGATCACCACGCTGGCGGTGTTGGCCATCGCGTTGCTGACCTCGATTCTCGATGCGCGCCTCGAAGCCCGTACGGCTGATCTGGCTCATTCCTTGACCGTGGCCAACCGCGAACTCACCCAATTGGCCCTGCACGACCCCCTGACCGGCCTGCCGAACCGCATGTTGCTGGACGACCGGATCAATCAGGCGATGAAAGAGGTCAACGAGCAGGGTGGCTGTTTTGCGCTGATGTTCATCGATCTGGACGGCTTCAAACCGGTCAACGACGCGTTCGGGCACCACATGGGTGACCAGTTGCTGCGCGAAGTGGCGGTGCGTCTGCGCGAAGACTTGCGCAGCCTCGACACGCTGGCGCGGATCGGCGGCGATGAGTTTGTCCTGCTGGTGCGCCTGACCGAACCCGACGATGCACTGGGCCTGGCGGCGCGTCAGGTGGGCCTGATCGCTCAGTCATTCCGGGTCGCCGAGCATGAACTGCAGATTTCCGCCAGCGTCGGCATTGCGCTCTACCCCGGCAACGGGGAAAGCGCCCAGGAACTGCTGATGAACGCCGACGCCGCGATGTACCACGCCAAGGGCGGCGGCAAGAACGGTTACAGCTTCTTCGACGTTTCGATGAACAGTAACGCCCGCAAGCAATTGCAACTGTTGCAGGACCTGCGTGCAGCACTGGAGCACAGCGAGTTCTGCCTGCATTACCAACCCAAATTCCACGCCGCTGACGGTCACCCGGTCGGTGCCGAAGCGTTGCTGCGCTGGGAACATCCGGTCCACGGCATGCTGATGCCGGACACGTTCATTGATCTGGCGGAGAAGACCGGGCTGATCATTCCGATTGGCGAATGGGTGCTCAACGAAGCCTGCCGGCAGATGCGCGAATGGTACGTGCTGGGCTACACCGACTGGCGGATCGCGGTGAACCTGTCGGCGTTGCAGTTCTGCCACGCCGGGCTGGTGCGAAGCGTGGCCAAGGCCTTGGCCACCCACCATTTGCCGGCCAACAGCCTGACCCTGGAAATCACCGAAACCACCGCCATGAGCGACGCCGATGCGAGCATGACGGTATTGCAGGAGCTGTCGGACATGGGCGTCGATCTGTCCATCGATGACTTCGGAACCGGCTATTCCAGCCTGATGTACCTCAAGCGTCTGCCGGCCAATGAGCTGAAGATCGATCGCGGTTTCGTCCGTGATCTGGAACACGACAGCGACGATGCGGCGATCGTTTCGGCAATTGTCGCCCTGGGTCAGGCGCTGGGGCTGCGCATTGTGGCCGAAGGCGTCGAGACCGACTCGCAACAGGACTTCCTGACGCAACTGGGCTGCGATTCGCTGCAAGGTTATCTGCTTGGTCACCCGATGCCGGCGGATCGCTTTCTGCAGGACGTCGCGCGCGGCAAACCATTGGCGGTGAGCTGAGCCACTCATTGCAGGTCATGCAAAACCCTGCAATGACGGTTATTCTTGCCCCGACTGTTACGTGTGCATCGGGGGAAAAGCCAGCATGGATAAAGTCATTGTGATCACCGGCGGCGGTCGTGGAATCGGTGCGGCCACCGCGCTGTTGGCTGCCGAGCAAGGCTATCGGATCTGCATCAATTACCAGACGGACGAACAGGCCGCACACCATGTGCTCGATCAGGTTCGGGAACGCGGCGCGACGGCCATCGCCGTGCGTGCCGACGTCAGTATCGAAGACGAAGTGATCGCGCTGTTCCACCGGGTCGACACCGAGCTGGGCCGGGTCACTGCCCTGGTGAACAACGCCGGCACCGTCGGGCACAAGTCGCGGGTCGACGAAATGTCCGAATTCCGCATCCTCAAAATCATGAAAACCAACGTGCTGGCGCCGATCCTCTGCGCCAAGCACGCGATCTTGCGCATGTCACCCAAACACGGCGGGCAGGGCGGCAGTATCGTCAACGTCTCCTCGGTCGCCGCGCGGCTGGGCTCGCCCAATGAATATGTCGATTACGCCGCCTCCAAAGGTGCGCTGGATAGCTTCACCATCGGTCTGTCCAAGGAAGTGGCGGGCGAGGGGATTCGGGTGAATGCGGTGCGCCCGGGATACATCTATACCGATTTTCACGCCTTGAGCGGCGATCCGGATCGGGTCAGCAAGCTGGAGTCGGCGATCCCGATGGCCCGGGGCGGCCGGCCGGATGAGGTCGCAGAGGCGATTGTGTGGTTGCTGTCGGACAAGGCTTCGTATGCCACCGGGACTTTCGTCGACCTCGGTGGCGGGCGCTAACCCCCAATGATCGTTCCCACGCTCTGGAGTGGGAACGATCAGCGGTCACTCAGAACGACCGCACAATCCGTCCCAACGTCTCCATCGCCTTCTCCGAGTCCTCGGTCCACGGGCTGCCGTAGTTCAAACGAATGCAATTCCTGAAGCGCTGGGTCGGTGAAAAGATCGGCCCCGGTGCAATGCTGATCCCCTGCGCCAACGCCATCTGAAACAACTTCAACGAATCCATCTGCGGTGGCAGTTCCAGCCACAGGAAGTAGCCGCCGGCTGGTTGACTGACGCGCGTCTGCGCCGGGAAGTAACGGGCGATGGCCGCGAGCATCGCGCTTTGCTGTTCTTCCAGGGCGTAGCGCAGTTTGCGCAGGTGACGGTCGTAGCCCCCGTGTTGCAAATAGTCGGCGATGGCTGCTTGGGCCGGCATCGAGGCGCACAGCGAAGTCATCAGTTTCAGTCGTTCGATTTTCTGCGCATAGCGTCCGGCGGCGACCCAACCGATGCGGTAGCCGGGGGCCAGGCTCTTGGCAAATGAACCGCAATGCATCACCAGACCTTCGGTATCGAAAGCCTTGGCCGGTTTCGGTGCCTGCTGGCCGTAATAGAGTTCGGCGTAAACATCGTCTTCGATCAGCGGCACCTGATGCTGTTTCAGCAGTTCCACCAGTTCCTGTTTCTTGGCCTCGGGCATGGTTGCGCCCATCGGATTCTGAAAACTGGTCATGCACCAGCAGGCCTTGATCGGGTGTCGTTCCAGCGTCTGGGCGAGCACGCCGAGGTCGATGCCGTCGCGCGGATGCACGGGGATTTCCACGGCTTTGAGTTTCAGGCGCTCCAGCACTTGCAGGCTGGCGTAGAACGCCGGGGCTTCGATGGCCACCAGATCACCGGGCTCGGTCACGGCTTGCAGGCACAGGTTCAGCGCTTCAAGGGCGCCGTTGGTGATCAGCAATTCCTCCATCGGCAGCATCAGGCCGCCGACCATGTAGCGCAGGGCGATCTGCCGGCGCAGTTGCGGGTTGCCCGGCGACATGTCGGTGACCACCATGCGCGGGTCCATCTCCCGCGCGGCGCTGGCCAGCGAGCGGGACAGGCGTTGCAGCGGAAACAGGGTCGGGCTGGGGAACGCCGAGCCGAACGGCACGGTGCTCGGGTCCTTGATCGATTCCAGCACCGAGAACACCAGTTCGCTGACGTCGACCTTGGTCGACTCGTTGACCTGGCTGCTGATCACCGGCTCCGAGAACGGGCTCGGGGCGTGGGTGTTGACGAAATAGCCGGAGCGCGGGCGGGCACGGATCAGGCCGCGACGTTCCAGCAGATAGTAGGCCTGGAACACCGTGGACGGGCTGACGCCGTAAGTCTGGCTCGCGTAGCGCACCGACGGCACCCGCTGACCGGGGCCGAGGACGCCGGAGCGGATCAGTTCAGCGATGTCGTCGGCGAATTTTTCGTAGCGTTTCATCGATGTCCTGCAATGGAAGGAATTTGAAAAACGGCTGTGCCAATGCAAGCCATACCATTGGCACAACGGACAGCATCTTAAAGCCTCACCGATTCATCGGCGCAACAAACCGGCTCTTCGCCACGCTATAAATCTCGGGCTCATCACTGTCGGCAATCCTGAAGCTCAAGGTCTGCGAGCTGCTGGCGGGACGGTCGGTGGTCATTGCCACGGACACCGGCACATCGACGATCTCGCCCGGCGCCAGGCTCAGTTCGGTCTTGCCTTGCAGCTGGAAGCCGTCACCGTCCACCAGGCTCAGGTTGTAGTCCTGGCGCTGCTGGGTCTTGTTGATGACTTTGAGGGTGTAGATGTTTTCGATCTGGCCCTGACCATTCTCGCGGAACAGACCACGGTCCTTGGTCACGTCCAGCGACACCATTGGCCGTTCGACCAGTGCCAGGGTGAGGGCGCCGATCATCACCACCAGCACCGCGACGTAGCCGATCAGCCGTGGGCGCAGCAGATGCGTCTTGCCTCCCTGCAATTCACGTTCGGAGGTGTAGCGAATCAGGCCACGGGCGTAATTCATCTTGTCCATGATCGAATCGCAGGCGTCGATGCACGCTGCGCAGCCGATGCATTCCATTTGCAGGCCGTCGCGGATGTCGATGCCGGTCGGGCAGACCTGCACGCACAACTGGCAATCGATGCAGTCACCGAGGCCGGCTTCGGCCGGTTTGACCTCGCGTTTGCGCGGGCCACGGCTTTCGCCGCGGGCGACGTCGTAGGAAATGGTCAGGGTGTCCTTGTCGAACATCACGCTCTGGAACCGCGCATACGGGCACATGTGCATGCACACCGCTTCACGCAGCCAGCCGGCATTGATGTAGGTGGCGGCGGTAAAGAACAGCACCCAGAACAGACTGACACCGCCGATCTGCAGGGTCAGCAGCTCTTCGGCCAGCGGCCGGATCGGGGTGAAGTAGCCGACGAAGGTCAGGCCGGTCAGCACGCTGATCGCCAGCCACAGCGTGTGCTTGGCCGCACGTCGTGCCAGTTTGTTCAGGCTCCACGGTGCCGCTTGCAGCTTGATCCGCTGGTTGCGTTCGCCTTCGGTGATCTTCTCGCACCACATGAAGATCCACGTCCACGAACTCTGTGGGCAGGTGTAACCACACCAGACCCGACCGGCGAACACGGTAATGGCGAACAGGCCGAATGCGGCGATGATCAGCAGCGCCGACAGCAGAATGAAATCCTGCGGCCAGAAGGTCGCGCCAAAGATGTGGAATTTGCTTTCGGAAAGGTCCCAGAGCACTGCCTGACGACCGCCCCAGTTCAGCCACACCGTGCCGAAGAACAGCAAAAACAGAAACCCCGCGCCGCTCATGCGCAAGGTGCGGAACAGGCCGGTGAAGCTGCGGGTGAAGATCTGGTTGTCGCTGGTGGCGTGTTTCGCCTTCATTGGGCGCGCCGGTACTTTTTTGATCTGGGGAGATGCTTCTACGGTTCGGACGGGGATTCGTTCGCTCATGGTCGTTCGCTCATCAGCCTCCATCAGGCCAGGGAACTATGAGCGTCGATCTGTTTGCATAACAGACTCAGGTATTTCAATAAAAAGCGGATCAGATGGATTCTGAGTCAATGCCTGCGACAACTTGAAGCAGCCCGCAGGCCAAAGCGCAGAGGCCTATCCCAGAGCTCTGCGCCGGTTGTTGATCGAGGTCAGTCAAATGACCGAATCACTGTCGTCGGCCTTCAGGTGTTTGCGACCATCCCGGGCGCCTGCGACGGTCAATGCATCGGCTTCCGCTTCGGTGACGTAGATGCGCCGTCCTTCCACTTCGACGAACGACATGGCTTTTTCGCTATCTGTCCTGACTTCCAGCGTGTCGCAGATCCGGATTTCCTCACCGTTTTCCACGGTGAAAAAACAGACTTTCGATTCCGGATTGCTTTCATCGATACGAACGGGCATGGGCGTGTCCTTTTTTCACGGGAGTCTGAGACGTTAGGGTGCGCGGTTCTGCAGATCGTTCGACGCAACCGATTAATGGTCGCCGCTGTCCATCCTTTATCAACGCATTACAAGGACTGGACGATGAACGCCTGGTGGCATGAAGTGTGGGAAACCCTGCAAGCGGAATTCGCTGACATCGACGATGCGTCGCAGCTGACCCGGATCACCGTGCGCCTGCTGACGGCGGCGATATTGGGCGGGATTCTCGGCTTCGAGCGTGAACACAAAGGCAAAGCCGCCGGGGTGCGAACGCACATGCTGGTGGCCCTCGGCGCGGCGCTGTTTGTATTGGTGCCGCAATTGTCCGGGTCCCAGGCCGACGCCATGAGCCGGGTGGTGCAAGGGGTCATCGCCGGCATCGGCTTTCTCGGCGCCGGCACCATCCTGAAGAACCACGAAGGTGACGAAGGCCACGTCAAGGGCCTGACCACCGCCGCCGGCCTGTGGTTGACCGCCGCCATCGGCGTCGCGGCCGGGTTGGGCCGCGAGTCGACAGCGGTGCTCAGTACGTTGCTGGCGCTGGGGATCTTCAGCGTCATGCCGCGGATCGTCAGCGTCTTCGAGAAGGATGAACCGGATAAGGATCGTATCGAGAAGGACCCCAACGATCCGCGCTGATCAGACGATCACCGGCGGCATGGTCGTCGGCGGTTCTTCCTTGGGCGGTGGCGTGGTGCCAGGCGGCTCCTGTTCGGGAATCGGCTGTGGCTCGGTCTCGGGCAGGATCGGTTTGTCGATGTTCGGATCCGGTGTTTCGGCGGGAATCGGGATAGTCATCGGGTGAACCTCCGTGTGGCACTTGGCGTGGGACGTGCTTAAGTGGATTGACCACTTCACTGCGAAATCGATCCGATTTTGTAGCGGGGCAAATCCCTGTGAACTTTTCCCGGCGACGGCCGCTCGGAACCTGAGAGAGTTCATCCGGGCCCAGGCCCGGCCGTGAACGCCAAACAGGCAAACGAGCGTCCTTGGGGCGTTAAGGAGAGATGCTCAATGACTGCTGAAAAACCCGCCGAACAGAGCTACAACCCGCACATGCCGCTGTCGCAGGCTTTGCTGTTGCCGCGCATCGTCATTGAAGACACCGCGCCAACCCTCGATGGCGGCCAGTTTGCCGTCAAGGCCATTGCTGGCCGCAAGATCGTGGTCACCAGCAAGGTGTTCGCCGACGGTCACGACAAACTGGCGGTGCGTATCCGCTGGCGCGAAGAGGGCGACGAGTCGTGGCAGACCGAGGTCATGTCCGATCAGGGCAATAACGGCTGGCGCGGTGTGTTCCAGCCACAGCGCATGGGCCGCTATCTGTTTCTGATCGAAGCGTGGATCGACCAGTTCGCCAGTTTTCAATACGAGCTGGAGAAGAAACACACTGCGGGCGTCCCGGTCAGCCTCGAGCTGCAAGAGGGCCGCACCCTGGTGCAGCAGGCTGCCGAGCGCAGCGAAGGTCAGCTCAGCGAACAGCTGGCCGGCCTGCACCACGAATTGTCCGGCCTGCTCGAAACCGAGCAGGTTGCGTTGTTTTTGCACTCGCGCAGTGCGCAACTGATGGCCGAGGCCGATCATCGCGCCTACCTGAGCATCAGTGCGGAATTTCCGGTGGACGTCGAACGCGAGCTGGCGGAGTTTGCCAGTTGGTACGAACTGTTTCCCCGCTCGATCACCGACGATCCTGTCCGCCACGGCACTTTCAATGACGTGCATTCGCGGCTGCCGATGATTCAGGACATGGGGTTTGACGTGTTGTACTTCACGCCGATTCACCCGATTGGTCGCAGCCATCGCAAGGGGCGCAACAATTCCCTGACCGCCGGCCCGGATGATCCTGGCAGCCCGTATGCGATCGGCAGCGAGGAGGGCGGCCACGAAGCGATTCACTCGCAACTCGGCACCCGCGAGGATTTCCGCCGGCTGGTGGCGGCCGCTGCCGAGCACGGTCTGGAAATCGCCCTCGACTTCGCCATCCAGTGTTCCCAGGATCACCCGTGGCTCAAGCAGCATCCGGGCTGGTTCAACTGGCGGCCGGACGGCACGATCAAATACGCGGAGAACCCGCCGAAGAAATACCAGGACATCGTCAACGTCGACTTCTATGCGCCGGAAGCGATCCCGAGTCTGTGGGTCGAGTTGCGCGACATCGTGGTCGGCTGGGTGCAGGAGGGCGTGAAGATTTTTCGCGTCGATAACCCGCACACCAAGCCGCTGCCGTTCTGGCAATGGCTGATCGCCGATGTGCGCACGCTGTACCCGGAAGTGATCTTCCTCGCCGAAGCCTTTACCACGCCGGCGATGATGGCGCGCCTGGGCAAGGTCGGTTACACCCAGAGCTACACCTATTTCACCTGGCGCAATACCAAGACCGAATTGGCGACCTACTTCACCGAACTGAATGAGTCGCCGTGGCGCGAATGCTATCGGCCGAATTTCTTCGTCAACACACCGGACATCAACCCGGCGTTCCTGCATGAGTCGGGACGTCCCGGATTTCTCATCCGCGCCGCGCTGGCGACCATGGGCTCGGGCCTGTGGGGCATGTATTCAGGGTTTGAGCTGTGCGAATCGGCGCCGGTGCCGGGCAAGGAGGAATACCTCGATTCCGAGAAGTACGAGATCCGTGTCCGCGACTTCAACCAGCCCGGCAACATCATTGCCGAAATCGCCCAGCTCAACCGCATCCGCCGCCAGAACCCGGCGCTGCACAGTCACCTGGGCCTGAAGATCTACAACGCCTGGAACGACAACATTCTGTATTTCGGCAAGCGCAGCGCGGACGGCAGCAACTTCATTCTGGTCGCTGTCAGCCTCGACCCGCATAACGTGCAGGAGGCGAATTTCGAGCTGCCGCTGTGGGAAATGGGCCTGCCGGACAATGCCACCACCCACGGCGAAGACCTGATGAACGGCCATCGCTGGGACTGGCACGGCAAATACCAGTTCATGCGGATCGACCCGGCGTATCAGCCGTTCGGAATCTGGCGCATTACTTCCCCTTGATCGTTCCCACGTCGAGGCGTCGAACCGTCCGCGTGGGAATGCATCCCGCGACGCTCCGCGTCCCAAAGCGGACGCAGAGCGTCCATGGCGGCATTCCGACGCGGAGCGTGGGAACGATCAGCGATCAGCGATCTGCGCAGGGCGCCCTTATTGAATTCAACAGGAGTTTCACATGGCGAAGAAACCCAAGGCAGCCACCTTCATCAAAGACCCGCTCTGGTACAAGGACGCGGTCATCTATCAAGTTCACGTCAAATCCTTTTTCGACTCGAACAACGACGGGATCGGCGACTTTCCCGGCCTGATCGCCAAACTCGATTACATCGCCGATCTTGGCGTCAACACCATCTGGCTGTTGCCGTTCTACCCTTCGCCACGCCGCGACGACGGTTACGACATCGCCGAATACCGAGGCGTCCACAGCGATTACGGGACGATGGCCGACGCCAAGCGCTTTATCGCCGAGGCGCACAAGCGTGGCCTGCGGGTGATTACCGAGCTGGTCATCAACCACACCTCCGATCAGCACCCGTGGTTCCAGCGTGCGCGCAAGGCCAAGCCCGGATCGGCGGCGCGGGACTTTTATGTGTGGTCGGATGACGACCAGAAATACGACGGCACCCGGATCATTTTCCTCGACACCGAAAAGTCCAACTGGACCTGGGACCCGGTGGCCGGCCAGTACTTCTGGCACCGCTTCTATTCGCATCAGCCGGATCTCAACTTCGATAACCCGCAAGTCATGAAAGCCGTGCTGTCGGTGATGCGCTACTGGCTGGACATGGGCATCGACGGCCTGCGACTGGATGCGATTCCGTACCTGATCGAACGCGACGGCACCAACAACGAAAACCTCCCGGAAACCCACGACGTTCTCAAGCAGATCCGCGCCGAAATCGACGCCAACTACCCCGATCGCATGCTACTGGCCGAAGCCAACCAATGGCCGGAAGACACCCAGCTGTACTTCGGCGACACCGACGCCGAGGGCGTCAATGGCGACGAGTGCCACATGGCGTTCCACTTTCCGCTGATGCCGCGCATGTACATGGCGCTGGCCCAGGAAGATCGCTTCCCGATCACCGACATCTTGCGCCAGACCCCGGAGATTCCGGCCAACTGCCAGTGGGCGATCTTTCTGCGCAACCACGATGAACTGACGCTGGAGATGGTCACCGACAAGGAACGCGACTACCTGTGGAATTACTACGCCGCCGACCGTCGCGCGCGGATCAACCTGGGTATCCGCCGGCGTCTGGCGCCGCTGATGGAGCGCGACCGCCGCCGCATCGAGCTGCTCAACAGTCTGCTGCTGTCGATGCCCGGCACGCCGACCCTGTATTACGGCGATGAAATCGGCATGGGCGACAACATTTATCTGGGCGACCGCGATGGCGTGCGTACGCCGATGCAATGGTCGATCGACCGCAACGGTGGGTTCTCCCGCGCCGATCCGGCCAGTCTGGTGCTGCCTCCGATCATGGACCCGCAATACGGCTATCAGTCGGTGAACGTCGAAACCCAGGCCGGCGATCCGCATTCACTGCTGAACTGGACCCGTCGTCTGCTGGCCGTGCGCAAGCAATCGAAGGCGTTTGGTCGCGGTACGTTGAAAATGCTTTCGCCGGCCAACCGCCGCGTTCTGGCGTACACCCGCGAATACACCGGACCGGACGGCAAGCACGAAATCATTCTGTGCGTGGCCAACGTGTCGCGCAGCGCGCAAGCGGTGGAGCTCGACCTGTCGGCCTACGTCGGCATGGTGCCGGTGGAGATGCTGGGCGGTAACGCGTTCCCGCCCATCGGCCAGTTGAGTTTCCTGCTGACCTTGCCGCCTTACGGTTTCTACTGGTTCGGCCTGGCGGCGGAAAACCAGATGCCGAGCTGGCACGTCGAGCCGGCGCAGAGCCTGCCGGACTTCACCACGCTGGTGCTGAAAAAGCGCATGGAGGAACTGCTCGAAGCACCGTCCCGGGCCATGCTCGAGCAGACCATCCTGCCGAACTGGCTGCAGAATCGTCGCTGGTTCGCCGGCAAGGACGCCGCCATCGACCAGGTGAGCCTGGCCTATGGCGTGCGCTTCGGCGATGCGCAGCATCCGGTGCTGTTGAGCGAAATCGAAGTGCAGAGCGGCGGGCAGACCAGTCGCTATCAATTGCCGTTCGGCTTCATATCCGAAGATCAGGTCGGGCCGGCATTGCCGCAGCAACTGGCTTTGGCCCGCGTGCGCCGGGTGCGTCAGGTCGGGTTGATTACCGATGCCTTCAGCCTTGAAGCGTTTATTCGCGCGGTGCTGCAAGGCATGCAGGGCGGTACGGTGCTGGAATCCGGTGACGGCGAGATCCGTTTCGAGGCAACGCCGCAACTGGAAAACCTTGGCCTAGGCGCCGAATCCGAAGTGCGCTATCTGTCCGCCGAGCAATCCAACAGTTCGGTGGTGATCGGCAACAGCCTGGTGCTCAAGCTGATCCGCAAAGTCGCTTCTGGCGTACACCCGGAACTGGAAATGAGCGCTTACCTGACCGCCGCCGGATTTGCCAATATCTCCCCGCTGCTGGGTTCGGTGATTCGCCGCGGCGCCGATGGCGAGGACAACCTGCTGATGATTGCGCAGGGCTATCTGAGCAACCAGGGCGATGCCTGGGAATGGACGCAGAACAACCTCGAACGGGCGCTGCGCGATGAGCTGGCTGACGCCATGTCTGAACAGGCGCAACACTACAACGCCCTCGGTGAGCTGAAGGATTTCGCCGGCATGCTCGGCCAGCGCCTGGGGGAAATGCATCAGGTGCTGGCAGCGCCGAGCGACAACAACGACTTCGCGCCGCAGGTCAGTTCGGCCAAGGATGCCCAGGCGATCGGCAAGGACGTCGGGGCGCAGGTCGAGCACGCTTTGAAACTCCTGAAGCAACATCAGGGCGAACTCGACGCGGCGGATCAGAAGCTTGTCGCTCGATTGCTCGACAACAAGAAAACCATCCTGGCCCATGTGCAGGAACTGGCAAAACAATCCGCGGGCGGCTTACGCATTCGTGTGCACGGCGATCTGCATTTGGGACAAGTGCTGGTGATCAAGGGCGATGCCTTCCTGATCGATTTCGAGGGCGAACCGGCACGGCCACTGGCCGAGCGCCGGGGCAAGCACAGTCCGTACAAGGACGTCAGTGGGGTGCTGCGCTCCTTCGACTATGCCGCGGCCATGGCCCTGAATGTGCACAACGTCGACAACAGCCCCGAGGCTGAAGCCGCGCGCCGGCGGGTCACGGAGCGGTATTTGCGTGAAGCACGGGACGCATTTCTCCAGGCATATCGCCAAGCGGCAGCTAGTCTTGATCATGCCTGGCAAGATCCTGAAGGTGCCGACGCCGCACTGGCGTTGTTCGGTCTGGAGAAAGCGGCCTACGAAGTGGCCTATGAAGCCGAAAATCGCCCCACCTGGCTGCCCGTGCCGCTGCACGGTCTGTATGGGTTATTGACGGGGCTCAAACCCTTTTCCGATCTTGGTGGAGAGTAGTCATGAGTTTCTCGAACAGGGAACAGGGTCACGCTAAAGAAAGATTGCTGCCCGCTGCAAAAGACATTGATGCCTTGGTGCGCGCAGAACACCACGACCCGTTTTCCATTCTTGGCCCCCACGGCGATGGTGCCGGCGGGCAATTTGTCCGGGCTTACCTGCCCGGCGCGTTGAGCGTTTCGGTGCTGGACAAGAACAGTGGCGAAGAGCTCGGGCCGCTGGATGCCACTGAAACGCCGGGGCTGTTTGTCGGCCATTTCGAGTCGGCGCGGCCGTACCTGTTGCGCACCCGCTGGGCCGGTGGTGAGCAGGTCGCGGAAGATCCTTACAGCTTCGGTCAGTTGCTGGGTGAAATGGACCTGTACCTGTTTGCCGAAGGCAATCACCGCGACCTCAGCAGTTGCCTGGGCGCGCAGTTGAAAACCGTCGACGGCGTAGACGGCGTGCGCTTTGCCGTGTGGGCCCCGAATGCTCGCCGGGTGTCGGTGGTCGGCGATTTCAACGTCTGGGACGGGCGGCGGCATCCGATGCGCTTGCGGCATCCGTCTGGCGTGTGGGAATTGTTCATTCCGCGCCTGCAGGCAGGGGAGCTGTACAAATACGAAATCCTTGGGGCCCACGGCATTCTGCCGCTGAAGGCCGACCCGATGGCGCTGGCCACCAGCCTGCCGCCGGACACCGCTTCGAAAGTCGCCGCGCCGTTGCAGATCGACTGGCAGGATGAGGACTGGATGACCGGCCGTCGCGAGCGCCAGCAGCACAACGCGCCGCTGTCGATCTATGAATTGCATGCCGGCTCCTGGCAGTGCGAGCTGGATGATCTGGGCGAAGTCGCGCGCCAGTACTCCTGGCCGGAACTGGCCGAACGTCTGATTCCTTATGTGAAAGAGCTGGGCTTCACCCACATCGAACTGATGCCGATCATGGAGCACCCGTTCGGCGGTTCATGGGGCTATCAGTTGCTGTCGCAGTTCGCTCCGAGTGCGCGATACGGTACGCCCGAGCAGTTCGGCGATTTCGTCAATGCCTGCCACCAGGCGGGCATCGGTGTGATTCTCGATTGGGTGCCGGCGCATTTTCCCACCGATACCCACGGTCTGGCGCAGTTCGACGGCACCGCGTTGTACGAATATGGCAACCCGCTGGAGGGTTTCCATCAGGACTGGGACACGCTGATCTACAACCTCGGCCGCACCGAAGTGCACGGCTACATGCTGGCGTCGGCGCTGCACTGGTTGAAGCATTTCCATGTCGATGGGCTGCGGGTCGATGCGGTGGCGTCGATGCTGTATCGCGACTATTCGCGAAAGGCCGGCGAGTGGGTACCCAATCGTCATGGGGGGCGCGAGAACCTGGAAGCCATCGATTTCCTGCGGCACTTGAACGACGTGGTGGCACTGGAAGCGCCGGGCGCGCTGGTGATCGCCGAGGAATCCACGGCATGGCCGGGCGTCAGCCAGAGCACCCAGCAGGGCGGTCTCGGTTTTGCCTATAAATGGAACATGGGCTGGATGCACGATTCGCTGCATTACATCCAGCAGGATCCGGTGTACCGCGCCCATCATCACAATGAGTTGAGTTTCGGTCTGGTCTACGCCTGGTCCGAGCGGTTCATCCTGCCGATTTCCCATGACGAAGTGGTGCACGGCAAGCATTCGCTGATTGACAAGATGCCCGGCGACCGCTGGCAGAAGTTTGCCAACCTGCGCGCCTACTTGAGCTTCATGTGGACCCATCCGGGCAAGAAACTGCTGTTCATGGGGTGCGAGTTCGGCCAGTGGCGCGAGTGGAATCATGACCAGCAACTGGACTGGTACCTGCTGCAATACTCGGAACACAAAGGCGTGCAGAAACTGGTTGGCGACCTCAACCGGCTGTACCGCGACGAGCCGGCGCTGCACGAGCAGGACGATGCGCCGCAAGGGTTTCAGTGGTTGATCGGCGACGATGCGATCAACAGCGTTTACGCCTGGTTACGCTGGAGCAAGGACGGCACGCCGGTGCTGGTGGTGGCCAACTTCACCCCGGTGCCGCGTCAGTCGTACCGCGTCGGTGTACCGTTTGCCGGGCGCTGGAAGGAATTGCTCAACAGTGACGCCGACACCTACGCCGGTTCCAATTATGGCAATGGTGGCGGGGCGTTCACCGAAGAGGTGGCGAGCCATGGCCAGGCGCTGTCACTGGAGCTGAACCTGCCGCCGTTGGCGGTGTTGATCCTCAAACCTGAGGGCCCGAGCGCGTAACGGATCGCCCCACGCGGAGTACTGATCGTTCCCACGCACCGCGTGGGAACGATCATGACGGGTGCTCACCACCGCATCCGGATCCCCAAACTCCCGATCAACCCATTCAGGTCGTTATCGTCCACATCGCTGCTGTAATCGGCACTGACGTACACGCTCACCATCGGCGTCATTCTCGCCACCAGCCCCAGTCCGACTTCCACGGTCGAAGACTTGCGACTGCTGCTGATCTTGTCCACCTGATCCAGTGTCACCGAATTACCGGTGTACACCGTGTGCCACAGGTTCGTGCGCACGTAGGGTTCGACGGGCATGCCCTTGAGGTCGTAACTGCCTTTCAGGCGTGCACCGACCCGGCCGCTCCATGAAGAAATATCGCTGGAAGACCTGTTGCCCGAGCCAGCGTACGGCGTATCCAGGGTGATGCGCTGGTTGACCAACTGCGCCTGCGGTTCAACCACCCAGTTTTCTCCCAGCCCGATCGGAAATCCGCCTTCCACCGACAACGTCATCGCATTGCCTTCGGTGGCGCGACGTGCGCCTTGCTCATTGCGACTGAAACCGCTGACCCGACCGCCACTGGCCGACAAGTCAACGTGCCAGCCCTGCGGGCCGGTCAGGCTGTAGTAAGCGCCCAGGCTCTGGCCTTGCAGATTGAGGGTGTCGGTGCTCGGGTCGGCGAGGGCGCGGCTGGTAATCAGGCCGTTGCCATTGCCCTGAATCTGACTGACCCCGCCGATCAACCCGACCTGCTGGGTGTGGCCGCTGCTGTTTTTCAGGGTCAACACGGCGGGGCCCTTGGCTTCGCCAGTGCCGGGCATGGCGAAGCCCGGGCTGAGAACGTCGGTTTGCGCCTGGCGGGAAGTCTCTCCGTAAAGCTGCTCCCAGGCCGAAGGGGCAAGGTCCTCGGTGATCAACTGGGCACCGCGCAGATCCGGTTTCGGGCTCAGACGTTGCGGGCCCGGGGTCACGACCGTGGCGGGGAGGGTCATGACCGGAATGTCCTGGCGATACCAGGGCGTCGCCTCGTCCGCCACAGGACCCGCCTGCGCCTCCATGGACGAGCACAGCAAGATAGAACTTGAAACAGTGCAAAACGTGATTTTGATCTCTTGTGAAGTGATTGAAGTTTTCATGGAGGTCTACCTTGCTAGCGCATGTGGTATCTCGCCTTGGCGTCTCTCCTACCCCGAACGAGGGGCGACCGAATGAAGCGTGGCGAACCCGTGGTCGCTCGTTTTGACGAGTGATCTGAGGCTCGCCCCGAGTAGTGTTTCCGGGGGTAGTAAGGTAGAGCTAAGAAGACCCGAGCCCTCGCGTCAAGAAATTGGACGATGAGCGGTAAGGTCAGAACGGGCGATGCAAGTTTTTGTTTTTGCGTATTTATCCAAGTTCTTGTTTGTAGTGCCAATCACTGAGAAAACCGCGAGGCAGAGACCTTTTGCAACCGACAGTCGGTCTGCGAAACCGGGCCAGGCAACCGGTTTCGCACCACTGTGCGGGTGAGGACTGCTGTCAGAATCGCGCTACAAATGCACTTCGACGGCCAGCGGCAAATGATCCGAAAGATGTGTCCACGGTTTGTTGCCGAGGATTTGCGGGTCGTGGCTGCTGGCATTGCGCAGGTAGATCCGATCCAGACGCAGCAACGGGAAGCGCGCAGGGTAGGTCTTGGCGGGGCGGCCGTGATGGCGTTCGAAGGCTTCGTGCAGGTAGTCGCGGCGGGCGAGGGCGACATTGCCCTGCAACTGCCAGTCATTGAAGTCACCGGCGATGATGACCGGCGCATCGTCGGGCAGGGATTCGAGCAATTGGCAGAGCAGCTGCAACTGCAATTGTCGATGGCTTTCGAGCAGGCTCAGGTGCACGCAGATGGCATGTACTTCGGCATGCCCCGGCACATCCAGTACGCAGTGCAACAGCCCGCGCCGTTCCGGGCCGGTAATCGAGACGTCGAGATTGCGGTATTCGCGGATCGGGTATTTCGACAACAGGGCGTTGCCGTGATGGCCATCGGGATACACGGCATTGCGGCCGTAGGCGAAGTCGCTCCACATGCTGTCGGCGAGGAATTCGTACTGCGAGGTTTGCGGCCATTCGTGGTAGCGGCTGGAATGCCGCTCGTGTTCGCCCACCACTTCCTGCAGAAACACCAGATCGGCCGAGGTGCTGCGTACCGCTTCACGCAGCTCCGGAAGGATGAAACGTCGATTGAGCGCGGTGAAGCCCTTGTGTGTGTTGACCGTCAGCACCCGCAGGCGATGGATCGCGGACGGGGCGGACGTCTGCGCGTCGACGACATGACGCTTGGGATCGCTGGACACGTTCACTCCTCTGAATCATGACTGCCTGTTCATGCGACTGATCCGGGCGCGGGCAGTTCACTTTGACTGGCCGCCCGCGCCCGACGGACTGTCAATCGACGAAGACGATCTCGTAGGGCAGGCGCATGCGTTCCAGGATCGACTTGGGCAACAGTGGCGCGATTCCGATCGCCGGCTCGCCATTGAGCTGACTGGCGTAGGCATGGGTGGCGTGGCTCTTGCGTGCGACGGTCCAGGTGTCGAGGCGCAGCTTGCGTGCGCGATGCCAGGGAATCTGCGTCTGATCCCGTTCCGGCCAGTGCCAGGCCCAGACCGGGACATCGTGGTAGGTGGCCGCGACCTGTTGTGCCGCTTTGGCGCTGGCGCGGCCGACCACTTCATGATCGGCAGTGCCGTCTTCGCACCACGTGCTGAAGACCACATCACCGGGGCGCAGATAGCGGGCGATGAACTCGATCAATTGAGATTCCTGATCGTGCAGGGCGTTGTCAGTGAAACCACCACGCACCCATTTCAGGCTGTGCATCGGCAAACCGAGGCGGCGCAGGGCCTCGACGCTTTCCTGCGGGCGGAATACGCTCAGGCGTTTCTCCGACCACTGGCGTGAGCCCGGATGACTGGCGCTGCCATCGGTGATCGACAGTAACTGCAAGGGATGCCCGAGGCTGGAAAGCAGTTGCAGCAGGCCGCCGCAGGTCACGACTTCATCGCCGGGGTGCGGGGCGATGACCACGGCGCGGGCGCCGGGTGGCACCAAAGTGTGGGTATTGATGACGGGAATGTTGTCGAGCTGCGGGGCGCTGTTCCAGATCTGCGCCGGCAGGCCGTTCTCGCTGAGGGATAACGGTTTCATGGGTGATACGTCCTTGTTGTGTCTCGCCCTCAGTCGTCCGCGCCGTGATGTTGCCAGGCGTGTACGACCCGTGAAGGCTGGTGGATAGCCCTGCTGCGCTCCGAACCCTGGATTGCTGCGCAGCAGAGTATTGCTCAAGACGGGCGGTTCGTCGCGTCACAGATCAATCTGATCCGTTTTTTTTTATTCAGTCTGTGCCAGCTGTCGCAGATAGTCGCCAAAACCGCCGCTTGCGCGACTGTCCAGCCGGGCACTGGTAATGACCTGTGGACGATGGCTCCAGGCGATGCTGGCCCCGCAAAGCTCCAGTTGGCGCACCAGCTGCACATCTTCGTCGCAGGTCAACGGCTCGAACCCTCCGGCGCGCACGTAAGCTTGCGCGCTGACGCCCAGATTGGCGCCATGAATGTGCCGGTGACCTTCACAGGCCTGGTAATGACCGTGATAGCGAATCTGCGCGGCTTCATCGAATGAGTCATGCCAACGCTCGACCGTCACCGTGCCGCACACGGCATCGGCGCCCAGCCGCAGTTGCTCAACCAGCCAGTCCTCGGCGACGCGGCTGTCGGCATCCGAGCAGGAAATCCAGCGGGCACCCCGATCAAGCAGTTGTTGCGCACCGATGGCCCGGGCCTGGCCGACATTGCGCGCTTCGATGCTCAGCGCCTGCACCGGATACTGGCTGACGATGTGCGCCGAACGGTCGTGGCAACTGTCGAGCACCACCAGGATCTCCACCGGTTCCCCTGCCAGCATGGGATGCCCGGCGGCGCGCAGGGCGGCATGCAGGCAGTCATCGAGCCACGCTTCTTCGTTGTGTGCAGGGATCAGGATGCCAATCATCGCAACCCCTCCAGCGCGGCCACTGAACGCGGTTCGCGGCTCCAGACTTCCAGCAGGAAATCCGCTTCCTGGTGCAAGACCAGCCGTGGCAGGTGCAACTGTTCGTGAATCAGGTCGTGAACCTGGCGCGCATTGAGCGGGCAACCTTCGATGGGCGGTCGCCAGTGGCAGGCCAGCAATTGCCCGTCCGCTGTCAGCGAATCGCTGATGCGACGGATGATCTCTGTCAGATCTTGTCGATCAAGGTAGTAGCCGATTTCGCTGAAGACGATCAGATCGAACTTTTCGGCGGGCCAGTCGCCCGGCAGGCGACCGTGATGCACCTCGGCGTGGTCGAACAGGCTCAGGCGAGTGCGCGCCAGATTGACCGCGGCCTCGCTTGTATCGCAGCACAACAGCCGATCACAGCGTTCGGCCAGCGCCGCGCTCAGTTCACCGTTGGCGCACCCCGGCTCGAAGATGGCCCGGTAATGCGGGCGGGGCAGGGCCGCCAAAGTCACCAGGCGTTTGCGCTGCTCGTACCAGCGCTGGCGGAAACCCCAGGGGTCGCTATTGCCGGCGAACAGGCCTTCGAAGTAGCGATCCTCGACACTCATAGAAAGACCACCTCGAACGGTTGCAGCAGTCGGTCGATGACATAGGGCGCGAGCACCGGAGCCAGGCCGGCATCAGGATCGCCTTCCAACTGACTGGCGAAAGCGTGTACCGCGTGACGCTTTCGCGCGACCTGCGCCGGACTGAGCAGAATCTTGCGTGCCCGCTCCCAGGGCACGATGACGTCTTCCGGGGTCGCCCAGTGCCAGGTCCAGACCGGCAGTTCGTGGCAAATCGCACCCACGCGCCGCGCCGCTTCGACGCTGGCGCGGCCGACGGCTTCGTGGTCGCTGTGGCCGTCCTCGCGCCAAGTGGTGAAGATCACGTCGTCGGCGTGCAGGTAACCGGTCAAGTAGTCACACAGCATCGACTCGCGTGCGGCGACCCGGGTGTCGGGGAAACCGCCGCGCAGCCATTGCACCTGGTGCATGGGCAGGCCGAGACGACGCAGGGCTTCAGCGGACTCCTGCGGGCGTACCACGCTCAGCCGCTCTACCGGCCAGCGCTCCGAGCCCGGATGACTGGCGCTGCCATCGGTGACCGAAATCAATTGCAGGGTGCGTCCCGCCGCAGCGAGCTGTTGCAACAGCCCGCCGCAACCGAGCACTTCATCGTCCGGATGCGGCGCGATCACCACGGCCCGGGAGCCCGGCGGCACCAGATCGAGAATGTCGATGCTCTCCACCGCCGCCAAATGCCGTGAGCCCTGCCACTCGTGCAGGGAGGTTCCCTCGCCGACGATCGGATTGCGCTTCATAGGGCCCAACTCGCGCACGGTTGCTGCGCAATCAGTTGGCCCAGTGCCGCCAGATCCCGTTCGGCATGGCTCTGGCGCAGATACACCGGCAGGTCGGCCGCCAGGCGGGCAAAGTGCGGGTCCTTGCAGAACGGTCCGGCGCCAAGTGCCCGACCCGTCTCGCGGATGACCTGTTCGGCGGCATCTTCGACCACGCCGCGAACCCGCCGGGCCAACAACTCGGCGTTGGCTCCGGGATCGCTGTCGATGTCCAGGGCACTGACGCGCAGCACCTGCGCGGCAGCGTGCAACGCACCGTCGACGGCGCCGAGACTGGCCAATGCATGCGGCTCTTCACGGCGCGCACAGTGTTGGCGCAGGCGTTCGCCGATCTCCCTCGCGGCGCCGTACCAGCACGCGGCGATCCCGATCCCGCCGTGCCAGAAACCCGGACGCTGCAGGTAGTCGCCAGGATCGCCGATCGCCTGGGCCTCGACCTCATCGAACAGCACCTCGACGCTGCCGGTGGCGGCCATGCCGACCGCTTGCCAGCCTTGATCGGTGACGGTCACGCCCGGTTGATCGAGGGCCACGGCCACCAGTTGCTGACGATCGTCCTCATCCCACGCCGTCAGCAGGGCATGACTGAGCACTGTCGCCCCGGAGCACCAGGCCTTGCGTCCATTCAACTGCACCATTTGCCCCGAACGGCTGACCCGGACCCGCGCCTGCGGCGGTTCGGCGGCCCACATGCCCCACGTGCTGGCGGGCGTCGGCGAGCCACCGAGTTGTTCGATGATCGCCAACGCATCGGTATGACCTTCGTAGAGTTTGCACAGCCCCAGATCATGCCCGCCGACCTCGGCCAGCCTTTGCCAGCGCTCCAGCGTACGACCGCTACCGGGCAACGGCAGGCGGTCGAGGCCGGCCTCGACCAGCTGCCGCAGACACAGGCCGAGGGCGGCAGTGTCGCGGTAATCCGGCGTGTGCCGTGAGAGATAGGCGGACAAGTCCATGTCAGTCCTCTTCCTCGCGTTGCAGTTCAAACAGCAACAGCGAGCGTCCGGTGACCGAGTACTCATGACCGAACTCGAATCGCTCCTGGCCACGGATCGAGGGCTGGTTGGTATCGATCATGCACGTCCAGAAACTGCCTTCAGGCACTTCCGGCAAGGTGAAGTTGACGATGTCGTGATGGGCGTTGACCACCAGCAGCAACGTGGCGTCAGCCCCCTTGCGGCGGATCCCGGTTTCCTGGGCACGACCGTCGAGCAACATGCCCATGCAACGGTTCTGCGCGTCATGCCAGTGCTCGGTGGTCATTTCCGTGGCGTCCGGCGCAAGCCAGGTCACGTCCTTGACGCCGATGTCCTCGTTGTATTCACCGACCAGGAAACGCCCGCGTCGCAGGATCGGGTAGGCCAGGCGCAACTTGATCAGGCGTTTGACGAATTTCAGCAGTGCCTTGCCGTCCTCGCTCAGGTCCCAGTTGACCCAGCCGATCTCGCTGTCCTGGCAATAGGCATTGTTGTTGCCGTCCTGGGTGCGGGCGAATTCGTCACCGGCCACCAGCATCGGCGTGCCTTGGGACAGCAGCAGGGTGGCGAAGAAATTGCGCATCTGCCGGTGGCGCAGTGCGTTGATTTCCGGATCGTCGGTCGGGCCTTCAACGCCATGGTTCCAGGACAGGTTGTTGTTGCTGCCGTCCTGATTGTTTTCGTCGTTGGCCTCGTTGTGCTTGTCGTTGTAGGACACCAGATCGTTGAGGGTGAAACCGTCGTGAGCAGTGACGAAGTTGACCGACGAATAAGGCCGGCGACCGCGCTGGTTGAACATTTCCCCGGAGGCGGTCATGCGGCTGGCGAAGTCGGCGAGCTGGCCGTCGTCGCCTTTCCAGAAGGCGCGTACGGTGTCACGGAACTTGTCGTTCCACTCGACCCAGCCCGGCGGGAACTTGCCCACCTGATAGCCGCCGGGGCCACAGTCCCAGGGCTCGGCGATCATTTTCACCTGTCGCAGCACCGGATCCTGGCGGCAGGCCACAAGGAAGCTGTGGCGTTCGTCGAAACCGTCGTGATAACGACCAAGGATGGTCGCCAGGTCGAAGCGGAAGCCGTCGACGTGCATTTCACTGGCCCAGTAGCGCAGCGAGTCGGTGACCATCTGCAGCACGCACGGATGACTCAGGTCCAGCGTGTTGCCGGTGCCGGAATCGTTGATGTAGAAGCGCTTGTCGTCCGGCATCAGGCGATAGTACGAGGCGTTGTCGATCCCGCGCATCGACAGGGTCGGGCCTTGCTCGTTGCCCTCGGCGGTGTGGTTGTAGACCACGTCGAGAATCACTTCGAGATTGGCGTCGTGCAGGTGCGCGACCATCTCCTTGAATTCGGCAATCTTGCCGCTGGCCAGATAGCGCGGGTCCGGGGCGAAGAACGCGATGCTGTTGTAGCCCCAGTAATTGGTCATGCCCTTGTGCAGCAGGTGCTGGTCGTTGACGAAAGCGTGGATCGGCAACAGCTCGACACTCGACACGCCCAGCTTGCGGATGTGCTCAAGCACGTCGTCGACCATCAGCCCGGCAAAGGTGCCGCGCACATTTTCCGGCACCGAAGGGTGGCGCATGCTGATGCCGCGCACGTGGGTCTCGTAAATGATGGTCTTGTCCCACGGCACGCTGACGCGATGGTCGTGGCCCCAGGTGTGCGCCGGGTCGATGACCTTGCACTTGGGTACGAAGGGCGCACTGTCGCGCTCGTCGAAGCTGAGGTCGGCGTCCGGGTGGCCGATGGTGTAGCCGAACAGGGCTTCGGACCATTTCAGTTCGCCAACCAGCTGCTTGGCGTACGGGTCGATCAGCAGCTTGTTGTGATTGAAGCGATGGCCGTTGGCCGGGTCGTACGGACCGTAGACCCGGTAGCCATAGATCAGGCCCGGATGTGCATCGGGCAGGTAGCCATGGTAGATCTCGTCGGTGTATTCCGGCAGCTCGATGCGTTCGAGTTCCACTTCGCCGGCATCGTCGAAAATGCACAGTTCGACCCGGGTGGCGTTGGCGGAGAACAGCGCGAAGTTCACCCCCAGACCATCCCAGGTCGCACCGAGCGGGAAGGGCAGGCCTTCACGGATGCGCGAGGGTTCAGCGTGCGCGGCGGGCTCGGCTTTCTTTGGACGGGTCATAGGTGCTCCTGCAAAAAAATCGGGGGTGGGCATTTTTCGAGGACGAATAAGCCCTCGGTGGCGAGCGAACCCGCCACACGGTTATTCAACTCAATGGTTTTGGACGCGTCAGACCGCAGGCGGCTTGCGCGGCGCGCGGGGCTTTTTCTCGGCGGCTTTTTCGCCCGGGGGGATCACTTTGGCGGCGCCGGCAGGCTTGGCCTTGGCCGTCGTGGCCTTGGGTTTGGCAGCGGTTGCCTTGTCATCGACGGCTTTGCTGGCAGCGGTCTTGCCGGCGGTTTTACTGCCGGTGGCCTTTGGCGATTTCTTCGGCGCCAATGCCTCGGCCTCGGCCAGTTTGCGCGCCATCTCCCAGTGGCGGGCGTCCTGGCCCTCGGGTTTTCCTTCGGATTCCCAGATCTGATAGGCGAATTCGCGGATGCGTTTATCGTCGGTACTCATCGCAATGCTCCTGAACTGAACTCATGCTGCTAGACGTGTTGGATAAGCAGATTGACCGGGAAATCCCCCAGCGCGGCGCTGACCTGCAGCTCCCTGTTTTTTGTGACTGCGGTGCTCGAAAAAAGTCCCTTCAGATTTTCGTCAGAGGCGTCGAACGGTAAAACCACCCGTGTATCGCCCCAGCGCAGCGCGTCAACCCTCGGCACAGCACTGTTTTCCAGCAATGTTGCGCAACGGATCGGCACGATCACGATGACCCGTTGCTCCCCTAGCTCGCGGGCAAACGCGAGCACGTTGTGCGCCTGGCTGCCCAGCACCTCGAGGGCCTGGTACGAACCCTGGCGAAACAATTGGGCGTAGTCGGCGCGCAGGCGCAACACCTGGGCGATCAATGCTTGCTTGATGCGCCCGTCGCGCCAGTTCACCAACAGTTCCTGAACCGACCCATGTGCCTCCAGCGCCTGCTGCCTGGCGGCGTAGTCCACTGGCCGGCGGTTGTCCGGGTCCACCATGCTGAAGTCCCAGAACTCGTTGCCCTGATACAAATCCGGCACTCCCGGCACGGTCATGCGCAGCAAGGTTTGCGCCAGACCGTTGAGGGCGCCGGCCGCTGCGATGCTGTTGACGGTCTTGGCCAGTGCTCCGCGCAGCAGTTCACCTTCAGGAGCCAGCAGCAATTGTTCGGTGAACGCTTGAGCCGCGTTTTCGTATGCCTCGTTCGGCGCACTCCAGCTGCTTTGCAACTTGGCTTCGCGCAGGGCTTTCTGCTGCCACTGCCAGACACGTTTGGCGTAATCGGCGAAACCGGCCTGATCGTCGTCATGCAAGTCCAGCGGCCAACTGCCGAGCAGTGCCTGATAGAGGATCAGTTCGTCCGCCGATGACGGCACCTGATCGTCATCGCGCAGCGGCCGGGCGAGGGCACGCCACAACTCGATCTGTTCGGCGTACCAGTGGCTGCGTTCGCTGAGCACGGCCAAGCGCGCGCGGGTGTCTTCGCCACGTTTGTGGTCGTGGGTGGCGGTGGCCAGCAGGTTGTCGGGAAAACTTTCCAGTCGTTGCAGGTTCACCGCGTGAAAGTCGCTGACCGGCGCGCTGAACTGCTCGGTGTTGTAACCGACGTCATTGCGCGACAGCAGCACCGCCGAGCGATACAGCGCAGTGTCTTCCACCGCTTTGGCGGCGGCCGGTGAAGTGAGCTGCTGAAAGCGCACGCAGGCATGGCGCAGGATTTTGCGCGAGCGGCCTCGGGGTTTGCGCCGCCACGGCTGACCGCCGAGCCAACCGGCTACGCAGTCGAGCACGGGCCAGTCGCTTTCGTTCAGCGTTTGCCGCGCACCGTGCATGGCCTGCTGGAAAAACACCTCGTCCCGTGCCGAGCGCCCCATCGCAGTGATGTAGGTGCGATAGACCGGGAAGTGCACGATCAGCGCCTGCAGCGCCCGGCGGATCGAGCCGAGCGTGAGGTCGCGGGTCATCAGGTCATCGCGGGCCACTTGCAGCAGGGCCTGGGCGACGCTTTCGCAGTCGCTGGCCAGCGAGCCGTTGAGGATCTGCTGGCGCGCCAGTTGCGCTTCTTCGATGAACGCGGCGGGTCGCTCGGTACGGCGTTGCCACAAGTCGCCGAGCACATGTTCACCGTCCGGGTCGTGCTGCAGCAGCGACAGCTGGTTCATGAATTCGTAACCGGTGCTGCCGTCCACGGCCCAGTCGGTGGGCAGGGTTTCGCCGTCACCGAGAATTTTCTCGACGTAGATCGGCAAGTGCCGGCCCGGTGCCAGGTGGTCAAGCCGCCGGCGCAGTTTGCGGCAGTAACCACGCGGGTCGGCGAGGCCGTCGATGTGGTCGATGCGCAGCCCGTCGATCAAGCCCTCGCCGATCAATTGGAAAATCTTGCCGTGGGTGGCCTCGAACACTGCCGGGCGCTCGACCCGCAAACCTCCGAGTTCGTTGATGTCGAAGAAGCGCCGCCAGTTGATGTCATCTGCCGCCGTGCGCCAGCTCGCCAGGCGATAGCTTTGCCGTTCGAGCAATTGGTGCAGGCGCTGAAAGCCTTCTTCGGTCTTCGAATCGTAGTGCGTCAGGTTGCGTTCAATGGCCCGCAGGACGTGCGGGTCGCTGGCCAGTCGCTGGAGTTGTTCCTTGAGCGGGAGGGCCAGCGAACGCGCGTCGGTCTGATAGCTGAGCGCACTGAACCGGTCGGCGAGGGCCTTCAGCGCTTCGTTCGGGGTGTCATCGGACTTGAGCAGTTCGCCGTAATCGCCGGGGCAGATCGGGAAGTGATGCTCGTAATGCTCGACGTGAAAGGTGCCGCTCTCGGCGTTGAACACCAGCGGCAAGGTCGCGTCCTGCAATGCGACGCCGTAGTCACTGCCGAGAAACGGCAGCAGCAACTGGCCTTCCATCAATGGGTCGGGCGAGTGCCATTGAATGTCGAAGAACTCGCCGTAGGGGCTCAGCCGGCCCCATTCCAGCAGGTCGAGCCACCACGGGTTGTCGCCGCCACCGACCGCCATGTGATTGGAAACGATGTCGAGGATCAACCCCATACCGTGCTCGCGCAGGCTGGCGACCAGGCGACGCAAGGCTGGCTCGCCGCCGAGTTCCGGATTGACCCGGGTCGGATCGACCACATCGTAGCCATGCATTGAACCGGCGCGAGCGGCCAGCAGCGGCGAGGCATAAATGTGGCTGATGCCGAGACGGGCGAAGTACGGCACCAGCGGCACCGCCTGATCAAGGGTGAAACCTCGGTGAAATTGCAGGCGAACCGTGGCCCGCAGGGTCTGGATAGGCAATGCACTCATCGGTCACGCTCGGCGGCCTGAAGACGGGCGCACGCCAACAGTTCCAGGCGCCTTGCGGCATCGACACCGTCAAGCAGCGCCTCGCTGGTGGCCGGCAGGCGGCGCGACCAGTTCGGGTGGGTGTCGATGGTGCCGGGCAGGTTCGCCTGTTCGTCGAGACCCAGCGCATCTTCCAGCGGCAGCAGCACCAGCGGCGCACGGGTGTGGCCGAGGAAGCGGACAGCGGCGTCGACTACCTGATCGGCCTCGTGGGATTCCTCGCGAAAGTTCTGCGGGTCCTGGCTCAAGGCACTGCGCAGGCCTTCACGCTCGCGTTCGCGGTACCGGCGCCAGTCGATTTCGCCGTTGGCATCGATCAGCCCGAGCCGGGCATTCCAGTCGATGTCGCGGCCGTGCCACCAGCCGTTGAGGGTCGGCAGATCGTGGGTGCTGGTGGTGGCCAGAGCGTTGTCCGGCCAGTCGAGGATCGGCTTGAAACAGGTGTTGTCCTGCTCGAACAACAGCACGCGCATGCCGAGCATGGCCCGTGCGATCAGTTTTTCCCGCAGGCCATCGGGCACAGTGCCGAGGTCTTCACCGAGCACGATGGCTTGATGACGATGGGATTCGAGGGTCAGCAGCCTTAACAAGTCGTCCACCGGGTAATACAGGTATGCACCGTCTGCCGGAGCGCAACCGTTGGGGATGACCCATAACCGTTGCAGGCCCATGACATGGTCGATGCGCAGACCGCCGGCGTGGGCGAAGTTGGCGCGCAACATGTCGATGAACGCGCGAAAGCCGTTACGCACCAGACCTTCCGGGGAAAACGCGGAGATGCCCCAGCCCTGTCCGGAGCGGTTGAGAATGTCCGGTGGCGCGCCGACGGTCAGCGAGGCGAGCAGTTCGTCCTGAAAACTCCAGGCCTGACTGCCGGCGCCATCGGCACCCACGGCCAGGTCGGCGATCAGGCCGATACCCATGCCGGCGCTGCGGGCGGCGCTCTGGGCACGTTCCAGGCAGCGGTGGATCAACCATTGGCAGAACGCGAAGTAACGGATGCGTTCGGCGTATTCCTCGGCAAACGCGCCGAGGGCGGCGCCGCGTGGATCGTGCCAGTGCTCCGGCCATTCACGCCAGTCGAGGCTTTCGCCTCGGGCCGCGCGCATTTCCTGGATGGCTTCAAAGCGACAGTGATTCTCCAGCGCTTCGCCCCCGGCATCGCGGAAACTGGAAAAGTCGGCATGCAGCGGGTGGTCACCGCTGATGAATCCGTCATACAAGGCTTGCAGCAGTTTCAGCTTGGCCTCGGCAGCCTTGGGCCAGTCGATCAACTTCAGGTCTTCCAGTTGCTTGAACTGATCGGTCAGCCCGGCGGCGTCAATCGCATCACGCAGCGCACGATCACCAAGGATCGCCCCCGGTGCGGCGTACAGCGGATTGAGAAACAGCCGACTGGACGGTGAGTAAGGGCTGTAACGCCCGGTGTCGGCGCTGAACATCGCGTGCAGCGGGCTGATTGCCAGGGCATCGGCGCCGCGTTCGCCGGCCACCCGCGCCAGTTCTTCCAGGGCCTGGGTGTCGCCGAAACCGCCGTCGCCGGCGCGGCGCAGGCCGTAAAGCTGCACGCTCAGGCCCCACGCGCGGGGGATCGGGCTGTCCACCGCGTCACCCACGCTGAAGCAGCGCTCCGGTGCCACGGCCAGGGTGAATTGCTGGCCGGCGATGTGCACTTGCTGGTAGCCGACCGGAATCTCGCCGGGCAACACAGCCTCGGCATCCAGCTGAAGGCTCATACGCGAGCCATCCTCAAGGTGAATCTCGCAAGGGGTCTCGGGTTCGAAATAGCGGGCCAGATCCACGCCCCTGCCAACGTCGGCGGTGAGCAGCGGAGGCAAGTGACGATTTTCCTGAACTTGTTGCAGTTCGAGCAGGCTGGCGTCGATTTCCTGGGTCGTTGCGGCCGGGTGGCCAAGACCGATCAGCACATTGCGCAGTACGGCCGGGGCGACTTTTTGCGCTCGCCCGTTGGCGTCAATCCAGTCGACGGCGAGGCCGGCTCGGCTGGCAAGAATTTCCAGTTGCGCATCGCTCATAGGCGCTCTCCATCCAGGGGTGGCAAAGGGGTTGCGGCCGTGAGGCTGACGAGCGCGCAATACGGGGGCAGGTGCCCCTCATCCGACAGGCCGGCAGTCGATGGCTGACGAAACAGCCACACCGATTCGGCCTGTGGAAGGTTGACCACTGGCGTATCGCTGAGGTTCAGGTCGATTCGCAGCTCGCTGCCATCGCCCAGTCGCCAGCGCGCACTGACGGCGCCGTGGCCCAGTACCTGTGCGCCAAGGGCTTGAGTGCCAGACAGGTTTGGAATGATGTATTGATGGCGCAATTGCAGGAGCTGGCGATACAGGGCCAGTGTCTCCCGTTGCCGAGGCGTGCCGTTCCCCATCAGGCGCGGTTGTGAGGCGTGGAAGGTTTGCGCAGCGTTCGGGTCGGGAATCTGCTCGCGTTTGTGGGGATCGGTGAATGCACTGAACGCCGCAAACTCGTTGCGCCGACCTTCGCGCACCCGCTTCGCCAGTTCGTCATGGTGGCTGGTGAAAAACAGGAACGGTTGTTCGGCGGCGTATTCGTCGCCCATGAACATCAATGGAATCATCGGTGACAGCAACAGCAGTGCTGTCGCGGCCTCTACCGCGCGCGGATCGGCCAGTTGATGCAAGCGCTCGCCAAAGGCGCGATTGCCGATCTGGTCATGATTCTGCAGGAACAGCACGAACGCGGTGGACGGCAGGTGCTCACTCGGCTCGCCACGGGGGGCGCCGTGGCGGGTGATATGACCCTGAAACACGAAACCCTGGCTCAGGCAGCGGGCCAGTTGCTCGGTAGGTTGCAGCGCATAGTCCGCGTAATAGGCATCCGTTTCGCCGGTCAGCAACACGTGCAGGGCGTTGTGGCCGTCGTCGTTCCACTGCGCGTCGTAGTTTTCCTCGAGCAGGCTTGACTGGTTGAGTTCGTTCTCGATGGTCAGCCATACATGACGGGACGGGTCGAGCTGCTGACGAATACGCTGCGCCAGTTCCGGCAGGAAGTCGGGGCTTTCAATGGCATGCACTGCATCCAGGCGCAAGCCGTCAAAACGGTATTCCAGTAGCCACATCAATGCGTTTTCGACGAAGAAGTCCCGCACTTCCCGACGGCGAAAATCGATGGCCGCGCCCCATGGGGTGTGCTTGTCTTCGCGAAAAAAGCCTTTGGCGTAGCGATGCAGGTAATTGCCGTCGGGGCCGAAGTGGTTGTAGACCACGTCGAGGATCACCGCCAGGCCATAACCGTGGGCGCTGTCGATCAAATGTTTGAGTTGTTCAGGTGTGCCATAACTGGCTTGTGGCGCGTAGTGCAGCACGCCGTCGTAGCCCCAGTTGCGTTCGCCGGGGAATTGCGCGATCGGCATCAGTTCGATGGCGGTGATGCCCAGCCCGGCCAGACGTGCCAGATGCTGTTCGACCTCGGCAAAGCCGCCGAGGGCGCCCACATGCAGTTCATAGATGACGGCTTGATTCCATGGCCGGCCTTGCCACGTGGTGTTGCGCCAGCAATAGAGGTGCGGATCGACCACCACGCTGTAGCGGTCAAGATCACCGTCCTGCGCCCTGGAGGCCGGGTCGGGCACCTCCAGTTCGCCATCGATGTTGAAACGGTAGCGACTGCCGGCAGGGCAGCGGGTCTTGATGACAAACCAGCCATCGCCCTGTGGCAGCATGGGCAGCGACTGGCCGTTGTCCAGCTCGACGCTGACGTAAAAAGCGTCCGGCGCCCACAGCGCGAATTGCGTGTGGTCGGCATCCAGCAGGATCGCGCCGTGGGGCCAGCTTTCAGGTGTCCGTGACGGCATCGTTGAAAACCTCCCTGGTTATTTGTGGTGCGTTTTACCCAGCGACTTGGCCACCAATTGTTCGTAGAGTTCGGCGTAGGGTTCGACCGCCTTGCACCAGTTGAACGGCGCGGCCATCGCCCGGCAACGCATGGCGTTGAGCAGTTCGGGAAAGGCAAATACCTTGAACGCTCGGCTCAGGGCTTCGCGGTAGCTGTCGGCGGTGGACTCGTTGAAGAGGAAACCGGTGACGCCGTTTTCAATGGTGTCGGCCAGCCCGCCGGTGTTGCGCGCTACCGGTAGCGAACCGAAACGCTGGGCGTACATCTGGCTCAGACCGCAGGGTTCATAGCGCGACGGCATCAGCAGGAAATCGCTGCCGGCGAACATGCGCCGGGCGTCGGTTTCGTTGAAGCCGATGCGCACGCCGATCTGGCCGGGGAAGCGCAGCGCCAGTTCGCGCATGGCTTGTTCTTCTTCCGGTTCGCCGCGACCGATGATCGCGATCTGGCCACCGTTCTGGACGATGTATTCCGACACCGCTTCGGTCAGGTCCAGGCCTTTTTGATAAACAAGGCGCGAGACGACCGCAAACAGAGGTCCTTCGGAGTCGTTCAGGCCGAACAGTTCGCGAACGTGGGCGGCATTGATGGCTTTGCCTTCCCAGTCGCCGATGGCGAAAGGCGCGAACAGATGCGGATCGGTAGCGGCGTCCCAGCTTTCATCGATGCCGTTGGGGATGCCGCTGAGCAAGCCTTGCTGGGTCTTGGCGGCGAGAAAGCCGTCGAGACCGCAGCCGAAATCCGGGGTGGTGATTTCCTGCGCGTAGGTGGCGCTGACCGTGGTGATGTGGCTCGAATAGGCCATGCCGGCCTTGAGGAACGACATCTTGCCGTAGAACTCCATGCCTTCCTGTTGCAGGGCATGGGCGGGAATCCCGAGTTCCGGGCATGAGCCGAGGCTGGTCACGCCTTGGTAGGCCAGGTTGTGAATGGTGAACAGGGTCGGCGTACGCTGACCGCGCCAGTGCATATAGGCAGGTGCCAGCCCGGCCGGCCAATCGTGGGCGTGCACCAGATCCGGGCACCAGTGGATTTGCGCCAGGTTGGCGGCGATATCGGCGGCAGCCAGCCCCAGACGGGCGAAGCGGATGTGGTTGTCCGGCCAGTCGCGGCCGTTGTTGGCGCCATAGGGGCCACCTTCACGGGCGTAGAGCTCAGGGCAGATCAACACATAAATGACCAGACCATCGGGCATGTCCATGCGCCCGATCTTGCAGGGCGGCAGCGCGGCGTGGCCACCCAGTTCGCCGATGATGTGGATCGGATTTTCGCTGTTCATGACTTGCGGATAACCGGGGATCAATACCCGGACGTCGTGCAGATGCGCCATGGCGCGGGGCAGGGCGGCCGAAACGTCTCCCAGACCACCGGTCTTCACCAGATCGGCGATTTCCGAGGTCACGAACAGCACTTTCTTCTTGTTGGGGTTCTGACTGGCCACTGGCGTCAGCGTCTTGGTGCCGGGAACGCTGATCGATCGGCTGCCGGGAACGCTGACGGTGCTCGATTCACCCATCGGCTGATGAGCCCGTTCTCCCTGAATTTCCAATGCCGCACTGATCATATGAATCTCCCGTCTTTTTGATCTGATTCTTGTCTTGAACAAGCGATGTCCATGGCCAGGTCCTGTGGCCGGGCGCAAACGCGCCACGCATCGGTGAGCAAACGCTACCCAACACGTGCAAGCAGAATGGGTGAGGGGGCCATTGCAAGACTTGAACCAGTCGCTTTGGCCCTGCCTATCAGATGACCCGTGGCGATCAGCAAAAGTTTCGACAAAATTTCCGCTTTGTGACCGGCCGGTTTTACCCCGCGAACATCAGTCTAGGCCAGATCCTAGAGCGGGCCAGGGCTGGCGGACGAATTGTTCGACAATCTATTGCAGGCTCGCGAAAACCGTGACGTGGGGACGGGGTACGCCCCGACGAAGTGCATGTCTGGCGGTGTCGATGATGCAAAATGGTGACCGCTCGGTCACGATTTCGGGCGCCGGAAGCGTGCGAGCGCACTGTTGCGGTGCGGACACAGGTGTTGGCAGGCGCACAGCGGGTGCTGCTTCGCGGGCAGGGATTGCCCGCGAAGGCGAGGAGGCTCAGTTGAGCAGGCGGACGGGTTCGCCGGCTGACCAGGCTTGTATGTCTTCGATCATCTGCGAAAAGAACAACGCATAGTTCTGGCGGCTGACATACCCGATATGGGGCGTGGCCAGCACATTGTCGAGGGTGCGAAACGGGTGCAGCGCCGGCAAGGGTTCCTGATCGAACACGTCGAGGGCCGCACCGCCGATGCGCTGTTTCTGCAAGGCCTTGATCAGCGCCGCTTCGTCGACAATCGGCCCACGGGCCGTGTTGACCAGCAGGGCAGTCGGCTTCATCCAGTCCAGCGCCTGGGCATCGACCAGCCCCCGGCTGCGGTCGCTGAGCACCAGGTGCACCGACAGCACGTCAGCCTGTTCGAACAATTGTTGTTTGCCGACATAGGTGACGCCGGCCTGTTCCGCGCGCTCGGCAGTAAGGTTTTCGCTCCACGCGATCACTCGCATGCCGAACACCTGACCGAATTGCGCCACCCGCTGGCCGATACTGCCGAGTCCGAGAATGCCCAGGGTCTTGCCGTGCAGGTCGCCGCCCAGCCCTTGCTGCCATTGGCCGGCGCGCAGGGCGTTGGCTTCGTTGACCAGATTGCGGGTGGCCGCCATGATCAGCGCCCAGGTCAGTTCCGGTGCCGCGTGTTTATAGCTGTCGGTCCCGCAGACCTTGATCCCGAGGCGGGCAGCGGCCGGCATGTCCAGCGCTGCGTTGCGCATGCCGCCGGTGACCAGCAGCTTCAGATTCGGCAAGCGCTTGAGCAGGTCTTCATCGAAGCGCGTGCGTTCACGCATTACGCAGATCACTTCGTATCGGCCCAGACGCTCGGCCAGCGTGGCGTTGTCTGCCGGGTAGTCATGGACAAAGGTCACTTCGCCGAGACTGCCCAGCACCGACCAGTCGACCACGTCGCGGGCCACGTCCTGCCAGTCATCGATCACCGCAATCTGCACCGCCATCAGCGTTACCTCTTCAACGAACGGGATTGGTTTTGTCCAGCCAGCCCAGCAGTGCTTCGTGGAATTTAGCCGGTTCTTCCATCTGCGGGGCGTGGCCCATGCCGGGGAATTCCACCAGCGTGGATTGTGGAATCAGCTTCGCCACCTGCTTGCCCAGCACTTCGTAATGACCGATTTTCGCCTTCACTTGCGGCGGCGCGATGTCCTTGCCGATGGCGGTGGTGTCGGAGGTGCCGATCAGCAACAAGGTCGGCATCTTCAGGTCCTTGAACTCGTAGTACACCGGCTGGGTGAAGATCATGTCGTAGATCAGCGCCGAGTTCCATGCGACCTGAGTCTTGCCCGGACCGTTGTTCAGGCCGGCGAGCATGTCCACCCAGCGGTCGAATTCGGGTTTCCAGCGGCCGTCGTAATAGGTCGTGCGTTCATAATCGCGAATGCTCTGGGCGGTGACTTTCAGTTCACGCTGATACCACTGATCGACGCTGCGATACGGCACGCCGAGGGCTTTCCAGTCTTCCAGACCGATCGGGTTGACCAGCGCCAGTTGCTCGACCTGATCCGGGTATTGCAGGGCGTAACGGGTGGCGAGCATGCCGCCGGTGGAGTGGCCGAGCAGGGTGGCTTTCTGGATGCCCAGCGCCTTGAGCAGTTGTTGGGTGTTGGCCGCCAGTTGCTGGAACGTGTACTGGTAATGATCCGGTTTGCTGGAGGTACAGAAACCGATCTGATCCGGGGCGACCACCCGGTAGCCGGCTTCGCTCAGGGCCTTGATCGAACTGTCCCAGGTCGCGCCGCAGAAATTCTTGCCGTGCATCAGCACCACGGTGCGTCCGTTGGCCTTGCCGTGGGCGGCGACGTCCATGTAGCCCATCTGCAGGGACTTGCCCTGGGACTGAAAGGCAAAATGCTTGAGGGTGTAGGGATACTCGAAACCCTGCAATTCCGGGCCGTATTGCGGGCCTTCGGCGTGAGCGAGCAGGGGCAGGGCGGCGGTCAGCACCAGGCCGGGCAGCCAGCGGGTCAGCGAAACAGACATGGGACAACTCCACAAGAAATCGGCCGATGCTGGAGCGGCCGGATTAGGGCGACGTTAAACACAGGCAATGCCCGGGCCCGATCGTTCAACCGAGCCAGCCGAGGGTGAGCATCGCCAGCACCCCATAGCGAGCGCCTTTGGCGAGGGTGACGATCAGCAGAAATCGTCCGAGGGGTTCGCGCATGACCCCGGCGATCAGCGTCAGCGGATCACCAATGACCGGCAACCAGCTGAACAGCAACGACCAGTGACCGTAACGCTGATAGTGAACGCGGGCGCGCTCCATATGCTTGGGGCTGACCGGAAACCAGCGGCGGTCCTGAAACCGTTCCAGCCCGCGCCCCAGCCACCAGTTCACCAGCGAACCGAGGACATTGCCCAGCGTGGCCACGGCCAACAGCCCCCAAAGCCAGTAGCGATCACTGACCAGCAGCCCGACCAGCACGGCTTCCGACTGCAGCGGCAACAGCGTGGCCGCGCCAAACGCGGCCAGGAACAGCCCGAAATAACCCGCCGTCATCAATGGGCCGGGTAATCCGCCACTACCACATCGGCGCCGTCCTTCTTCAGGCCGATCACTTGATAGGCATCGCTCCTACCGTCCATTTCCATGCCCGGCGAGCCCATCGGCATGCCCGGTGCGGCAACGCCCAGCAGATCGTCACGCTTGCTCAGGGCCAGCACCTGTTCCGCCGGAACATGGCCCTCGACGAATTTGCCGTTGATGATCGCGGTGTGACAGGACGCCAGACGCGGCGGCACGCCGTGCTGCTGCTTGAAGCTGCTCATGTCGCTTTCGACATGGTCTTCGACCTTGAAGCCATTGGCTTCCAGATGGCTGATCCATTTTTTGCAACAGCCGCAGTTGGCGTCGCGATGGACTTCGATCGGGATAAGGTCGGCGGCTTGTGCCAAGGAGGAGATGAACAGGGCGCTCAGGGCGGCCAGACGCAGATGGTTTCGCATGGAGGGCTCTCGGCTCAGAGGAGGAACGGTCAAAAAGGAAGGCATTTTGACCGGTTTTTCCCGCCTGGCATCAACGGAGTGTTTCCAAGTGATACGAGGCAGGCCTGCCAACATGATCGTAGATCAAAGCTGACAGGCCACTGAGCGCCAGATGACAAAACGGTCAGCGAACCTTGAAGCGGCCCATGATCGCGCTCACTCGGCTGTTGGCTTCGAGCAGCTGGCGGGTATTGAGTTCACTGGCCTGGCCGCTTTCCACCAGCTCATCGACCATGTGGCGGATCTGCACCATGCTGCGGTTGATCTCTTCGGTGACTGCGCTCTGCTGTTCGGCGGCGGTGGCGATCTGGGTGCTGAGGCTGTTGATGTGGCTGACCGCACCGGCCATTTCGTCCAGCCCGCTGTTGACCCGGGTGGTGGCATCGGCGGCCGACTGGCAACTGGCCTGAGTGTTTTCCATGGCGCTGACCGACGAGCTCACGCCCTGGGTCAGGCGGGTCAACATTTCGTTGATTTCCGAGGTGCTGGCCTGGGTGCGGGCGGCGAGGGCACGCACTTCGTCCGCCACCACCGCAAATCCTCGACCCTGTTCACCGGCGCGCGCCGCCTCGATGGCCGCGTTGAGCGCCAGCAGGTTGGTCTGGCCGGCAATGGCGCCGATCACGCCGAGGATTTCGGTGATGCGCTGGGCATCCTGCTGCATGCTTTCGACCTTATGGGTGGCGCTGGCCACTTCGTCGATCAACGCCACCACGCTGCCGGACGCTTCACCGACCACAATGCGGGAGCGGTCGGCGTTTTCGTTGGCGCGCTGGGTGAAGGCGGCGGTTTCGGCAGCGTTCTGCGCGACGCTTTCGGCGGTCGAGCTCATTTCGTTGATCGCGGTCACGGTCTGGTCGGTTTCCGAGGCGTGGCGCAGCAGAATCTGGCTGGTGTGCGCCGAGGTGCGCTGCAGGTTGTCGAGGCTCGAGGCCATGGCGCCGGTGGCCTGGGTGACTTCGCCGATCATGTTCTGCAGATAGGCGATGAAGGTGTTGACCGAATGGCCGATGGCGCCGAGTTCGTCTTCAGCGCGAATGGTGATGCGCCGGGTCAGGTCGGCATCGCCGCTGGACAGCGAATCGATGTTGGCTTTCAGCGCTTTCATGCGCGAAACCAGTTGGCGAATCGCGTAGACCTGCAACAGCACCAGCAGGATCACCAGCGGAATCTGCAACAGGCTCAGGCTGCTGAGCACATCGTCACGTTGGGCAGTGAGCATTTTGGTCGGCAGGGCAGTGGCGAGGAACCACGGGGTGCCTTCGATCGGGCGCATGAAAAAAGTGCTGGCTTCACCGTGATTGTCGAATTCGACGCGCTGCGCCTGCTCGCGGTTTTGCAGCCCGGCCTTGACCTGGCTGGCGAAGGTCGAGCCGCCGGCCAGTTCGCTGATGTTCTTCAACACGATCGGCCCGCTGATGCGCGAGCTGTTGCTGATGATCTTGCCGTCGGCCTCGACGATCAGCATTTCGGCGTTGAGGTCTTTTTCCTTGCGCGCCACCAGATCGTTGAAGAAGCCCAGGGTCACGTCGATGGTCGAGACGCCCCAGGCGCTGCCGTTTTTCTGGATGGCCATGGCGCAGTTGGTGCGCGGCTCGGCACTGGCGTCATCTTTATAGGCAGCGGCCCAGGCACATTGGCCGCGTGGGGTCTGCATGCCGCCCTTGTACCAGCTCTGGTCGTAATAGTTGGGCGCCGCGTCGCTGTTCCAGAACGTGTTCACTGCCAGTTTGCCGGAGGCATCACGGTGCCAGAACGTACTGAACTTGTTGCGTCCGGCCTCACGCTGGCCGGGCAACGGCCAGATACCGCCGCCGAATACTTTGAGCTCACCGTATTGATCCACCAGCCCCGGCAATACGGTGTCGATGGCCGCGCTGTCGAGCAGCGGGATGGTCTGGGTGATGCTGCGCTGTTGCGCCTGGACCTTGTTCAATTCGCCCTGGATCTGTTCGGCCACTTCAGCGATACGGTTGAGCACCACCTGTTCTTCGGTATGGCGCAACTTGGGCGCGACCAACTGGCTGATGCCAACCACGGTCAGCACCGACAGCAACAGAATGAACAGAACCAGAAACAATGTGTAGCGAGCCTGAATGGTGCGGAATGCGGGCATGGAAACCGGTCCTTGAGCAGGGATTCTTATTGTGGGCAGGGAAAAAACAGCGCGGGCTTCCTAGCGTATCGTCGCGAGTTCGGGAAGCTTTAGGTACTTTCGTCCTAAAAGCCGCGATCCCGACCGATGGAACGTATCCGGCCCGTTACGTGAGAACTAACTGTGCCGAACATTAGAGCAATAAACCCACTTTCATCGCATTGTCATGAGCGCTCTAACCCTGCATTTACGGGGCTGTTACCGGTTTGTATCGTGAATGTACAAAAATTGTAAAAAAGTGCAGAAAGAAGTTGGTGCCATTAGTTTGCCGGCCGATACTCCGGGCAACTCAAAAGTCATCCAACAAGGAATTTTTCATGTTTTCCTCGCAAGGAGCCTGCTCATGACTATCGGCTATACCGGTGCCTGGCAACCCAAGGCGGGTTTGCTGGTTCGAGATACAGGAAGCTCGAGCAAACCGGTTTCTCAAAGCGTGAAGGTCAAGCAAATGCTGGCCCTGGTCGGCAACGACCCGACCGCGATCAGCACAGCGGAGATGGACAAGCAGGGTCTGCACAAGAACATCAAGGGCTTCGATCCAACCAATGTTTCGGCCAAGCAATTGGGCAGCCTCAGTGCAATGCTGCGCAGTCGGGGCCTGATTTCCGAGATCACGTCCATGACCTTGCTCAACGCCGGCGACAAGTTTGATCGCTTCGGCATTCAGAAGGATCCGGATGCCAAGTTCAATGCGCTGGAGTATTTCGCGACGCAACTGGATACCATCCAGACCAATAATCTCAAGGGCAACAAGTACGCCAATACGTTGATCCCCGAGTACAAGAAAGCCATCTATGTGCTGCAGAACCTGCAGACCTACGGTCAGGGTGGAGAGCGCAAGCCTCCGACCGACAAAGGTGTCAGCGCCAAGGCTTGATGAGGCAGGCCCGCCCCGGTAACGGAGCGGGCCTCATCGTTCATGGAGCCTTGGGTTCCCGACGCCGCATGTCCTCCTGCAGACGTTGCATCCGCGGACAGTCCAATGTCAGCGTTCTTGGCTGGAATCCGCGATGAAACAGCGCCAGCCATCCCGAGCCTTTTTCATCGGGTGCCAGTCCGGTGAATGTGAAATCCAGGGTCGACAACTGGCACCAGGCGCTGTCGAAACCCTGCGCCAGTCTGAGCCTGATCGAAATCAGCCAATGGTCCGGCAACTGCTGCAGTTGCTTGAGCAATCCGTCGTCAAGCGATTCCAATACGCCGTCATAGCGTCCCCAGCGCTGATCCAGTTGTATGGGGTCGCCGATCCAGGGCGATGCGTTGTCCCGTGTCCCGAACATGTCGACCATCTGCTGCATGAATTCGTGGCAGCCATCCGGCCATGCGAGTCTTGGCAACGGGCGCTGATAGCCGTCGATCCGGACATAACCGAGCACCAACGATTCCGGTACCGGTTCACCAAAGGGTGAAGGAGCATGATCGGGCAGCAACCCGGTGCTGTGAAAACCCAGGCGGGCAGCCATCTGTTGCGTGTAGGGATGATGGGTCATCTGTTTGATCGTCACGCCATGGCATCCAAACGCCTGGGCATGAATCAACAATTGTCGGCCCAGCCGAGTGGCAATGTTCTGGCGACGACTCTCTGGGTCCACGACGCTCAACGCGAGTTCGGCGATGCGCGATCCTTTATCGCGAACCAATGCAGCGTGTCCCAGTACCTGATCCCCCGACACCGCCACCAATGAATGCCAGCGCCCGCCGACATGGTTCTGGGTGATCATGCGCGGCAGATAAACATGCGGCTGAGCGTATTGGTCGCCGTAGACCTTTTTGAACAGTTGGCTGACGGAACGGGCATCGCTGTCGCGGTAACTGCGCAGGATCAGCGGTTCCATCAATCGTCCTCCCGGTGCAGACCGTTGTAGACACGCAGATCGATTACACGCTGTTGTTTGCCTGATCGTGGATGGCGTGCCAGTGACTCAATCGTGCAGCGGCGGATCTGCAATTCGAGCAAATGCCCGGTGCTCAACTCTTCGATCAATGGATAGGCTTCGATCAACGCTCGGTGCAGTAACCGGTCTGCCTGTTCGCCCATCGACGACAGGGTATCGGGTACCCAGAGCAGGCGAAGGATATCCTTCGTGCCGTTCTGTTCGATCACCAGTTGCCAGTCTTCACTGCCGGTAATCCGCTGTACGGTCTGGCCGATGGCCTGGGGCAGCAGGGTCAGTACCCCGACGCGAACCCGCTGACTGTCGGCACAGCGTCCCATCAACGCGAATTTGCGCCGGGGAACGTTACCGGGCTCTCGCCAACAAGCGCGATCGCCGACCGGATAGCGAATCAACGGCATCAACCGACGGTTCATGTTGGTCACCACCAGCCGGCCCACCTGGTTGCACCCGTCAATCACCGCTCCGGTTTCCTCGTCGAGAATCTCCAGCACGCTATGGTTGTCAGCCGCACGATGTTCACCCAGGTCGCAGTCACGTTGACTGGCGCCGATGAAACCGGCGTCGACGCTGGCATAACCCAGAGAAGCAATGCGTGCTCCGGGAAAGACCTGGCTCAGTCGTCGCAGTTGTGCCGGGAACAGACTTTCTCCGGCGTAGAGCAGGGTGGTCACGCCCTCGAGTACCCGGCCGTGCTGCTCAAGCCAGGCAGCTAAGGACAGCAAATGGGCGGGCAGACCGGCCAGCACATTGATCCGGTGCCGGGCGATGGCATCGGCGAGGATGCGCGAGTCGACATGCCCGGTGAACGGAAATTCGACGATATCCATTTCCACATGTGCCAGGGCATCGTGGGTGAAGATGAAACTGGCGTAGAGGTCGCCAGCAAAAAACAGATTGGCGATACGATCGCCTGCGCTCAACTGGCTGCTTGAACTGCGGCCGAAATCCTCCACCAGCGCTTGCCATTCCTCGCGTTGAAAAACCGAAAATTTGCCGGCGCTGGTGGTGCCTCCCGTCTTGAATACCAGTGCGTTTTCCAGAGAGCCGGTCAGTGCAGGCCAGTGGTCCAGATCCTGGCTGCCTTCCCAGTAGGCAGCGGGATCGATCACCGGCAATTGAGCCAGCGAAGTGACGTGTTCGGGCACATCGGCGAAGTGGCCTGCATAAAAGCTTGAATGGCGACGTGCAAACGCCACGAGCTCGTTCAACTCAATCCTTGTGTTCATGGTGCATTCCTTGCAAATCAGAGAGCGTGACTCACGTTACGGTTGTCGATGACCTGCGGCGTCTTCCCGCTGTGTTTGTTTCGGGCGAACTGATCGATCGCACAGCGTTCGGCGTCCACCGTCAGCAGTCCCGTGCGGATGAGGGTCGCCAGTGTCGGGTAGTCCTGCAGGCGGTCATGTACGTCGCGGGCAGGCAGGGAACTGCGAAACCGCATCCGCTCCAGCCCGTCGGGTGCATGCTCCAGGACCAGCTGGAATTCGACTTGCAGATGCCGAGCCAGTGTTTCCAGACAAATGAAGTCCGTGCCGATGCGCAGCAGCCGGCCGTGACGCTGCAGCAACTCGAAGCGTGGAGCAGGCAGCCCGCATGCACAGCGGCCGGGTATCCAGCGGCCGCTGTCGCCAAGGTCATATCGCTGAACGTCCTGACCTTGCCGTTCTATCGAGGTGAAAACCAGACGCCCGATTTCATCGCCGGTCACCGGCCGGTCGGCTTCGAACCCGACGATTTCCAGGTGTTGGATATCGCTCATCAAGTGGAATACGCCGTCAGATGTTGCCGGGCAGGCATGGCCGAGCGGGCCGGCATCGACGCTGCCGTAAATGGCCGAACGGATCAGCCTGACGCCGCAGCGGTGCATCAAAGCACGGCTCTGTTCGCCGGGATGCTCACCGCCGAGAAAGACCTTTTCGATGCCGCCATAGGCACGCAATCGGGCTTGTTCGTTGATAAACAGTCGGTGCAGGGTGCTCGGCATGCCGACCAGCGTGGTGACACGTTGATCGATGATCAAACGGGCGATTTCGCGGTAATCGTCATCGGCGGGTGCGCCCATCGGTAGATGAGTGACACCCAGCAGCTCCAGCACTTTGGAAAAACTGAAGAAACCGCCATACAGGCCGCCACTGAAGAACAGGTTCATCACCCGGTCCCGGGCCGGGTCGAGGCCTGCCGCAAACAGCCCATCGGCGGCGGCACGCATTTGCCGATCAAAATCGCGGTAACTGAAACCCGACAACGCCGGAACGCCGCTGCTGCCCCCGGAGCGGAAGTACAGGCGGGCCGCCGGATTGATTGGGCGGGTGACAAACGTTTCCTTGTTCATGATCGGACGACCTGCGATGCAGGGCGGGGCCGGTAGCGGATCAAGCGTGGCACAGATGGACAGCGTCGCAACCGGCAGGCTGACCGACACTCGCCGACTCAGGCGCTGCAAGGCATAGACACCGTCGTGGGGTTCGCCTTCGTAACCTTCGTGAATCGATACTGCGGGGGCGATGCGCGTGACGCCCGCCGAGATCAACGTTTGTGACAGTTCGGCTGTCTCGTGTTCGGTGCAGATCAGGGCGCAGCTTTGCAGCACATTCCGCCAGGGCAACAGCGTGCGGATGATTTGTGCGCGGGGCAGCGGTTTGAGCAGCACCGTGCGAAACAGCGGCGAGGGGCCGAGTTGTCGGTCGTGCGCCCAGATCACCCGCCAGCCCGGTGCCTCCCAGATCTGGCCGGTGGTACCGACAAAGCTGTGAGCCAGCTGTGCCATCGCCTTCACGGTGGTGATTTGCGAAGCCTCCTGAATGGAGGGCGTCAGGGGCGGCCAGTGGTGGGCCCGACGGTCGAACGCCTCTGCCAGGGCCTTGCCGATACTGCGCAGAACCTCCTTGTCATCGCTGTCCACCAGCAGCCATTGCGGGCTTGAGCAGGCCTGTTGGTCGAGACGACAGACTTCGTCGACCACCGCGTCCAGCGCCTCTGGCGAGCGAGCGTCGGGTGTCAGGTAAGCGAAGCTGATCCGATGACCCCAGTCGATCCAGCGGCATCCGGCCGGCAGTTGTTGGCGGATGGCTTGCAGGGCCGCTTCACCGCCCCAGGCCGAGACACCGTTGGCCGATTGGCACAGTTGGCCGATCTGCGCGGTCGTTGTCGGGATGACCGCAACGTGGCCGGCGATTTGACCGGTGCTGTCGCACTGCGCCAGTGCATGCAGCAATCGGGCTGTCAGCCCATCGTCACTGCTGCTGGGACGCAGCCAGTTGACGTTGCCGGCCAGCAGGCTTTCGATGATCGCGCAGAATGCCAACAGGGGCGCATTGCCTGGCGTGATGTGCACCACCAGGCCCAGCGGGCTCCAGCGTTCGAAGCGTGATTGGCGGTAGTCGATGCGGCGCAAGGTATCCGGTTGTTCACCCAGCTCACGTGCCAGCTTGCGTTTCAGCGCCTCAGGCTGGCAAAACTGGATCAGGGACTGCCGGTGGTCGGGATCCAGGGGCAGATCGAGAGCCGGATCGTGCAGTCGTGTGGCGAAAGCGGCCACCGCATCGATGACTGTCGTGTGCCTGAGTGCCTTACCCAGGCGTTGTGGCAGGTCCAGGTTCAATTGATCCAGTGCGTCGGCGAGCCGGCAGTCGGCATGCAGCTGTCCGTTGATCAGGTACATGTCAGTGCCTCCCCAGCAATTCGGCGGCGGCCATGGCGCAGCTTCTGCCGGCCGTGGTCGCGGCGCGGCCGTGCAGTTCGAACCAGTCCGCGGACAGACCGCAGCCACAGGTGGCGCCCGGATGCAGGGTGGCCAGATCGCTCATGACGACCGCATGGGCCGGACTCGATGAAATGTAGGGCGAGACGAAACTCAGCAAGCCCTGACGGCCATACGGCAGAACCGTGAAGTCGGATGGATTGCGCACGAACACCTTCGAATAGACGGGAACATGGAAATGATGATGAGCACATTCAAGGTAAGGCACCGGATGCTCGACCGCGCCGTAACCGTCACGGCAGCGGGTGACCTGAAGGCCCAGTTGTTGGTGCATGCGCTCGTACAGTCGCTGACGGGGAATCTCCTGCGCGGCATGGGTTTTCCAGCCACCCCCGAAGAGTGCCAGCGAATCCGTGGCCAGTTGCAGATCAGCGACCCGGGTGGCTCGCATGCGCTCCAGGGCCTGCCAGAGAAAGGCAGGAAAGCCGAGAATCCGTACGGGCAAGCCTTCTTCGGCGAAGGATTGCAGCGCTGCAATGACGCCGAAACTGTCGAACTCATGGCCGCGTCCTGTATGGCGCAGCGCGTAGGCGACTCGGTTGACGGGGGCGAACCGGCACAGGAACTGGTCGGTGAAGGAGGTTCCCAGGCTGATCGCGCCCTCGGGCTCATAGCTCAAAAGCAAGTAGTTGCAGGGCGTGTGTGGAGTGCTCCAGCCATAATGGTGAAAGATGCGTTCGACCATGTACTGGGCCGCCCCCAGGCTGCGCTGGTCGTAACGCATGCGGCTTTTCTGACCGCTGGTGCCTGAGGATGTCAGTTCCAGCGCGTGGGTGCCGGTGGGGCTGAGCAATGGTTGCTGCTTGAAAAAACTGGCGAATATGGGCGGCAGACGCGACCAGTCGTCGAGGTTGGCCAGGTCGTCCAAGGTCAGCCCGTTGGCGTTCAGCCAGTGCTCGTAGCCCGGGGTGTGCAGGCTGTGGAAACGGCTGATCTCGGCCATGGCCTGGTCGAACAGCCCGCCCGGCACGGAATCCGGGCAATAGGGTTGCGTCAACGCGCAGAGCGTATCGCTGTGGGGGAATTGGAACATCAGACGTCCTTATCGTTATGTTGACCGGTCGGCCTTGGCGCAGCAGGCAGAAACCGGTTGAGCAGAGGCAGGCACAGCAGACCGCCGAGTGCGGCCAGCAGCGCAAAGAACTCGAGGCGAAGACCGCCGCCGAAAGCGGCAATCAGCGATCCACCGGCCCCCATCACGGCGATCGAAATCATGCCGATCGCGGCCGAAACCAGCCCTTTGCTGTCATCGCTGCAAAACAGCGCCAGCCGATACAGGGCCGCGTTGCTCATGCCCAGGCCTACGGCGTACAGCGCGAGGCCGGCAACCAGCGCGATGAGCGGCAGGCTGGTCATGGCGACTGCCACCAGGGTCAGCAGCCCCAGGCAATACGGCCACAGTGCCAGGCGAATCAATTGCGGCAATTCACGGGTGGGCAGCAATCGGTCGAGTATCAGATTGCCGAGAATGACCGCCGAGAACACCGGAATCTGCCACAGGGCATATTCTCGCGTTGTCAGCCCCAGTGACTGGACCAGCAACAGCGGTGCAAGACCGATCCAGGCGATCAGCGGCAGGCTCATCAGGCCAAGTGCAACGCAGGTCCCGAGAAAGTTTCTGTTGCGCGACAACGCAAGGTATCGAGCACCGATCTGGCGAAGGGAAAAGGTTACAGGCGCTTGTTGCGTGCCATCACGACGGATCACGCCGATGGTTTCGGGCATGCAGGCGTACAGTCCGGTCCATGCAAGCAGCGCAACCATGGCCAGGCCGAGAAACAGTTCGCGCCAGCTGAGCCATTCCAGCAACAGGCTGCCCAGCAGGGGGCCGATCAGCGGCGAAAGCAGTGCAACATTGCCGAGCAGTGCCATCAGGCGCACGGCATCGGCTTCGCAGAACACTTCCGAAAGCGCGGGATAGCTGACAGCCACCACAAAGCCAAGTCCCATGCCTTGCAGCAGCCGTAATGCGTTGAAAGTTTCAATGCCGGGTGCGAGCACTGTCGCTGCGCACGTTGCACTGAACAATGCGCAACCTGCCAGCAACAATCGGCGTCTGCCGAACCGGTCGGACAGAGGCCCGATCAACCATTGCAGGCACGCGCCGCCGATCAGGTAAAGATTGAACGCGTTGGGGATATGACGGGCATCGGCTTCAAGATCCCGAGTGACGGTCAGCATCGCTGGCATGACCATGTCGCTGGCCATGTAGGTCAGCCATTCGAACAGCATGATGGCGAGGCAGAAACCGAGCGCCTGCCGGGGCGAGAGATTGATGAGAGTTCTTTGCATACGCTTCCACGAGATTCGAGAGAGAGTGCAAAGGGTAGGGGCGGGGTAGGACTGTTCCTACGTCATTGCTGTGACGCTCTATGACGAGGGTTTACGTGATGTTACGTAGGTCGGGATGCCTACACGCCAGGGCGAATTGCCTGACAAGATAGTGGATAGAGTCCTAAGAAAAATGCCCACATTCCTGTGGGCATTTCGGCTGTCACTAAATCAGTTGTTGCATTTGAATGAAGGGACGCTGGCATCCTTGCCGTGGCATGACTTAACGATGGTAGTCGCCCGGACCTTGCGGCGCGTAGTGGCGATGATCGCCATGCCAGCCGCCGTGGGGAAAGATGATGCAGCCGCTCAGGGTGAGCAGTGCAAGGACAGGAATCAGCCAGGTGATTCGACGCAGCATTTCGAAAATCCTCATGGTTAAAGCCGCCTGAAGCCAAAGCTCTTGATCGGCTGTAACATGAGACCCCGATTGCGGCGAAGCATCCCCGTGAAAGGGTATGCGCATGGCATCAACGCCGATACAAACCCGATACATTCCAACGGTTCAGGAACCTGTAATGACCCAGAAGCAACGCTTGAAATATTCGATTCTGATCGCCGTCGCCGTACTGCTGATCATGCTCGGCCTGTCCTGGCTGCAAAACGCCGGCGAGCTCAGCGAGCAAACGTTCCAGTACATCGCCATCGGTGTGGCAGTGGTGGTCGTGGTGATCAACGGCGTGATGCGCCGCAAGGTCAAGCCCTGACGGCGTCTGCCGCGCCCCTCAATCGTGGTTGAGCACGGCGGCGGCCTGGGGATGGAGGCTATAGCTCTTGTCGTCGTTGTACGTGATCACGCCTTCGGCGCACAGGCGCTTGAGTACTTCGCGCACGCTGAGGAAGGACAAGGGAATGTCCAGATCCAGCAGTTGGCTATGCACGCCACGCACCCCCAGACGACGGTCGTCCTCGGCGGCAACCAGCAGGGTATCGATGACTTTGAGGCGAATCAGGCTGGTGCGCAGCCCGAAGCTCTTGAGCAGCAAACGGATGCGTTCATTGCCGTGACGCTCGACCCGCTGCCCGAATACGTCGGCGTGTGAACCCATGGGCGCTCCTTTGGGGGTCTGGCTACCGTCCGATGGTAGTAGTGGGTTGTACATGCGATTTCTCCTTTCAGAGCCTGATCAGGAAAGGTTTTTCGTGCTCTCTCTAAACAAGACGTTTCAGCCCGACAAATCATGAAGCGAAAAATGTAGAAAATTTGTCGTGGTTTTGTCGTTTGCCTGTGATTGCGGCACGAACGGGTGTGTGACCGACTAAATTTTTTTCCACGGCTTCGTTATCTGGAAAGGCTCATTGCGCGTGACGCGTGGGTGATTTCAGAGCGAGCCGGGCCCGACGTGTTCACGGTGGCGGGCGGTTCGCTCTTCGGCATTTCGATCAGGAGCGAGCGTGACTATTTCCAGGCAATTCACCGGACTGACCCTTGCCGGCCTGTTTCTCGGGCTGAGTCTGCCGGCACAGGCGTTCAGCCCTTCCAGCCAGACCGGCGCCGATATCCGTCGCACAGCCTTTGGCGTACCGCACATCCGCGCGGAAAACGAACGCGGTCTCGGGTTCGGTATCGGTTACGCCTATGCGCAGGACAACCTGTGCCTGCTGGCCAACGAGATCGTGACGGTCAACGGCGAGCGCTCGCGGTACTTCGGGCCGGAACAATTGACGGTCGAAGAGCGCGAGAACCGCGTCAGCGACGTCTTTTTCCAATGGCTCAATACGCCGCAGGCGGTAAGTGCTTTCTGGCAGGCGCAGCCGGTCGAAGTGCGTGATCTGGTGGAGGGTTACGCCGCCGGCTATAACCGTTACCTGGCCGAGCGTCGCCAGCAGGGACTGCCGCAACAGTGCCAGGGCGAATGGGTGCGCGATATCGCCGCCGAAGACCTGGTGAAGCTGACCCGCCGCCTGTTGGTCGAGGGCGGTGTCGGTCAGTTCGCCGAAGCCCTGGCAGGCGCAACACCGCCGCAGGCCACTGCGCAGATCGAAAATGATGCCAAGGCTTACCAACTGGCGGACACGCGCCAGCAACGCTTCGCCCTGGACCGCGGCAGCAACGCCGTGGCGGTGGGCAGCGAGCGCTCGTTCAATGGTCGCGGCATGCTGCTGGCCAACCCGCATTTTCCGTGGGTCGGCGGCATGCGTTTCTATCAGATGCACCTGACCATTCCCGGCAAGCTCGATGTGATGGGCGCAGCGCTGCCGGGCCTGCCGATGATCAATATCGGTTTCAACCAACACCTGGCCTGGACTCACACCGTCGACTCGTCCAAGCACTTTACCCTGTATCGCCTGCAGCTCGATCCGAAGGATTCGACCCGTTACCTGCTCGACGGTCAGTCCTTGCCGATGAACAAACAGACGGTCACGGTGCAGGTCAAGCAGGCGGACGGCCAAGTGGTACCGGTGTCGCGGGATATCTTCAGCTCGCAGTTCGGCCCGATCGTGCAGTGGCCCGGCAAGCTCGACTGGGACAATCAGTTCGCCTATAGCCTGCGCGATGCCAACCTCGACAACGACCGAGTGTTGAAACAGTGGTACGCCATGAACCGCGCCGGCAATCTCAAGGATCTGCAGGATTCGGTGCACACGATCCAGGGCATCCCGTGGGTCAATACCCTGGCGGTGGATGACAAGGGCCAGACGCTGTACATGAACCTGTCGGTGGTGCCGAACGTCGGTGCCGACAAACTGGCCAAATGCAGCGACCCGCGCATCGGCCTGCAAATGATCGTGCTCGACGGTTCCAACAGCGCCTGCGCCTGGGACATCGACCCGCAAGCTGCGCAGAAGGGTATTTACGCCGCCAGTCAGCTGCCGCAGTTGTTGCGCAAGGATTTCGTCCAGCATTCCAACGATTCGGCCTGGCTGGCCAACCCGGCGCAACCGCTCACCGGCTTCTCGCCGCTGATCAGTCAGGACGGGCAACCGCTGGGCCTGCGCTCGCGCTTTGCGCTGGATCGTCTGGCAACCTTGAGCAAAAAAGGCCCGGTCTCGGTGCAGGATCTGCAACGCATGGTGATGGACGATCAGGTGTTCCTGGCGAACCAGGTGGTGCCGGACTTGCTGAAGTTCTGTGCTTCACAGTCTGAGGCCGCGCTGAAATCGGTGTGCGGCAGTCTCAAGGCATGGGACGGTCGGGCGAATCTGGAGTCGGGCATCGGTCTGGTGCATTTCCAGAACATCATGCAAGCGATGCAGCAATCACCGCAGGCCTGGCGCGTGGCGTTCGATCCCAAGGATGCGCAACACACCCCGCGGGGGCTGGCCGTTGAGAAGCCTGAAGTGGCCAAGGCACTGCGCGAGGCCATTTTGGCATCGGCCGAATCGGCGGCAAAAACGGGCCTGACCGCCAACACCCGCTGGGGGGATGTGCAGGTGGTCAGCAGCGGTGGTCAGCAAACGCCGATCCACGGTGGCCCGGGGACGCTGGGCATTTATAACGCCATTCAGAGTGTGCCCCGTGAGGACGGCAAGCTGGAAGTGGTCAGCGGCACCAGTTACCTGCAGGTCGTGACATTCGACGACAAGGGGCCACATGCCGAGGGGCTGCTGGCGTTCTCGCTGTCCAGCGATCCGGCGTCGAAGTATTCCCGGGATCAGACCGAAGCCTTCTCGAAGAAACAATGGAGTGTGTTGCCGTTCACCGAACAGCAGATCAAGGCCGATCCGCAGTATCAGGTGCAAACCGTGCGCGATGATCTGGAAAAAGCGGGGAACGTCGCGGCGCATTAATCAGCGGTTTCAACCCGGCGACAGCCGCCAAAGCAGAAGGCCGCGCTCTTACGGGAACGGCCTTCAGTTTTTGGGTGGTTGCTGCGGCATCGGGTTGATCACCGGGTTGCCGTCCTTGTTGCGGGTCAGGAACACCGGCAACACTTTCGGCAGCGAACTGGCAAAGCTGTTCAACTCCTTGATGTTGTAAATGCCGCCCACCCGGATTGAACCGGTGGCGTTGTCGGCCAGCATCAGGGGTTTAGCCAGGTAGCGGTTGATCTGCGGCAGCGCTTCGCTCAACGGCAGGTTGTCGAGCACCAGTTTGCCGTTGCGCCAGGCCAGCGAGTTGTCATTGGCGTAGGTCTGGCTGATCTGCGGTATGTCATCGCCGTGTTTGTAACGTGCCTGCATCGAAGGGCTCAGAAGCAAGCCATCAACGCCTGGTCGGGAATTGCTGGTCACCCGCACGGAACCTTCGATCAGGTTCACCTTCACTTGATCCTCATACATCCAGACGTTGAAGCGGGTGCCTGTCACGCGAATCCGGCCTTCGGCGGCCCTGACGATGAACGGGTGGCTCAGGTCATGGCTGACTTCGAAGAACGCCTCGCCCTTTTTCAGGGTGACGCGACGCTCGTCCTTGTAATTGCTGTAGGTCAGCTCGGTGTTGAGGTTCAGCTCGACCTGACTGCCGTCATCCAGAGTGACATGGCGGACATTGTCGGTGGCCGCGAAATGCTGATAACGGTCGGGCAACCAGCCGAGGTTCCATCCGGCCCAGGCAGCCAGTGGCAAAGCCAGTGCACAGACAGAAGCCGCCGCGGCGTACTGGCGCCACGATCTGACCGGTTGGCGGATCGGCACGACCGGTGCGGGTTCCGGACGCGGCAGGTGCTCGGCAACGTCCCAGATCTCCAGCATCGCCTCGTATTCAAATGCGTGAAGCGGGTGCGCATCACGCCACTGTTCGAACGCCATGCGCTCTTCAGCGGTGCAGTCAACGGCGTGCAGACGCATGCACCAATGCGCGGCGGCATCGGTGATCGCATCGTATTCGGCTTCCGAGAGGGTGTTCTGGGTCATTGACTCGTCCTGATTTCCCGCATTCTAACCTTGAGGGGAAGGCGCCGAGAACAAGGTCATGGCAATTGCCCATCAAACATTGAACTTTTTTCGTTCAATCGCCCCCAAAAAATCAGGATGTCCCGTAAACAGTATCCGGATATGGAGTGAAAAATGATCAAAAAAACCTTGGCCGCTTTCGTCGCAACAGCCAGCCTTCTGAGTGCCGGTTTGGCGCTGGCCGACCGTCCCGGCGCAGGATGGATCACGATCGAGAAGGCCATCGAAACCGCCAAGACCAAGGCCGGGTATGTCGAGGTTTATGAAATCGAGGCCGACAACGACGGCTATTGGAAAGGTGAAGGGCGCAAGGCTGACGGTGTGGTTTACGAATTCCGTATCGACGGTGCATCGGGCAATGTCTTGCGCGATCAAAAGGACTGATCCCGAACGCTGTGGCCCAGAATGCGCAGGTGTCGAGCCTGCGCATTTTTTTGCCTGTTTCAGGGGGCTGGCACAGGATCCAGCTGGCGGCCGACTTCACAGATCAGACGGGCAATGGAATCGGCGTTGCGCAGGATGACAGCGGTGCGTGCGTTTGCAGATTGCTGGTCGAGGAACGCATCGCGCGCCTCACGAAGGTTCCGGGCGCCGGTCAAACGCAGGATCTCTGCGTGGATCAGTTCCATGCCCGGTACCTTGTCGAAATCGACCCAGGTCTTGAGGACAGCGTTCCACTCGGCGAACAGTCTGGCACGCGGTGTACTCAGAGACAGGGCTGACTGCTGGTCGGAGACCAGGTCGTTGTATAACGCCAAACCACCAGAGGTTATCGTCGATATCAAGTCGCTGAACGGCTCCCGCGCCCTGAGGGTAATGATATCCAGTGCCTTGCTGAACTGATGGGAAAACTCGTGTATCAACGTGGATGCCTGCGCATGGCCATCTACATCGAACGGCTCGAGAATAAAGGGTTTGTAATGATCCAGCTGTTGCTGGAAAAAATGCTCGGTGAAGTGCACCCGCTTCCGCGCATCGCCGTCGAGCACAAAAGCGATGACATCGTGCAGCAATTTGTTGGAGCCGACGACGAAACGGTCGGTGTCGAGCAGTTCATCGGAGGGGTCCACCAGCGCGTTGCAGATCGGCACAATGGCCGCGTTGATCCTGGAGAGAAGCTCCAGCGTGACCGTCGGCACATTGAAAAAGTCCTTCAGGAAACGGTTCACTCGTGAATGGAGGGCGCCGTTGGCGAGTGGGACCAGGTTATGCAGGCAATAGAAGGCGTAGCGTCGTGCCTGGTCGATGGCATTCACCAGCGCCCGGGCTTTGAGAGGAAACCTGACGCGGATTTCATCCATCCCCTGCGCTTCGATATTGAGCATTGTGCGGCGCATGTAGGTGGTGTTCTGGCGTTCGACCAGTCTGCCGAATGCCTGGCCGTAGTGAACGGTCTGGTGATCGGCGACTCGCACCATGCGAGGGCCGTTTTTCTGGAAGAGCGGACCTTGGATCACACTGTCTGCCAGACGCCAGGCATTACCGCTTTTGACGACCGGATACACCTTGCCATCAACCGCTGCAAAATGGCGGTTGCGCGATATTTGCAGGTAGGTGCCCTGATTCGGATTGAACTTCAGATCCTTGAGCGCAATGTCTGTCACTTCGAACGATTGCAGCGATGTGCGTGCGGGTGACGTCAGGTCAATGCTGGCCAGTTCCGCGGTGTCAGCCGTCGCTTGAACTTCGTCGGCAACGGCTTGCGTTGCGCCCGATGCCTGCGGTAGCAAGCCCACCAGAACCATTTGCTCGGCGCCCTGGATAAACGACTTCAACGCCCGTTTCCAATGGTGATTCTGCAGGGCTTCGGCGGAGTCCTTGAAGTCGTCATAGGCTTTCCAGAGAACAGGAATGTAGCCCAGCTTGCCGGGGAACATAGCGCTGAGCTGCCTTATTTCCTGACTGAACAGGATTTTCGCTGTCTCCCAGTCGAATTGCGATTCAGGGTTTTTCTGGGTGCCCAACTGCTGTTCCAGAAGCAGAAGATTGTCGTTGTAGAGCTCCTCCAGCAGATGTCCTTCAATTGCATGGATGGCCAGTTTCATTTCGCTGGTCTGGCCAATGGACGACATCAGCAGGTTGCGCAATATCGCTCGTTCGCTGTCAGGCAGACGGCGCAGCAGCAGGTCTTGCAAGAGACCGGGCATGTTGAGGGCTGCAATCAGGTTTTTTTCGTCCTCGAACTCCTGGAAAACCTGCTCGGCATACGGCGTATAGAGCACCAGAGGGCCCTTGTGCCCCTTGCCGGGAGTGAAAACATACATCCCCTGAACGAATACGGCAGTTGCCCCCGCAGTCTTGATCAGCGCCAGCGGGCTGGCGATGGCATGGGCGCCGGGCACGGCTGCTCGCGCAAGGGCGTCGGGCATGTCCAGGACCTGATGGATCAGGCCGAAGGCATTGTCTGAGAGATGTTGCTGCAGTTTGGCTGCATGGGCATGTTGCAGCAGCTGCCAGGGGAGCTGGCGAAAAAAACGTTGTTTGCGCGCGTGGCTTTCGGGGGTGTTCGCCGATAGCGCCTGCATCACTTTCCGGGCGTAGGTGGTCGGTATCGCCAGTGACAGCAGCATTTGCGTCACGGCGGTTTGATCCAGTCCGGCCGGCAAAGTCTTGGCGCTTTTCGAGGTGATCCTGAAACCGGTGCCCTGGGCAACGTTGATGTGATTCAGGGCAAACTCCGCCAGAGGCCGCGCCGGGCCGGCCAACGCCAGATTGGGGGTGATCTCGATCTCATGCGGGGCCAGCCGGTTACCGGGGAAGCGGCTGTCGAACATTGATTTCAATGTCTGCTCGACATGTTCAACCAGGGACGGTACGCCGGACAGGTAGTCCTTGTCGTCAGTGACGCTCCGGTACCACTGTTCCAGCAGCTCGACATGCCGCTTCTGTTCCCGGACCGGTGCCATGCCCAGCCAGGCGGGAAGTGTCTGCTGGGTAGCGATTGCCCGGGCGTGGGCGCTGGCCAGCGGCAGGTTGGTGGGCAAGCAGGCACTGCGCAATGCTGCCAGTGCCCTGTCACGGCGGGTGACGTCGCTGATCCGTTCGCGCACCTGTTGGCAACGGTCCAGATAGTGTTCGAGGGTGGACTGCATGCGCTCGTGCAATACATTGCCATCGATGTATTGAAACGGTCCCAGGCTGTACCGTCGATGGGGCTGGTACTGCGAGGGGGCGATGTTTTCCAGCAGGAACAGGCACTGGTCGCTGTCCCCCAGGCGCCGGTTCAATACCTGCCGGGCGACGGCTACGGTATCGAAAACCTCCAGCCCGAGGGCCGGGGTCCACAACACGGCGCGTCCGGAGTGTTGTTCGTCGAGCCCGCCACGTTCGGTGATGAAGACGCAGTGGGCGAGGGGCACCGGAATCTGGCGGGCGGCGCATTCAAGCGTCAGTGCGTAAGCGTCCGGGCGGAAGCCGTTGAGGGCGGAGCGCTGCGCACGGCTCGGCTGATCGGCATTGATGACATTGCTGACAATGGCCTGCACCGAGGGGCTCAGGGAGCCTGTGAGCGACCGGAGCCTGGCTTCACCATTGACCCCCACGAACCAGGCTTGGGCCAGATCCGGTTTCAGGCGCTCGAGCCAATAGCGCTGGATCGCCAGGTTCGCCATCGGCTGAGCCTTAAGTTGCTCGAGGATTGGTGCAGCCACCGAATCGAACGTCTTGATCGCTGCAAGCGCCTTGTCCGCCAGCACCACGGAAGGTTGCTGGTTGCCGGCAATCACTGGATGCGTGCTCCAGCGTCCGCCCGCATCGATTTGCTGCAGCCGTTCATGGATCATCGAGCGGATGTCCAGGCTCTTGTCGAACAGGGCGTGCAGGTTCACGGCTCCGTCGCTGTGGCGAAAGACCTGCAGCGCATATTCGATGTTCTGCCGTTGTTTGGTGATGATCGACTCGAACAGAATCCTGAAAATGTCACCGACAATCCGCTCGCCGGTCACTTGCGGCTGGCCGAATCCGAGAAAACGATTCCGTTCGTCCAGGCTCAGCAGGCCATAGAGTTCGTCTTCGTGGCCCCTGGCGAGGAATTTTGCCCTCAGCGTGTCCTTGAGATCCCTGTAGTCCTTGAGCAGTTGCAAGCCGTGAGCGGGCGTGTAGAGAAAGGCATGAGGCTCGCTGATCATCAGTGAGCCCGCCAGTTCCACATAATTGGCTTCGCGCTCCCAAAGACGCACGTTTTCCACGACTGGAAAGCGTGCGGCCTGAGCGACCGGCCGGATCAATTGCTGCAGCGTGTTGAATTGCCCGGCATCGATAACGCCGCTTTCGCGCCTGGACATCCATTCGCTGTACGCCTGATCTTCCAGCGCCTGGCCAAACAGGGTGCGTCGCGACAGTCCGAGGGCGGATGGCGCTTCCCAATAACGCTCCAAATGCCGGAACAACAGCGCTGGCAGTTTGCTTGCTGCGTGTATGACCGCTTTCTCCCATTGCGCCTGATCTTCGGTGGCCGGTGTTCTTCCCGGATTGGAAAAGTGCGGCGGCTGTTCGGTTGGCCAATGCTGGTGGCGGTAGTACATCAGTACGGCGTCACTCAGGCTCATGAGGTCGGCCAGTCGGTTGAAGCTGACTTGAGTGCGGCTTTGCGGCAATGACCCGAAGTGAGGCTGGAGCAACTCATCCAGCAGCGCCTCCAGGAGCTGTCTCAGTGTCGGAAGCTTTTTCAGCTCCTCGCACATTGTGCCGGCATTCAGCAGCAGGCTCTGCCGAAAGTCAGCCAATTGCTCGGCGAAGACGTCACCGGTGAAGCGGGTGAGCGTCATTGAAATACGCTCCGCGCCCTGTAATCGCTGGCGCTGGTGCAAGGCCAGGAACGCCAGCAGTTTATCCTGCTCATCGACGTCGTTGAGCCGTCGTTCGAGCCGCTCTTTCAAGTCGGCACGGTTGTGGAACTTCTGGATGCCCGCCAGTGGGGTGTAGAGGATCAGCCCCCTGTCGTCCGGCGTATCGCCGATGACAAAGGCGCCAGCCAATGGCACGGGCGCCTCGCCGGCGATGGGAAGCAGAACACGCTCGATAACCATGGATGGGTCTTGCTGGCGACGCAGTGCGTCGGATGCCAGTCTGGCATGGCCGAGCCATCGCAAATCCTTTTCACTCAGGCCGTGGGCCTTGCCCAGTTCGGGCCACAGGCTCGGTGAGTCGAAGGTTTCGGGGAATAACAACGGTGGCGTGGGGGCTGGCATCTCGAGTCTCGATAAGGGCGTTTGCACGCGTGGATAGATCGAAACCCAAGGCTAAAAAAACGCTGCCTGGTGCCGGTGGTAAATACATATCGCGTCCGGGTCGTTGCGCATGCCAGGGTTGACAGGTTGCCGGCTGCATGTGGTTAATCCGGTTGCGGGTTGTCCGTTCGCTGTTGTTCCCTCCAATAATTATTCTGGAGCTTCAGATGTCTGCGCCTCACGATCATGCGGTCTCGTCCACGGTGTCCCTGGACGAGCTGACTCAACTGCTGGAAACGATTTTCACCCGTCACGGCACCTCGGCCGAAGTCGCCCGAACGCTGGCCGCCAATTGCGCCGCTGCCGAGCGGGACGGCGCCCACAGTCACGGGGTTTTCCGGATTCCCGGATATGTCTCGACGCTCAACAGCGGCTGGGTCAACGGTCAGGCCGTGCCGAACGTCGAAGACGTGGCTTCAGGATTTGTCAGTGTCGATGCCGGCAATGGATTTGCTCAACCTGCGCTGGCGGCTGCACGGCCTCTGCTGGTGGAAAAGGCCCGCAGCGCCGGGATCGCGGTGCTGGCGATCCGCAATTCCCATCACTTTGCCGCGTTGTGGCCGGACGTCGAGCCTTTCGCCGACGAAGGCCTGGTGGCGCTGAGTGTGGTCAACAGCATGACCTGCGTGGTGCCGCACGGCGCCGACCGGCCATTGTTCGGCACCAACCCGATCGCCTTTGCCGCGCCCCGGGCCGATGGTGCGCCGATCGTGTTCGACCTGGCCACCAGCGCCATTGCCCATGGCGACGTGCAGATCGCCGCGCGCAAGGGAGACAAACTGCCGGCGGGCATGGGCGTCGACAGCCTCGGCCAGCCGACCTGCGACCCGAAAGCGATTCTGGAAGGCGGCGCGTTGCTGCCGTTTGGCGGGCACAAAGGCTCGGCGCTGTCGATGATGGTCGAGCTGCTCGCCGCTGCGCTGACCGGCGGCAATTTCTCGTTCGAATTCGACTGGAAGAACCATCCGGGGGCCAAAACCCCGTGGACCGGTCAGTTGCTGATCGTCATCGACCCGAGCAAGACCGCCGGACAAAGCTTTGCCGAACGCAGTCAGGAACTTGTGCGGCAGATGCACGGGGTAGGGCTCAAGCGCTTGCCGGGAGATCGGCGGCATTTGCAGCGGGCCAAGTCATTGGCCAAAGGAATCGAGCTGGATCAACAGACCCTGTCACAGTTGCGAGAACTGGCCGGCGAATGAGTGTTTGCCGGACATGAAAAAGGCGAGCCTGCGAGGGCTCGCCTTTTTGGTTCACGCTCAGCGGCGACCAAGCAGCAATCCGACCACCAGACCGAAACCGGCGGAGATCGCCACGGTCTGCCACGGGTGCCCGCCGATGTAGCTCTCGGTGGCGTCTACCGCGGGTTTGGTGCGATCACGCACGTGGGTGACCGAATCCAGCGCCTGCTGCAATTTCTGGGCGATTTGCCCGCGCAGGGTCTCCGCTTCCTCGCCGACCAGTGAGGCACTGCTCTTGAGCAGTTTTTCCGACTCTTCGATCAGCGCCTGAAGTTCGCTGAAGGCCTGGTCCTTGATTTGTTCTTCGGCGGCTTGAACGGCGGTTTTCCGGGCCATTGGGTGACTCCTTGCAGGTGAATGGACAGTGAACAATGGAGTGTGGCGCGACTTGAAAAGTTGCAGCGATTTTCCATCCGGAGCAAAAACCAGCGTCAGAGGTTTCCGTCCAGCGTGTAAGATGTCGCCATTTCATGCAGCAGGTAATTCCCGATGAGTTTCAATCTGGCCGACAAATCCCTCGCAGAGCGCGCCGCGCTGGAAGATGAAAAATCCCGACTGTTCGAACTCTGGCAGAACAATCTGGGCAAAGCCAAGGGTGAAGCCGCGCGGTTGTTCGGCGAGCGCGCCAAGCGCAAGGGCAAATGGGCCGAATTCGTGCGCGCCGAACTGGACGGCATGTCGCCGCCGGAATTCGCCAACATGGTGCGCAGTGAAGTCAATCGCCTGATGGCGGCCAACAAGTAATCACTCGGCTCTGAAACTGGCGCCAATCGCTTCGCGCACCGTCAGCACCACCGGATCGATCTGGGTGCTGGTGCGCCAGCCCAGTTCGATTGGGTAACGCGGCAGCGCCAGCGGGCAGGGCAGCAGCGCCAGCCCGCTCATTGAAGCAATGGCCTGCGCCGCGTGGGTCGGAATGGTCGCCACCGCATCGCTGCCCTTGAGCAGGTGCGGCAACGCCGCGAAATGCGTGGTCGAGGCGCAGACCCGGCGAGTCCGGCCCAGCGCCGCCAGCCCTTCATCGGTGATCCCGATAAAACCGCCCGACGACACCAGCAGGTGCTCGCGGGTGACGAATTCCTCCAGATCGATCTGCTGCTGGCCCGGCGCCAGGCTCGCCGGATCCACCAGACACGCATAACCCCCTTCGCCCAACACCTGACGACTGAGCAGCCGCTCGGCAAATCCGCCGGCGGTGATTGCCAGGTCGATACTGCGCTCCATCAGCGCCCGGGCGACGATCTGGCTGTGGGTCTGGCGGAAGATCAGCCGCAGTTTCGGTGCGCGGCGGGCGATTTCCTCGATCAGCCGTCGGCCGTAAGCGATTTCGAAATCGTCCGACAGGCCCACAGTGACCGAGCGTCCTTCGTAGTGATGGGCGGTCGGATCGACCATGGCCAGACTTTGCCGGCACTTGTTCAGCGCATCGCTGACCACCGGTTTCAACTGGTTGGCCTTGAGGGTCGGGGCCAGCCCCCGGCCGGTGCGCACGAACAGTTGATCGCCATACACCTCGCGCAACCGGCGCAAGGCTGCGCTGACCGCCGACTGGGTCACGCCCAGACGCAACGCTGCGCGGCTGGCGCTGGACTCTTCATGCAGGGCTTCGAAGACTTTCAGCAGGTTGAGGTCGACGGTTGCGATATTCATCTGGCTCATATCATTCAGCAGTGGATCGGTCTTTGTTCATGATCCCGTGGCGCCGGAGAATGAGCAACACCTGAACTTCACGGAGTGACCACCATGCCCAAATCAATCGTTGCCGCGCTGCAGATCGGTGCCTTGCCCGGTGGCAAGGCTGAAACCCTGGAACAGATCCTGAGCTGGGAAACCGCGATCATCGAGTCCGGTGCAGCGCTGGTGGTGATGCCCGAAGCCTTGCTCGGCGGTTACCCGAAAGGCGAGGGGTTCGGCACGCAGCTGGGTTATCGCTTGCCGGAAGGTCGCGAGGCCTACGCCCGTTATTTCGCCAATGCCATCGATGTACCGGGGGCGGAAACCGAAGCGCTGGCCGGGCTGTCGGCGCGCACCGGTGCCAACCTGGTGATCGGCGTAATCGAGCGGGCCGGCAGCACCTTGCATTGCACCGCGCTGTATTTCGACCCGCAGGCGGGCCTGGTGGCCAAGCACCGTAAATTGATGCCCACCGGCACCGAACGGCTGATCTGGGGCAAGGGCGATGGCTCGACGCTGCCGGTGCTCGACACCCAGGTCGGCAAGCTCGGCGCAGTGATCTGCTGGGAAAACATGATGCCGCTGATGCGCACGGCGATGTACGCCAAGGGCATCGAGGTCTGGTGCGCGCCGACTGTGGATGAGCGCGAGATGTGGCAGGTGAGCATGCGCCACATTGCCCACGAAGGGCGCTGTTTTGTGGTCAGCGCCTGTCAGGTGCAGGCCTCGCCGAATGAGCTGGGCGTGGAGATCGCCAACTGGCCGGCGGATCGACCGTTGATCGCCGGTGGCAGCGTGATCGTCGGGCCGATGGGCGACGTGCTGGCCGGGCCGTTGCGCGGCGAGGCCGGGCTGCTCACCGCTGAAATCGACACCGCCGAACTGGTCCGCGCCCGCTACGACTACGACGTGGTCGGCCACTATGCGCGGCCGGATGTGTTTGAGCTGAGCGTCGATGAGCGGGCGAAACCGGGGGTGCGTTTCACGGTTTGACGGATTGTCGGCGCCGCCATTCTTCGCGGGTGATTTCCCAGATCTCCCGCGGGAAGCGGCCGCCGACGAAGTTGTCCTCGTCCGTGCGGATCAAGCGCATGCCAGTGCGCTCCGATAGCTTTCGCGAGCCAAGGTTCGGTGCGGCTTTGGGCACGCGCATCAACGGTTGATCGAGGGTTTCGAACCAGTACCGGGTCACGGCGTCGCTGGCTTCGGTCATCAAGCCCCGACCTTGCCAGGCCGGGGCGAGCCAGAACCCACGGTGGTTGTCCGGCTCGTCCATCAGGCTGATGTTGCCAATCAACTGTTCTGGCGCCGACTTGAGGCGGATCGTCCAGTGCCACTCTTTGCCGGCCGCAACGGCGGGCAGCGCAATGTCGCGCAGGTAGGTGAGGGCGCCGTCGTCCGGGTAAGGCCAGGGAACGAAGACGTTCAGATACCGCACCACTTCCCAGTGGGGAAAATGCTCCTGGATGGCGTCGGCATCCGCGAGTTCAAGCGGGCGCAACATCAGCCGTTCGGTGTACAGCGTGGGAGTGTCTTGCATAAACCACGACTTCCATGTTCTGACAGTGGGCGGTGCAGGCTACCGCATCTTTACCAGGTTGCGGCACTGGCCCTGGGCAAACTCAGCTTGCCGGTGTCGACAAACCGCATCGTGCCAAACAACCCGCCCGCCAGTTTGCCGCGCAGCACATAGGGCAGATTGTCGAGGGTCTGGGTCTGGCTCAGGCCCAGGGTCTGGCGCAACACCGAGAACGCGGAAATGCTCACCGGGACGCTGACGATGGTTTCGGAAAAGCGTGGAATCGAGCCGCTCTGATCGCTCACACCCGACGCCAGCGAGTGGCCGTTGACCTCCAGATCCAGCGCGATGCCGTTGTAGTCGATGGGCGTTTCGTTGGGATTCTGCACCCGCAGCTTGATCGCGAAGCGCACTTCCAGATCCTGGCTCGGCAGTGGTTCGAGGCCGACCACGTTGATGTTCACCGGGTCGCGGTTGGGGAACAGCGCACAGGCGCTGAGGGAGAGCAGAAGCAGGGACAGGATGACGGCTTGAAGGCGGCGCATTGATGCTCTCTCATTGAAAAAGGGCTGAACCGTTGCCGGTATCAGCCCTTTTTTCATCGAGCGGACAGGATCAACGGTTCAACTGTGCGACAGCGGCCGGCGCGGCGGGTTCAGCTTTGGCCGGCAGGTCGGGGTTTTCCATGACCTGAAGAATAGAGGCTTCCGGGTCGAAGTCATCTTCTTCCAGTTCGATGAATTCTTCCGGCAGGAAGATATTCAGCACGATCGCACACAGCGCGCCGACGGTGATCGGCGATTCGAAAATGTTGCGCAGCGCCTGCGGCAGTTCGCGCAGCACTTCCGGCACGGCGGCAATGCCCAGGCCCATGCCGACGGAAATCGCCACGATCAGCATGTTGCGCCGATGCAGGCCGGCCTCGGCGAGGATCTTGATGCCGGCCACGGCCACGGTGCCGAACATCACCAGCTCTGCGCCGCCGAGCACCGGCTTCGGCATCAGTTGCAGCACCGCGCCGATCATCGGGAACAGACCCAGCAGCACCAACAGGCCGGCGATGAAGAACGCCACGTAACGGCTGGCCACGCCGGTGAGCTGAATCACCCCGTTGTTCTGGGCGAAGGTCACCATCGGCATGCTGTTGAACACCGCCGCCATGGCCGAGTTGAGGCCATCGGCGAGCAGCCCGGACTTGATCCGGCGGATGTACAGCGGGCCTTTGACCGGCTGCCGGGAAATCATCGAGTTGGCGGTCAGGTCACCGGCCGCTTCCAGCGGCGATACCAGGAAAATCACCGCCACCGGCACGAACGCCACCCAGTCGAAGTTGAAGCCGTACTTGAACGGCACCGGCACGCTGACCACCGGCACTTCTGGCAGATTGGCGAAGTCCACCGTGCCCATCAGCCACGCCACCACGTAGCCGAGGGTCAGGCCGATGACGATTGCGCCCAACCGCAGGAACGGCACGTCCACCCGGTTCAACACCACGATGGTGCCCAGCACCAGCGCCGCCAGAAATACATGGCTGGCCGCGCCCAGATCCGCCGCGCCGAAGCCGCCGGCAATGTCGGTCATCGCCACTTTGATCAGCGACAGGCCCATCAGGGTGATGATGGTGCCGGTCACCACCGGGGTGATCAGCATGCGCAATTTACCGATGAACTGGCTCAGCACCACTTCGATGAACGCGGCGAAGAAGCACACGCCGAAGATCGTCGACAGGATTTCATCGGTGCCGCCGCCCCGGGCCTTGACCATAAAGCCTGCACTGAGAATCACGCTGATAAAGGAAAAACTGGTGCCTTGCAGGCACAGCAGCCCCGAACCGACGGGGCCGAAGCGCTTGGCCTGAACGAAGGTACCGAGGCCCGAGACGAACAGCGCCATGCTGATCAGGTACGGGATTTCGCTTTGCAGGCCGAGGGCGCCGCCCATGATCAGGGTCGGGGTGATGATGCCGACGAAGCTGGCCAGCACGTGTTGCAGGGCGGCAAACACCGTTGCGGTGAAGTGCGGACGGTCGTTGAGGCCGTAGATCAGATCGTTGTTGCGCGGGGCTTTTTCAGAGACGGTCATGGTGGTGTGCGTGCCGCAATGCGGGGCCGGGTCGGAAAATGGGTGCGTAGGATGCCGTAAGCGAGGGGCGAGGGCAACGCATTAAAACTGCCCAAAAGGTCAGGTTCGACCAAAGGCTGACAGCAGATCTTCTTCAAAAGCCTTCTGTGCATCGCCGGGCACCTGCGCCCGATGCCGGGCCAGATGAAACGCCACGTCAAAGCTCAACTCGCCTTCGCGCACCGGCCGCAGCAGGCCTTTGTCTTGCCACTGGCGGGCGTAATGGCTGGGCAGATAGCCGACGTGCTTGCCGGACAGGATGAAGGCGAGAGTGCCTTCGACCTGTTCCGAGCGCGCCGAGCAGACCTTGCCCTGAAACGGCTCGTCACTGCGCAGGAACCTGTAGGGGTGATCGACCCGGTCGCAGGCCTGCAACGCCCCATCATCGGGTGCCTCGTCGGTAAACAGCGGATGGCCGGACGCGCAATACAGATGCTGGGTTTCGCTGAACAGCTCGCGGTAGTCGAACGCGCTCTGCACCTGGGAGAAGTAACCGATGGCCAGATCCAGCCGCTGTTGCAACAGCAGGCGCTCCATTTCGCCGGGCATGGCGCTGATCAGCTCGATGCGTACCGATTCGTCCCGCTCGCGAAAGCGCCGGATCGCCTCGGCCACCCGTTGCAGCACCGATTGGTCGACCGCTTCCGACAGGCCCAAGCGCACTTCGCCGATCAGGCGTCCGGCGACGCCGTTGGATTGATGACGGAAGGTTTCGATCGAATCGAACAGCGCCCGGGCGGCAATCAACAGTTGCTCGCCCTTGGGCGTCAGGCTGAAACCACCCTTGCCCCGGTTGCACACCCGATAGCCTAGGCGGGTTTCCAGCTTGGCCATTTGCTGACTGATACTCGACTGGCTGAGCCCCAGTTCACCTTGCGCAGCGCTAAAACCGTTGGATTCGACCACGCCGAGAAACAGCCGCAGCAGCTGAAGATCGACATCGTGGAGCTGACCGAGCATCACATTACTCCGGCATAAAGTCAGGTTAATAAACTTGATATTTTTCGAATGTATCCGACGGCGCATCCTGCCACCACTTCCTTCGGTCAGGTGTTCGTCATGGCTCCCGTCTTCAAGCTGTGTTTGCCCGCGTTGTTGCTTACCGTCTCCATCGCCGCCCAGGCCGAAGAGAAAACGCTCAATCTCTACAGCTGGGCCGATTACGTGGCGCCTGAAACCTTGCAGCGCTTCGAACAGGAAACCGGCATCCACGTGCGCTACGACACCTTCGATACCTCCGAGGTTCTGGAAACCAAACTGCTCACCGGCGGCAGCGGTTATGACGTGGTGGTGCCTTCGTCCAGCGTATTGGCCCGAGGTCTGGCCGCTGGAGCGCTCAAGGAAATTCCCCACGAAGGGCTCAAGGGTTACGCCAATCTCGATCCCGATCTGCTGGAAAAACTGGCGGCGGTCGATCCCGGCAACCGCTACGGCGTGCCGTACACCTGGGGCACGCTCGGGCTGGGCATGAACGTCGAAGCTGTGAAGCAGCGGCTGCCGGATGTGCCGCTCAATAGCCTCGATCTGCTGTTCAAGCCCGAATACGCCAGCAAGCTCAAGGATTGCGGGATCGCGATTCTCGATTCGCCGCAGGAAGTGATCGGCCTGGCGCTGCACTACCTCGGTAAAGATCCCTACAGCACCGACAAGACCGATCTGGCCGCCGCCGAAGCCTTGTTGCAGACGTTGCAGCCCTCGGTGCTGTACGTCGCCACCGGCCGACAGATCAATGATCTGGCCAACGGCAGCGTCTGCCTGGCGCTGACCTACAACGGTGACGCGAGCATGGCGGCCGATCAGGCGCGCAAGGCCAACAAGCCGTTTGAGGTCGCTTACCGGATTCCCAAGGAAGGCACGCTGGTGTGGCAGGACAACCTCGCCATCCCCAAAGACGCGCCGCACCCCGAAGCCGCACACACCTTCATTGAGTTCATGTTGCGCCCCGAATCCGTGGCGGCGCTGACCAACACGCTGTTTTTCGCCACCGCCAACCAGGCCGCCATGCCGCTGGTGGATGAAGCGGTGCGCAACGATCCGGACATTTACCCGAAACCCGACGTGCGCGAGCGGCTGTACGCCGACCGCAGCATGAGCCTCAAGGACATGCGCCAGCGCACCCGCTTGTGGACCACTTTCCGCAGCCGCCAATAGCCCTTCATAACAACAGGAACACACCGATGGACGTGCCCATGCAAAACGATCAGGCCCTGACCCGTGACAGCCTTTATGGCACCGCTGCCGAAAGCACTTACGCCGGAATCACCAGTTTCATGCGCCGACGCTACAGCCGCGACCTGCGCGGCGTGGACGTGGCGGTCAGCGGTGTGCCGTTCGACACCGCCACCAGCAACCGTCCGGGCGCGCGTTTCGGGCCGCGCGGGATTCGTGCGGCATCCACCGGGATTGCCTGGGAACGGCACTGGCCATGGACGTTCGACCCGTTCGATCATCTGGCGGTGATCGACTACGGCGATTGCGACTTCGATTACGGCTCGCCGCACACCGTCCCGGAAAGCATCGAGGCCCACGCCGAGCACATTCTCGGTTCCGGCAGCGCGATGCTCACCTTCGGTGGCGACCACTTCATCAGCTATCCGCTGCTCAAGGCCCATGCGCGCAAGCACGGCACGTTGTCGCTGATTCACTTCGACGCCCACAGCGACACCTGGCCGGACGAGGGCGGCAAACGGGTCGATCACGGCACCATGTTCTGGCACGCGGCGCGGGAGGGGCTGGTGGATCCGGCGCGTTCGGTGCAGATCGGTTTGCGCACCACCAATGACGATCATCAGGGCTTTCAGGTGCTGGACGCGCGGCAGGTGCATCGGCGGGGTTGCGAAGCGATCGTCGAGGCCATTCGGGCGCGAGTCGGGGACAACCCGGTGTACCTGACATTCGACATCGATTGCCTCGACCCGGCCTTTGCCCCGGGCACCGGCACCCCGGTGTGCGGCGGCCTGAGCACGGTGCAGGCGCTGGAGATCCTTGGCGGCCTGCGCGGGATCAATCTGGTGGGCATGGACGTGGTGGAAGTGGCGCCGGCCTATGACCATGCGGACGTAACATCGCTGGCAGCGGCAACCCTGGCGATGGAGATGCTGTGCCTGTACGCGGCCAGGCATAAAGTCGACGTGTGACCCTTTGAGCCTGGTGAAAGCTCCTGACAATTTCTGACACCTGGCTCTGCTAAGCTCCGGCAAATTTTCTGTCCAGAGCCTCACACCGTGTCGCGAACCACACGTCTACTGACCCTGCTGCAAGTGCTGCGCGGCAAGAAACGCCCGGTGACTGCGGCGACGCTGGCGTCCGAGCTGGAGATCTCCGAGCGTACCCTCTATCGCGACATCGCCGAATTGACCGCACTCGGCGCGCCGATCCATGGCGAGGCGGGCATCGGTTACGTGTTGCGCAGCGGTCTGTTTCTGCCGCCGTTGATGCTCAACGCCGACGAGACCGAAGCCATCGTGCTGGGCTTGCGCTATGTCGATCAGCGCGGTGACGAGGTGCTGAGCAAGGCGGCGGCGGATGCCTTGGCGAAGATCGCTGCGGTGCTGGACCCGCAGGCCCAGGAAGCACTGCGCAATCCGACCGTCATGCCCGGGCCGCCAGGTTATGGCTTTCCGCAAAACGCGGTGCCATTGAACGTGTTCCGCCACGCGATCCGCGATCAGGCCAAGCTGCATATCGATTACGCCGATGCGCAGCAGGTGCAGAGCCAGCGATTGATCTGGCCGCTGGCGCTGGGCTTTCTCAACGAGGTGCGGATCATCGTCGCGTGGTGTGAATTGCGCGGCGCCTATCGCACCTTTCGCACCGACCGGATTGCCGCCGCCAGCCTGCAGGGCGAGCGCTATCCGGGGCGTCGCAGCGACCTCTTGCGCACCTGGCAGCGGCAGATGCAACTGGACGAAAACGGGCGCTTCACTCCTGACAGGAACTGACGCAGGGCTGTTCTAGGATGGCGACAGAACCCGAAAAAAGGAGCTGCACTCATGTTTCATCCCACCTCGATACTCGCCCCGGCCATCGTTGAGTACATCAACGCCGCCAATGCTCGCGATACGTCCCGGGTCGGCAGTTTTTTTGCCGAGGATGCCCATGTGTTCGATGAAGGCCATCATCAGGTCGGCCCGCAGGCCATCGCCGACTGGATGCAAGACACTGCTAAGCGCTATCAGCCACGGGTCGAAGTGCTCGGCGTCCAACAGCGCACCGGCAAGGTGTTGGTGCAAGGGCTGATCTCCGGAACGTTCCCCGGCAGTCCGCTGGAGCTGCGCTACACGTTCCGGCTCAACGAACAGGGCAAAATCGCTCGGCTGGATATTTCCCTGTAGCCGTCGTGGCATACTGCCGCGCATGACTTTCGACTCCCCCCTGAGCGCCTGGCAGTACGCCGTCGACCACAAGGGCTTCATCCAGGATGAAGCCCAGGAACACGCAGTCTGGGCCTTGCAAAAATGCCATGAAGCCCTGCACGCCGGTGCCCGTTCGGTCACCGGCGTTTACCTGTGGGGGCCGGTCGGGCGCGGCAAGACCTGGTTGATGGATCAATTCCATCAAAGCCTGCGGGTGCCGGCGCGGCGGCAGCACTTTCATCACTTCATGGGCTGGGTGCACCAGCGTTCCTTTCAACTGACCGGGATCGCCGATCCATTGCGGGCCCTGGCCCGGGAGCTGGCGGCCGAGGTGCGGGTGCTGTGTTTTGATGAGCTGTTCGTCAATGACATCGGTGACGCAATCATTCTCGGGCGCCTGTTTCAGGTGATGTTCGATGAAGGCGTGGTGGTGGTCTGCACCTCCAACCTGCCGCCGGATCAGCTGTATGCTGACGGCTTCAACCGCGATCGTTTCCTGCCGGCGATCACCGCGATCAAGCAGCACATGCAAGTGGTCGCGGTGAATGGCGCGCAAGATCACCGCTTGCATCCCGGCGCCATCGAGCAGCGTTACTGGGTTGCCTCTGCGGGGCAGGGTAGCGCGCTGAGCCAGGTGTTCGACGCATTGACCACCGGGCAAACCGTCAGTGACGAAACAGTGCCGGTCGGTTACCGCGCCTTGAACGTGGTGCAGGCCAGTGATTCGGTGCTGTGGTGCCGTTACGCCGACCTGTGCGAGCAACCGTTCGCCGCCATGGATTTCATCGCGCTGTGCGACACCTACCGGGCTATCCTGTTGAGCGAGGTGCCGAACCTCAGCGCGAAAAAACGCGAGGGGCGGATTGCCCGTGGCACCGAGGACGGCGCGGAACGGGTGGTGGCCGGCGATCGCGAACTGCCGCAACTGTCCGTGCACGACGACGGCGTGCGCCGCTTCATCGCGCTGGTCGACGAGTGCTACGACCGCAAGGTGCCGCTGTACATCGAGGCCGAAGTGCCGATGGACGCGCTGTACACCGAGGGCTATCTGGAATTCCCGTTCCGCCGGACCCTCAGCCGCTTGCAGGAAATGCAGCTGCAACGCTTCGCCGAAACCTGACACACGGAGGCGCCACATGACTCAGCCCCTGTCCCACCACTTGCTGACCATGGCCTATCAGAATGCCTGGGCCAACCATCGACTGGCCAAGGCCTGGAGCCAGCTCGACGACACGGAGCTGGCCGCGCCACGGGTGAGTTTCTTCCCGAGCATCCGCCTGACCCTCAATCACATCCTCACCTGCGACGGGTTCTACGTCGACGCGCTGGAACGCGAGTTGCGCGGTGACGAGCCGCATCCCGATTGCTACGTGTTCTTCAATGCTGACGAACCCTTCACCGAGACGCAGGCCTTGCGCCATGAACAGGCGCATGTCGACCGCCGCTTGATCGCCTACTGCGAGCAACTGCGCGATGCCGATCTGGGGCGCATCGTCACCATCGCCCGCGATACGCCGCAGCACGACAGCCGTCTGCGGATGATCTCGCACCTGTTCGAACACCAGATCCACCACCGTGGCCAGGTCCACGCGATGCTCAGCGGCACCTCGGTAAAACCGCCGCAACTGGACGAGTTCTTCTGCGCCGGCGAGTCCGGTTTGCGAGCCGAGGATTTCGCCGAGCTGGGCTGGACCGAAGAGCTTATCTGGGGCCACTGAAAACGTCGGGTTGTCGCCGGGACCTGCCTCGCGCTAAGGTCGCTGAGCCTTTCAGTGCGTATCAAACGCGCCGGGGCCCCGTGCGATCGAGGAAGGAAATGGATTCCGCAGAAATTCTTGTGCTTCAAGCCAGTTACACCAACCCGGTGCATGCCGAGGCCATCGGTGTGGTGCTCAATCATTACGCCGAAGACCCGATGGGCGGCGGCCATCCGATTGCCCCTGAACTGTTGCAGCAACTGCCCGCCGAACTGGCCAAACGGCCCCACGCGTTCAGCGTCCTGGCGTTCGTCGGCGGTGAGCCGGCAGGGTTGGTGAACTGCTTTGAAGGGTTTTCCACGTTTGCCTGCAAGCCGCTGGTCAATGTGCACGACGTGTCAGTGGTGACAAAGTTTCGCGGTCTGGGGCTGAGTCAGAAAATGCTGCGCAAGGTCGAGGACATTGCCCGTCAGCGTGGTTGCTGCAAGATCACCCTGGAAGTGCTTGAAGGCAACGCCGTGGCGCAGAATTCCTACGCCAAATTCGGTTTTGCGCCGGGCATGTTCGACCCCAGTCACGGGCGCATGCTGTTCTGGATCAAGGATCTGCCGGCATAAAAAAGGCGCCCGAAAAGGGCGCCCAACTGTCATCTGCGGGGCCAGAGCTGAGCCATCGCAGGTCCATCGGTAAAGCGTTCGCTCAAGGGCGATAGGACTCGGTGACCTGGGCGGTCTGGTCGTCCGGGACCTTGAGTTCGTTGGTCTTCGCCTCAGCCTGCTGGCTCTGTGCGGAATGAACCGGGAAGTTCGCCCAGTAATGCCTCATGCGCTCGGCGCCGCCTTCGGCGAATGCGCTGGCGGATGCGAGGGTGAGTAGACCGGCAAGGATTGCAGTCGTGGTTTTCATGGTGCCTCCTACGAAAAATGTCGGAGCCGTTCGTCCATGAATCTAAGCCTCGGGGCGCAGTGTCCGTCGAGGGCATTAACGAGAGGTTAACGCTCGTTCAGTGTAGGTTTTACCGGGTGTTTCCACGGCGTACCGGACGAACGCTGCACGCGTGAATGCTGCGTGCAGGTCGTAAGGGAAGGGGGTCAGAGTTTCCAGTCGAGGCTCAGCGTCACGGTACGCGGATCGCCCCAGAACACGCCGTTGTAGAAGCCGACGTTGTCGTAATACTTCTTGTCGAACAGGTTGTCGACGTTGAGGGACGCGGACAGGTGTTTGTCGAACTCGTAGCGCGACATCAATTTCACCACCGTGTAGGCGTCCTGACTGATTCGCGCACGCTCGGTGATGATCCGGCCATTGGCGTTGCGTCCGACCGGGCGATTGGCGTTGCCGTAGACGTCGCTTTGCCAGTTCACCGCGCCGCCCACGGTCAGGGCATTCCAGTTGCCTGGCAGGCGATAGGCCGTGGACAGGCGGAACAGGTTCAGCGGCTGATTGGTGTTGCTGCGCTGTTTCTCGCCGTTGACCGAGTGGGTGTAGGTGTAACCGGCGGTCATGTTCCAGCCGTCGAGGATCTCGCCCGAGACCTCGGCTTCGAAACCGTTGACCTTGTTGCCCTTGCCACCGGATTTGTAGAACTCCTCCAGAGTCACCGGATCCGGCGGAACCGAGTCATCCACTTCGGCCACGTTGTCCTGCTTGCTCCAGAAAATGGCGGTGGCGAGGTTCAGGCGCTCGTCCAGCAGGCTGCCCTTGAGCCCGAGTTCATAGTTGCTGCCGACGATCGGCTCGATGAACTTGCGATTGGCGTCGCGGTAAGTCTGCGGCTTGAAGATGTCGGTGTAGCTGACGTAAACGGTGTACTCGGGCGTCAGGTCGTACAGCAGGCCGGCGTAGGGCGTCCACATGTCGTTGTGTTGCTGGCGGCTTGCATCGACGCTTTCCAGTTGCAGGTTGTCGTCGAAGGTGTTGGCGGTCTTCGATGCCTTCCAGCTGCCATATCGGGTACCGAGCACGGCGTGCAAGTCGTCCGTCAGGCTCAGGCGGGTGGCCAGGTAACCTGCTTTTTGCTCCGTGCTGTCCTTGGCGCTGGTGAGCCCGGTCACCGTGTCCGGGAATTTGGCGATGTCGCCCATGTACTTCCAGTCGCGGATGGTGCTGTAGTCGCGTGCAACGGCTCCGTCTACGGTATAGGGCGAGCTGGAGCTGCGTTCGGCTTCGCCATAACCGACCATCAACTGGTGTTCGCGACCCAGTAGCGAGTAAGGGCCGGACAGGTTGAAGTCGTACGCCTTCATGCGCTGCGGGCCGATCATGTGCGAGGTGTAGGCAGTCATGCCGCTGCGATCGGGCTCGGGGAAACCGGCGCCGGCGTAGTAGACCTTGCCGTCGGTGTCGCTTTTGCGGTGGGTGTAGGCGGCTTTCAGGTGCCAGTCGCCCGCCAGGGTCTGATCGAGGGTGGCGAACGCAGTCTTGTCGCGCAGCGGCCAGGAGCTCCAGGACGTCGCCATGTTGGTCGAGCGCCCCAGGCTGGCCTTGCTGCCATCGGCATTCCAGTAGGGCAAAGTGCCCCACGAGGAGCCTTGCACCTGTTTGTCCTGATAGTCGTAGCCGACCGCCAGCACGGTAGAGTCGGTCAGGTCTGCTTCGAGGATGCCGTAGCCGACTTCCCGTTGCAGGGCGTATTTGTCGCGAAACGATCCCTGGTCGCGATAGGCCAGCACGCTGCGCCCGCGCAGGCGCCCGTCGAAGGCCAGCGGGCCGCCGACATCGACGTAACTGTAGTAATCGTCATAGCTGCCGCCGCTCGCACCGGCCTGAGCCTGCCATTGTGCGGTCGGGCGTTTGCGCACCATGTTGATGGTCGCCGACGGATCGCCTGCGCCCGTGGTCAGGCCGGTGGCGCCGCGCACGACTTCGATGCGATCGTAGATGATGGTGTCCGAATCGGACTTCATGTACTGGAAGGTGTTGAGCATCCCGTCGATCTGGAAATTGTTGATCGAGTAGCCGCGGGACGAATAACTGACCCGATCCGAATCGTTGTGCTGGACCACGATGCCGGTGGTCTGGCTCATGGCCTCGGACAATGTACCGAGCTTGAAGTCATCCATCTGTTGACGGGTGACCACGGACACCGATTGCGGGGTTTCCTTGATCGACAGGTTCAACCGCGTAGCCGTGCTCATGGCGCCGGTGGTGTAGGCGTGGGTGTTTTCAGTGGTGTTGCCCAGGCCTTGGGCCGTGACACTTGTGGAGGCCAGCTCCAGGGCCGGCGCAGTGGCGGGCGATTGATGTTCTGTGTCGGTTTCAGCCAGCAGGTCCGGGCTCAATGCAACACTGCACAGGCCAAGGGTGAGGGTCATGGAACGGGTGATGGGCGCGAACATCGCAGCCGGCTCCTTGTCTTTGAGGGAAAAAAATCCGTTTGCTCAAAGACGAAGGCGAGCAGGGCGATTTAGTGTCAAACGAGAAATATTGTTATTTGCAGATGTTTCATCAGTATGAAGAAAGGGCCGTTTCCGGCCCTTTTCTGATTATTTCTGTACCACCTCTGTGACGCTGGCGGCGGTTTTTTTTGGCTTCATCAGGCTGAAGTCGATCAAGGCCCGCTGTTCGCGTTCGTAAGGGTTGCCGATCAGCAGCGGACGCGGCTTGAAGCTGGCGCTGACCAGGCTCTTGCTGCGATCCAGCTCATCGAAACTCAAACCGGCCAGGTCCGCCCAGGTGTGAATCAGGTGCGAGCTGCTGTAAGGGCGGCTCAGATCCCCGGCGAAGCTCCAGTCGTGGTTTTCACGCCACTTCGGCGACGCCCAGGCCATGAATGGAATGGTGTACATCGGCGCCGTCGGCTTGTTTTCGTTGCGCCCCAGAGTGCCGTGGCCCACCGAGTCGAAGACGTCTTCGCCGTGGTCGGAGAGGTACAGCAAAAAGCCGTTCGGATCGGATTTGGCGTAGTCCTTGATCAGGCTCGAGACCACGAAATCGTTGTACAACACCGCGTTGTCGTAGCTGTTGTAGGTCGGCACCTGATCGTCACGCACGCCGGCCGGAACACCGTTGCGGTCCTGGAACTTGTCGAAGCTCGGCGGATAGCGGTACTGGTAGCTCATGTGCGTACCGAGCAGGTGCACGACGATCAGCTTGCGCGGGGCCGCATCGGCCAGGGCCTTGTTGAACGGCTCGATCACGTCGCCGTCGTACTGCGCGGCGTTCTGGTTGCGGTTGTTGTTCAGGTACACCTGCTCGTCGGCCTGTTCGGAGAAGGTCGTGAGCATGGTGTTGCGCTTGGTCATGGTTTGCTGGTTGGTGATCCAGAAGGTCTTGTAGCCGGCCTGTTTCATCATGCTGACCAGCGACGGGGTGGACAGGTACAGGTCCGGGTTTTCTTCGTCGGCAAAGGTCAGCACCTGTTGCAGCGCTTCGATGGTGTACGGGCGCGGGGTGATGACGTTGTCGAAAATCGACAGCTGATCCTTGAGTTTGTCCAGTTCCGGCGTGGTTTTACGCGGGTAACCGTAAAGGCTCATGCGCTGGCGGTTGGTGGATTCGCCGATCACCAGCACCAGGGTCGCCGGCTGATTGGCGCCCGAGTCCTTGAGGTTTTTCAGCGGCGGGATCTTGCTCGCGCTGTGCAGCATGCCCTGCATGTCGGCCAGGGTTTCCTGATAGCGGTGATAAGCCACGGCCATCTGCCACGGCACGGCCGGCTCGATGCGGGTTTCGAATTTCTCGAAGCCCTGGGCGAAGCTGCCGGTGCGCATTGTCTGTTTGACCAGCGGATAACCGATCACGGCCACCAGGATTGCCATGGCGGCGACGAGTGCCCGACCACGGGGCAGGTACACCGGACGCAGGCGGGTCCACAGAAAATACGCGAACGCGGTGTGCGCGAGGAACGCCGGAACCATCCACCAGGCAAAGTACTGGGTCATGTACTCGCCGGCTTCGGACACGTTCGACTCGAACATGATGAAGATCACGCTCTGGGAGAATTCCTGCTGGTAGATGAAGAAGTAACCCAGACTGGCCATCGAGCAGGCCCACAACACCACGCCGATCAGCGCGGCCAGTAGACGGGTGCGATTGGGGAACAACAACATCGGTGCGAGCCACACGGCGCTCATCACGAAGGCCTGGCGGAACCCGGTGAACCCTGAGGTGCCGGTCAACTGGATCAGCAGTTGGGTGATACCGGAGAAGTACCAGAAGAACACGAACAGCCAGATCAACCCGGCCCAGTCGAAACCTGTCGCAGTCGTATTGCTGCGTTTGAACACCGCCATTCAGCACTCCAGCTCAGTCGTCACATCCACCGCCGGGCGCCTCATGCAACCGGCGCATGAACCCGACGAACGGCGGCCATGCGCAGACACGCACGGCCAGAATGCGCCGGAGTATCAACACACCAGTGTGAAAACTTTGTTAGTTGCCGAAAAGGGCGGGAGGTGCAGCCTGTCGGGAACGGCGATGGCCGCTCCCGAAGCGGGCGGGGAGATCAGGCGTGGGGCGAACGCTGCACGCGCGGCAAGGGCTGTGACTCGGCGCCCTGGGTCAGCAGGCGCAATTGTGCGAGTTCCTGTTTGAGCTGATCGCGTTCGTCTTTCAACTGACGCAGTTCGTCACGACGGATGGTGACGTACAGGGTTTGTGGCGGCATTGCTGTGTGTACTGTGCCCATTGCTCACCTCGCAAATGGCGTGTCTCAACTGCAGATCAGCTCCGTTTTCGAGCCTTGATCTGCTATCGGCGCCGATTTTGATTTCTTTTGCTCGCGAATGGAACTTTTTTATTTTTCATGGTCGTTGTGTCTTCGGCACGTTTCCAGACGTTATCAGTCTGGATCGGGCACAATGCACGGAAACTTCAACCCGACGCTCTGGACTAACCTCCATTAGTCGCGTTGGGCTATACCTTTGACACACTTTTATTTGTAGTAAGGAGCATCAGCACATGCAACTCGGGATTATTGGACTGGGCCGCATGGGCGGCAATATTGCGCGACGTCTGATGCTCAACGGTCACACCACCGTTGTTTACGACCGCAATACCGCCTTTGTCGACACCCTGGCCGCCGAGGGCTCTACCGGCGTCGCCGACCTGCCTGCACTGGTCGCAGGCCTGGCCAAGCCGCGTGCGGTATGGGTCATGCTGCCGGCCGGCGCACCGACTGAAGACACCATCGAAGCCCTGAGCCATCTGCTCGAGGCGGGCGACACCATCATCGATGGCGGCAACACCAACTATAAAGATGACATCCGCCGGGCCAAAACCCTGGCCGAGAAGGGCCTGCACTACATCGACGTCGGCACTTCCGGCGGCGTCTGGGGCCTGGAGCGCGGCTACTGCATGATGATCGGCGGCGATGCCGAGACCGTTAAGCGTCTGGACCCGCTGTTCGCCGCACTGGCGCCGGGCATGGGCGACATCCCGCGCACCAAGGACCGCAAGTCCGATGATCACCGTGCCGAGCACGGCTACATCCACGCCGGTCCCGCCGGTGCCGGTCACTTCGTCAAGATGATTCACAACGGGATCGAGTACGGCATGATGGCCGCCTTCGCCGAAGGCTTCGACATTCTCAAGACCAAGTCCAGCGAGCGCCTGCCGGAAGATCAGCGTTTCGACCTGAACGTAGCCGACATCGCCGAAGTCTGGCGTCGTGGCAGCGTGGTGTCGTCCTGGCTGCTGGACCTGACCGCCGATGCGCTGGCCAGCGACCCGAAACTCGACGGCTTCTCGGGCTCCGTGGCGGACAGCGGCGAAGGCCAGTGGACCATTGAAGCGGCCATGGAACAAGCGGTGCCGGTACCGGTGCTGTCCAACTCGCTGTTCTCGCGCTACCGCTCCCGCGGCCAGGGTACGTTCGGCGACAAGATTCTTTCGGCCCAGCGCTTCGGCTTCGGCGGCCATGTGGAGACTGCGAAGAAATGACCCATACGATCCGCAGGAAATCCAAGGCAGAACCCGCACCACCGACCACGCTGTTTCTGTTCGGCGCCCACGGTGATCTGGTCAAGCGCCTGCTCATGCCGGCGCTGTACAACCTGAGTCGCGACGGCCTGCTGGATGATGGCTTGCGGATCGTTGGCGTTGACCACAACGCCATCACCGATGAAGCCTTCGCGCAGAAGCTCGAAGACTTCATCCGCACCGAAGTGGCAGCCAAGGTCGGCAAGGGCGATCAGATGCTTGATCCGGCCTTGTGGGCCAAGCTCGCCAAAGGCATCAGCTACGTCCAGGGCGATTTCCTGGACGACAGCACTTATTCAGCCCTGGCGGCGAAAATCGCCGACAGCGGCACTGGCAATGCGGTGTTCTACCTGGCCACCGCGCCACGTTTCTTCAGCGAAGTGGTACGTCGTCTCGGCAGCGCCGGGTTGCTCGAAGAAACCCCGCAAGCCTTCAGAAGGGTGGTGATCGAAAAACCGTTCGGCTCCGACCTGCAAACCGCCGAGGCGTTGAACGCCTGCCTGCTCAAGGTCATGTCGGAAAAGCAGATCTACCGGATCGATCACTATCTGGGCAAGGAAACCGTGCAGAACATTCTGGTCAGCCGGTTCTCCAACAGCCTGTTCGAAGCCTTCTGGAACAACCACTACATCGACCACGTGCAGATCACCGCTGCCGAAACCGTCGGCGTTGAAACCCGTGGCAGTTTCTACGAACACACGGGCGCCCTGCGGGACATGGTGCCCAACCACCTGTTTCAGTTGCTGGCCATGGTGGCGATGGAGCCGCCGGCCGCGTTCGGCGCCGATGCGGTGCGGGGCGAGAAGGCCAAGGTAGTCGGCGCGATCCGCCCCTGGACCACCGAGGAAGCGCGAGAAAACTCGGTTCGCGGCCAATACGGCACCGGCGAAGTCGCTGGCAAACCGGTCGCCGGTTATCGCGATGAAAACAACGTCTCCCCCGAAAGCACCACGGAAACCTACGTGGCGCTGAAAGTGATGATCGACAACTGGCGCTGGGTCGGCGTGCCGTTCTACCTGCGCACTGGCAAGCGCATGAGTGTGCGCGACACCGAAATCGTCATCTGCTTCAAACCGGCGCCGTATGCGCAGTTCCGGGATACCGAGGTCGACGAATTGCAGCCGACCTACCTGCGTATCCAGATCCAGCCCAACGAAGGCATGTGGTTCGACCTGCTGGCCAAACGGCCGGGGCCGGCGCTGAACATGGCCAACATCGAGCTGGGCTTCGCCTACAAGGACTTCTTCGAAATGCAGCCGTCCACCGGCTACGAAACCCTGATCTACGACTGCCTGACCGGTGATCAGACGCTGTTCCAGCGCGCTGACAACATCGAGAACGGCTGGCGTGCGGTGCAACCGTTCCTCGACGCCTGGCAACAGGATGCGAGTGTGCAGAGTTATGCCGCCGGCGAAGACGGGCCGAAAGCTGCCGATGACCTGCTGACTCGCGATGGTCGCGTCTGGCATGGTCTCGGATGAGCGAGCCGATCCGTTTTCTGTTGAGCGACATGGACGGCACGCTGTTGCTGCCCGATCACAGCTTGAGTCAGCGCGTCATCGACGCGGTTCGTTCGCTGCGTGAAGCGGGCGTGCTGTTCAGCCTTGCCACGGGGCGTCCGCCCAAAGCCATGCTGCAACAGATCGAAGCCCTGGGCGTCGATCTGCCGACGGCGGCGTTCAACGGCGGCACCATCGTCAATCCGGACGGCAGCATTCTGGTTGCTCATTACCTGCCGGCCACGGCAGCACTGACTGCACTGGCGCTGTTCGCCGATCAGCCGGACGTCGAGATCTGGGTGTTCAGCGGCGGCGACTGGCTGCTCAAGGATCCGCACGGGCCGATGGTGCCGCGCGAGCAGCACGGGCTCGGCTATCCGCCGGTGGTGGTGGAGAGCTTCGAGCCGTATCTGGAGCGTATCGACAAGATCGTGGCGACCAGCCACAACACCGACCTGCTGATCGAACTGGAGGCACAGTTGTTGCCGAAGGTCGAAGGGCGGGCACAGGTGTCGCGCTCGCAACCGGTGTACCTCGACGTGACGGCGCTTGAGGCCAACAAGGGCTCGGCGCTGGTCACGCTGGCTGAACACCTGGGCGTGCCGCTGGCGCAGACGGCGGCGATCGGCGATGGTGGCAATGATCCGGCGATGTTCCATGTTGCCGGTCTGTCGATCGTCATGGGCCAGGCAGAGGACGCGGTGAAGCGTCAGGCCGATGTGGTCACCGGGCCGAACACTGAGGACGGGGTGGCGCAGGCCATCGAGAAATACATTTTGCCGCGCTGATTCATGCATAAAAAAACGGGAGCCCCAGGCTCCCGTCTTTGTTTCTACAGCCAGTAACTCACGGCGTACCAGCCGAGCAATCCCATCACCACGGTGTAAGGCAACGCCATCCACACCATCCGCCCGTACGACAACCGCACCAGCGGCGCAATCGCCGACGTCAGCAGAAACAGAAACGCCGCCTGGCCATTGGGTGTTGCCACACTCGGCAGGTTGGTGCCGGTGTTGATTGCAATCGCCAGCGTCTCGAAATGCTCGCGGCTCATGTTGCCGGACAGGAACGCCTGTTTCACTTCGGTGATGTAAATCGTGGCGACGAACACGTTGTCACTGATCGCCGACAGCAGGCCGTTTGCGATGAACAGCATCCCCGGCTGCTGATCGGCCGACAGTGCCAGCACCCACTGAATCAGTGGCGCAAACAGTTGCCGGTCGTGAATTATCGCCACCACGGCGAAGAACACCACCAGCAGCGCGGTGAATGGCATGGCTTCCTTGAATGCGTTGCCCAACCGGTGTTCGTCGGTGATCCCGGTGAAGGCGGTGATCAACACGATCACCATCAGGCCGATCAGGCCGACTTCCGCGATGTGGAAGGCCAGCCCGGCAACAAGGATCAGCGCAGCGCAACCTTGCACCAGCAGGGCGGCGCGTTGGCGCTGCGTGCGCTCGGCGTTGTCTTCGGCGGCGTAGTTGGCCAGCACGGCACGTACGTTATCCGGCAGCCGTGTGCCGTAGCCGAACCAGCGCAGTTTCTCCAGCAACAGGCAGGTCACCAGTCCCGCGACCAGGACCGGCAGGGAAACCGGTGCGACCTTCAGGAAGAACTCGGCAAAGTGCCAACCCATTTCGTGGCCGATCAACAGGTTCTGCGGTTCGCCAACCAGCGTACAGACCCCGCCCAACGCGGTGCCGACGGCGCCATGCATCAACAGACTGCGCAGGAAGGCGCGAAACTGTTCGAGGTCCTCGTGATGCAGCTGGGGCAGATGCCGGTCATCGCTGAATTCGCTGTCCTGGCGCGGATCGTTGCCGGAAGCCACTCGGTGGTAAACCGAATAAAAGCCGACGGCGGCGCTGATGATCACAGCGGTGACGGTCAGCGCGTCGAGAAACGCCGAGAGAAACGCCGATAAAAAACAGAACATCAGGGCCAGCAATCCCTTTGATCGCACGCCCAGCAACAGGCGCGAGAACAGGAACAACAGCAGGTCTTTCATGAAATAGATGCCGGCGACCATGAACATCAGCAGCAGAATCACCGGGAAGTTGTGCTGCAGCTCTTCATACAGTGCCTGAGGCGTGGTCATTTTCAGCAGCAGTGCTTCGATCAGCAGCAAGCCACCGGGCATCAGCGGGTAGCACTTGAGCGCCATGGCCAGGGTGAAAATGAACTCGATCACCAGCAACCAGCCAGCGGCGACCGGGCCGACAGTCCACAGCACCAGCGCGTTGAGCATCAGAAACCCGACGATGCACGCCTTGTACCAGCGGGGCGAATACCCGAGAAAGTTGTGCGCGAACGCTTGGGCCATCGAACCGGACATCGGTTGCTCCTTATATTAAGAAGCGCGCAAATTGCCGTAAGCGATGGGCAAGATCAAGTGCAGTTGGATTCGCATCAGTGATTCAGATACCGCGCGACTAATGCACGGTAGTTGCCATCCAGCGAATAGCCGCCTACCAGAATCCGGTTGTCAGGCTGCATCGCCACTGAAGTGGCGGTATCGAGGCTGCGCCCCAGTCGCGTGCGCAACCAGCCATTACCGGAACCGAAGCTTCGATCAAGGCTGCCGTTGACCCCATAGCGGGCGACGATGAAATCGGCTTCAACACCGCCGATTGTCGCCCCGACTGCAACGATGCGCCCATCCGCCATTGCCTGTGCGGCGTTCCACTGGCAACCGCTGGGGCCGATGTCCAGCAGATGCGGCTGTCCGCCGTTGCAGTGCAGATCAGGGCGACCATTGCCATGGACAAATGAAGCCATGCATCGAATCGGATCGCGGCTGCTACCAAAACAATGCAAATGCTCCGCCGATTCGATGACCTGATTGACCAGTGCACTGTGCCCCTGGACTTTGAAGGCCATGAAGCCGTCTACCGCAAAACGTTCATCGAGCTTGCCGTCCGGCAGGTAGCGGGCGAGCAGGCCTTCCTGCGGGAAATCGATGGAACCGGCGACCACGATTCTTCCGTCTGCTTGCAGCAGCACGCTGCCGAGCCAGGTATTGAGCAACAAGTGGCGAACCATGACGAAACCGCGACCGTTGAAGGAGGAGTCGAGGCTGCCATCGGGTTTGAGGCGGATCAGCATGCCGACGTGATCGGCCAGTTCGAAGTGATGGTTGGCGATCAGCAGGATATGCCCGTCGGGTTGCACTGCGAAATCGCAGGCTTCGGCGCCCGGAACCCCAGGCGGTAGCCAGGCGTCGCGGGTGCCCATGGAAAGGTCGCCAGGCAGGCGGACAATTTGCCGGCCGTTGTCGCCGAAGCCCGGGTCAGGTCGGCCCTGAGCATCGAACAGGGCCAGGGCGGGCAGGGTGCGATGTTCTGATTCGTAGTGCAGGCCCGCCAGCAGAATCCGCCCGTCGGGCAAGACTTGCACCTTGCTGCCGGTGGCTTCAAAACCGGCGGCGAACCGGTCAATCACGCTGCCTTGAGTGCCGAACCGCAGATCAGCCGAGCCGTCCTCAAGCAGTCGAGCCAGCCCGAAACGGCTGCCGTGAGCCGTCCCCACCTTGGCGGCGACCAGAATCCGACCTTGCGCATCGAGTGCCACGCTTTGGGTCAGGCTGGATGTACTGCCGGCGAAGTAAACCTGCGCCACGCCGCTGCTGGAAAAGGTCTTGTCGAGTTGTCCGGTGTTCGCTAGCGTCTGGAGCGCGATAGCGGTCTGGCTTGACATGCATGCATCTCCTTGCGAGTCGACCGATGTCCGGGAGGTGGAACGGGAAACTGCATGAGCGACACATTCAATCCCTGAATTCGCACAAGTACAACTGACAGAAATAACAGGTGGAGGGTCGTACTGTGCCAGAACAGTGTCTTTTTGAACCAGTCGCAAGCCTGCCAAGTATTCAGGCGCGAAAGTATTGAGGAAGGTTTTACAGAAAGACTGAAGTTGGAAATAGATTCGCAACTAGCAGAAGAGGGCGGATGACTTGAACGTCATCCGCATTACCCACAAATATCAGTGTGGCATCGACCAGGATTGCAACGCATAGCCTTCTTCGCTTAGTTCGGCGCGGGCCTGTTGCAGCAGGTGTTCAAGTTGCGCCGGATCGGAGTAGGCGCTGCTCGGGATGTGGGTGCGACCAATGTGGGAGTTGGTGCGGTCAATCACTGTGAGGCAGAGTTCACCGTTGCCATCTTGTGGGGCCCAGGCGACGCATTGAAAAGGTTTAAATGCGCGGTTGGCAATCAAAAGAGCTTCGTTGATACGGAGCGGGGCGGTCATGGGGTCTTCTCTCTTTAGTGCCCAATCAAGTGATGTGCCGTCGGTTGGGCTTACCGTTCGGCGAGTTACTTGTACTGATGCACGCAACCCGCTGGCAGGTCACACGGATTTTGAAGAAATTTCGACTTTCTTTCATGCGCTCAAATAAAGGGACCGGTTTTGAAAGCCTGGCGAAAGAATCAAGTCGATAGCTAACTAATAAAGTCGCTTCTTATAACTGCTTCACTTGTACACCTATAAGCAATCGATACAAGACGCCGTCAAATTCTTGCTAACGTAACAGTCAGGTCTGCCAAATGACTGTTTTTACGATCATTTCCTAAAATTTGGCGCCAAGGAACAGTCATGAACGAAGCGCCTGCATTACGACGTTTACTGGTCGTCGACCCGTGCGACGACTGTCACCGATTATTGCCGGGTTTGCGTGCCGTGGGTTGGGACGTCGACAGTTGCAGCCTGGAAAATGCCGCCGACCGAAGTTGTGATGTCGGCCTGTTGCGTTTACAGCCTTTTCACCTGGAACGTCCCGAAGCCGTCAAAGAGCTGATCAGCCGCAGTGGCACCGAATGGATCGCCGTGCTGAATCAGGAAGTGCTGCGTTTGCAGAACGTCGGCGACTTCGTCTGCGAATGGTTTTTCGATTTCCATACCTTGCCATTCGACGTCTCCCGGGTGCAGGTCACCCTCGGTCGCGCGTTCGGCATGGCGCGCCTGCGCGGTCAGGGCACGATTCACGTCGACCAGCCGGAACACGAGCTGCTGGGCGACAGCAAGCCGATCCGCGAACTGCGCAAACTGCTGAGTAAACTGGCCCCCACCGAGTCGCCGGTTTTGATCCGCGGCGAAAGCGGTACTGGCAAGGAACTGGTCGCCCGCACCCTGCACCGGCAGTCGCAACGCCACAGCAAGCCTTTTGTGGCGATCAACTGCGGGGCAATTCCCGAACACTTGATCCAGTCGGAACTGTTCGGCCACGAGAAAGGCGCGTTCACCGGCGCCCATCAGCGCAAGGTCGGACGTATCGAAGCGGCCAACGGCGGCACCTTGTTTCTCGATGAAATCGGCGATCTGCCGCTGGAGCTGCAAGCCAATCTGCTGCGTTTTCTTCAGGAAAAACACATTGAACGGGTCGGTGGCAGTCAACCGATCCCGGTCGATGTGCGGGTGTTGGCGGCGACTCACGTTGATCTCGAAGCCGCCATCGAGAAGAAGCGCTTTCGCGAAGACTTGTACTACCGGCTCAATGTGCTGCAGGTGGTGACCGCGCCGTTACGCGAGCGCCACGGCGACCTGTCGATGCTGGCCAACCATTTTTCCCATTTCTACAGCCACGAAACCGGCCGTCGTCCGCGCAGTTTCAGTGAAGACGCGCTGATCGCCATGGGTAAACACGACTGGCCGGGCAATGTCCGTGAACTGGCCAACCGTGTGCGTCGAGGGCTGGTGCTGGCCGAAGGGCGGCAGATCGAGGCCCGTGATCTGGGGTTGATCAGCCAGCAGTCGATCGCCGCTCCAATGGGCACCCTTGAAGACTACAAGACCCGCGCCGAACGCCAGGCGTTGTGTGATGTGTTGAACCGGCACAGCGACAATCTCAGCGTTGCTGCCAAAGTGCTCGGGGTTTCCCGGCCGACTTTCTATCGTTTGCTGCACAAGCACCAGATCCGCTAGGGCGCGGCGCTTCCCGAGACCGGGAAGCTGAAAAGGCCCGCTGCGATGCAAGTCGCCGCGGGCCTTTTTATGATGGTGTGGTTTAGAAGTAGTACGGGAATTTCAGGCTGAAGGAGAAGTCCGGGGCATCGTCCGTCATGCCGATGGACAGGTTGGGCACGATGGTCAGGTTGTCGGTGGCCGCAATGGTCATGCCGACGTTGAAGTAACCGGCGTTGGCGTCGCTGGACACCACCGATTCCCAATCCCCGCCATCCTGTTTCAGCTTGCTCTTGCGTTGCACCAGGTCAGACACGGAGAACGACATACTCATCTTCTCGTTCAGTGCGAAGGCAACACCTGCGCCAATCTGGAAGCTGTCGCCGATGCGAACCTTGCCCGGGTTTTTCTGGTTGACCGTGGAGCTGATATCGTCGAACGACTCCTCGAAGTTATGGGTGTAGGACAGGCTGCCGAACAGCACGGCCGGGTCAAACGTCTTGACCAGCGAGATGCCCGGGGTGATCGACCAGACGCCGTTGCCGGTAGGCAAGGTGTCAGGCACGAACAGGTTCGAGTTGGCATCGGTCTGGCGCAGCTTGATCCCGAACGGGTCCTTGCCCGTAGGCGCCTTGACCCGCAAGGAAACCACGGCGTCCGGGGTGTTGACCGATTCGTCCAGGAACTTGTACGCAATGCCGAAGTTGACGTCGCCGATAGTCGGGTCGCGGCTGACGTCCTGTTCGGTGGTGACGTTGGAGGCGCCGCCGTTGCCGCCGCCGGACTGATAGGTCGATTCCCGGTAAACCACCGGCACGTTCAGGTCGAATTGCCAGCGGTTGTCGAAGTTGTAGCGGCCTGTCAGGTCCAGCGTCCAGGTGTCGGCCTTGATCCGGTCGAGGTTGATATTGCCGAGGAAAATCGAGTCCAGAGCCAGGAAACCGTTGAGAATCAGCTGGCGCGTGTCATAACGCGAATAGGTGATACCGGTTTCGAAGCTGAATTTGCCGCCGCCGAAGAAGCCGCTGGCTTCGTCGTACAGGTTGGACACACTCTGTGCCGGTTGCGAATCGTCGGCCAGCGACTGGCCGTAGGATGCGCCGCTGCCCCCGGCGGCGCCCCCCGACGCTGCTGCGGCCCCGGTGCCGGTGGCGACCCGGTTGCCCTTCATGTCCGAAGGCGATTTGGCCAGGCGTTTTGGGGGTGGGGAGGCCGGTTGCTCTTCGACCTGGCGGACCCGTTGTTCGAGTACCGCCAGGGCTTTTTGTTGTACTTCGTATCGTTGCTTAAGCTCCAGAAGTTCTTGTTTCAGGGCTTCTACATCGGCGTCGGGCGCAGCTTGCAACATTGCCGCAGGTAGAAGAGTACTCAAACATACAGCAGCACGCAGTGATACTGATCGATACATGGATAAGCCGTCCCTTTAAGCCCAATGATCGAGACTCAGCGTAGTTCAATATCCGATGTTGCGTAGTGCCCTGAGTTGAGTCAGGTTGCAGTCCAGTGCGCCGGCACTCATGCCGTTATTGTTCAGGACAACGTTGAGTTGTGTCAGGTTGTTGACGACGTTCGCGTTACCGAGCAAACGGGTGTTTTGCAGCAGTCCGCCCTGGGCGACCTGTTGCAAGGCTGTACCCTGATTGCCGGAGGCCTGAATGGCCATTTGTATACCGCCCCCTGTGGCCGAGACCGCAACGCTGCCGGCGCTGTTGCTGCCGGAAATGGTCTGGCCGGCCATCAAGGCCTGGCCCTGGGCAGGCATCAGTGCCGGTGCCTGACTGGCTTCTTTGACGTTGATTGCAACGTTGTTGTAGGCGGCGTTGCCGTCGCCAGCGGCGCGCACACTCTGCGTCACGCCCTGGCTGGAGTTGAGTCCCGCGCCACCAACGACCGAGCCGGTTCCCAGTTCCGGGGTACTGCCGTTGCCGTGTTCCTTGATGGTCGAGACGTAGAATTCGGGTTTTACCGAAGCGGCCTGCAGTTGCATCGTGGCCGATGCCCCGATCAGGTCGCCACTGGCATTGCGCCAGGTACTGCTCATGACGACGCCGAAGCTGATGATCCGCCCCGGCATGACATAACGACCGCGCAGCTCGGCGAGCTCCTGGTCCTTGATTTCGATGGGTTTGAATCCTGCATTGGCGTAGCCCGATGCGCTCGCTGCCAGGCAGGCGGCGGCCAGCCAGTATGAGGTTTTCATCTGCTGCTCCCGGGACATCCAGCCCCACTCTTGTAATCGGCGATTAAAAGAAGTCGCTCTGTATGAACCCGAAGTCCATCAATTCAGCGTCTTTGACCGGGTTGAATCCATCCAGCTTGTTTTTCGCCGTCAGCGGTGTCGGAGGACTGCGTAATGCATTGGTTTTGTCGTATCCGGGGCCGACGATGGCAAAGACAATGTTGTTCCAACCTTTGACAAAGTCATCATGGGAGTAGCGTTTGTGTCCTAAAACCGGGTCTGCGATGTAAACCCAATCCTTGTCCGCCCGCTGCATCACCACGAAATGCTTGTAGCCGCGAATATCCATCAGTACCACCACCGGGATCGTGACTGCGTCGAGTTTTTCCGGTGGGATCCTGTAGCCTCTGGCGCGCATGCCGATGCTTTCTATGTAGCGCTTCATGTCGAGCATGGAGAAACCTTGAGTACGGACAAGGTCCTGGTCAGCATTGACCAGCATGCCTTTGATGATGTGCTCCTCATCGACGTCGAGCCAATAGGCCTGGCGCAATACCGTCGCCAGTGCGGCGGCGCCGCAGCTGAAGTCGGTTTTCTGTTCGACGATGTCGGCAAACTTGCGCTCACGAATGCTTTGCACGTTCTTGTAGACGAGCGTGCCGCCAGGCAGGGCAGCAACGGGCATCTGGGCAGCCTGGGTCAGGCCGCAGAAGCAAAGCAGAGCAAGGAGGGCAGTCTTACGCATGATCGATACGCCTTTGCGGACTGAGGAAAAGCCCCGTTTCCGGGGCTTTCGTTTCGATCGCGATTACATGCAGGCTTTGCAACCTGCGGCGATGGACAGCGAGTTGCTTTGCTGGTTGCCCACACCTGCCGAGACGTTGGCTCCGCCGTTGCCGGAGAAGTTGTTCATCGAACCGGTCATGGTTGCGGTGTTGGTTACAGGGTTTTTCCAGCCATCTTTGGTCAGCACTTGCTGAGTGGTCACGCCAGCGAGGCCAAAGGTACCCACTGCTTCGAACTTGGCTTTCTGGTCATCGTTGCCGCCGTGGCCGCCGCCACGGTTGCCATAACCACCGTGGTGGTCATCGTCTTCGATGGTCGCAGTGCCTTTGGCCTTGAACACGCCAGCGGCTGCGAAGGTCCCGGTGAGGGTGTCTTTTTTGTAGGTTTGCACGCCTTTGTTGTCGACGACCAGACCAGTGGAGGACTGGTTGGCAGCAGCGGCGGCAGTGGCTACACGACCACCCGATACGGCGATTGCCAGGTTGTTTTTCTGTTGGTTGAAGTTGCCGGAAGTCACGTTGATGCCGATGTTCCCGGAACCGTTGTTGCCCGCGTTGTTGAGGGTCGCGGTGTTGGTCGTCGACAAGTTTTTCACATAGTTGTTGTTGTTGACTTGAGTGGCACTCGAGGCAGCAACAGCAGTACCGAAGATGAAACTTTCGTCGGCGGTGGCCAGTGCGGCGGCGTTGTCTTGTTGGTTGCCGTCGCCGGCTGCAACGTTGGCGCCCATGTTGCCGTTGGAGCCGTTCAGCGAGTTGTCAGCCTTCGCGTCGTTTTTAGTCCCCTGGTTTGTTACCACGTTGCCATCGCTGTTTTGTGCATCGAGCACTGCAGCGCCAGCGCCGGCGGTGATTTGCAGCAGTTGTTCCAGGGTTGGGCCTTTTGGACCATGGTTGTTGCCATGACCATTGCCGTGCCCGTTACCATGACCGCGATCATCATCGCGACCGCCTGCCTGTGCTGCGATTGCCATCACTGCTGCAAGTGCGAAAACCAGTGGTTTGAGGGCCATTGTAGGTTTCATGGTGTTTCTCCGTGCTTATTAGTTGGTTAAGTGTTGGTACTTTCTAATTGCACTGCTTTTATTTGGGTCAGTCTGCGACCCGGATGCTCAGGGTGTTAGCCATTCGGTTCCCCACCCCGGCACTCTGGTTCACCTGGATTACCCCTCGGCTGCCGGTGAAGGCCTGATCACTTGTCGTGACCTGGCGACTGCCGGGGGAGGTGCCAGTTGCTCCTGAGCTCGGTAACAACGCCACGTTCTGTTGAGAAAGGGTGCTGTCGTCAACGGCTTGCGGGCCGGCACTGATGCTGACCCGCGTGACGTTGGCCATCTGGTTGTTGGCCCCGGCACCCTGGTTCACGCCCAGGATCCCGTTGCCATTACTGAAAGAGCTGCCGCCGATGTTGCTGCTCGCGTTGATCGAGCGGTCGGCGGGGGTGTCGATTTTCTGCTGCACGCTGGTTCTGGCGTGGGACTCGGTGCCAATGGCGATCGCCTTGACGTTGGCCTGCTGCATCTGATTGCCGGCGGCCTGGTTGACGTTGAAGTTGCCACGGTATTGAGCGCCGGAGTCTTGAATGGTCGCGGTGTTCACAGCGCTCGGATCGGCCATCGCACTGGAGCAGCCGAGCAGGGCGAGCAGGAGCAGGGAACGATTCATGTCACTGGCCTCCAGCCATGCGGGTCAGCGGAGCAAGGCCGGAACTCATTGCACGGTTTACGGTATTGGAAATCGAGCTGCCCGCGCCCCCGCCATGACCGCCGCTCATGCCGGGCAGGCCGTTCTGGTTGGTCAGGTTGTTCATGCCGGGCAGGTTCGAGCTGGGGGTGTTGATGTTGCCGCGGATGGAGGAGCCGCTGGCTACACGGGCAAAGTCACCATCACTGAGTTCGGTATTGCTGAGCGTCGAATTGATACGGGCAGATGGGTTGGCATTGACGGTGGTCGGATAGGGGTCTTTGCCGCCGCTGCGCCCGATGGGAATCGGCTGGACATCACGATTGAGCACGATCACGCCATTGCCTTCGGCCTGAACGTTGAAACTGAGAAATGGGCTGGCAACTGATCCGACCAGCAGAAGGCAGGTGAAGGCTTTATTGATCTTCCCCACGACGGCAATTCCTTCTTCAGTGGGCTGAGCCTGTTCAGCGTTGTGAAGAAGAGAGCGAAAGCTGTGCCGCTTTTTGAAAGTTAAGGCATTTCAACAGGTTGGGGCGAGTTTGCTGAGGGCTGATACCAATACTGTTTCAACGTTGAAACAATAAAGGCCCTACGCAACCCGCCAAGGCCATTGCAAAGCTCTGGGACACGGGTTTGCGCGTAGGTGTTTCAGTTGCGTAACAAGTCGGATGACAATGGGATGAAGGGCCGTGAGATGGGCCCTTTGCACCTGCAGGAGTGTTTCAGGAACGGACACTTTGCCCCCAAAACAGGGGGGGGCGCCGGGTCAAACACCCCAAAAACCGGGTCAGCTCGCGAGCAGATCGCGAACGGCTTCGAAGGCTTGCTGCTGGCGTTCGAACCAGTTGCCCTGAATGATCTGCAAGGGTTGGTGATGGGTTTCCAGCCAGGTCCGGGTGGCCTGATAGAACGCGAGCCGTTCACTCAAGTCGGGCTGGCAGCGCTGACCATCGTCCGTCCATTCGATTTGTTCGGGAGAGAGCAGCAGGTGCAGGTCGTAATGACGGGCCAGTAATTCGCTTTCCAGCCATGCCGGGCAGTCGCCGAACAGCGTCTGGCTCCACAGGATGTTGCTCAACAGATGCGTATCGAGAATCAGCAGTTGCGGCTGCTGCGCGCGTGCCGCGTCTTCCCATTGCACCTGGCCGCGCGCGATTTCGGGGATGTCGGCCAGGCACGTATCCCGAGGGTTCTGCTCGATGAACCCGCGCACATACTCCTCCACCCGCAAGCCACCGAACTGCTGTTGAATCCCGGCCGCCAGCCAGCTTTTGCCCGTGGATTCGGGGCCGGTCAGTACGATTACCTTCATCGTTGCAACGCCGGATCGGCACGCCATTCGCGCCAGCCTTGCACCGCGATCAGGGTGAACAGGGCATACAGCGCCGCCGTGAGGTACAGCCCTTTATAAAGGAACAGGCCGACGAAGATTACATCCAGCACGAACCACAGCGCCCAGCATTGCAGACGCTTGTGAGCCATCCAGAACTGGGCGACCAGGCTGAAACCGGTCAGGGCCGCGTCGAGCCAGGGTTGTGCTGCGTCGGTCCAGTGAGCCATGGCGGCGCCCAGCAGCAGACTGCCGACCGCGCCAATGGCCAGGCCCTGCGCAATCGAGCGGGTGTCGAGCCGGCTGACTTCGCGCCCGTCATGCATCGTCCCGGCTCGCGTCCACTGCCACCAGCCATAGATCTGCAGCCCGGCATAAACCACCTGCAGCAACATATCCGAATACAGCTTCACCTCGAAGAAGACCCAAGTGTAAAGCGACACCATGACCAGCCCGATCGGCCAGCACCACGGATTCTGTTTGACCGTGAGCCACACGGCGATCACACCGAGGGCGGCGGCAAACAGTTCAAGCCCGGACATGCAGGATCCTTGGGGGGAATAAAAGAGGGAGCGGATTGTACCGAAAAACAGGCGGGAAACGAGTTCCCGCCGGTTGCAGGGATCAGACGCGGAACTGGCGCAGCAGCCCGTTCAGTTGTTCGCTGAGCTGGCCGAGTTTTACGCTGGCCACGCTCGACTGCTCGGCCGCCAGTGCCGTGCTGTGGGACAGGCCCGCCGCCTGGGTGACGTTCTGATTGATGTCTTCGACCACGTGCGCCTGCTGCAGCGTTGCGCTGGCAATCGAGGCGTTCAGGCCATTGAGGTTACGCAACGCCTGGCCGATGGCATTGAGGCTGGCGCTGGCCAGACCGGCCTGTTCGATGGTCAGTTGCGACGCCTTGCTGCTGTCGCCGATCACCTTCACGGCGGCCTCGGAATGATTTTGCAGGCGTTCGATCATCGTCTGGATTTCCGCCGTGGACTTCTGCGTGCGCTGAGCCAGCAAACGCACTTCGTCGGCCACCACCGCAAAACCACGACCCTGTTCTCCAGCCCGAGCCGCTTCAATGGCGGCGTTGAGGGCGAGCAGGTTGGTCTGTTCGGCAATCGAGCGGATCACCTCCAGCACGCTGCCGATCTGAGTGCTCTCGGTCGCCAGTGTGCGGATGACTTCCACCGCCTGATCGATGGTGCCGGACAGCTTGTCGATCTGTTGCAGGCTGCCGTCGATGTTGATCTGGCCTTGTTGGGCCTGGGCTTCGGCATCACGCATTTCGCTGGCGGCATGTTCGGCGTTCTTTGCCACGTCCTGCACGCCGTAGGTCACCTCGTTGACGGCAGTGGCTACCAGCTCCATCTGCTGCGACTGCTGCTGGCTGCGTTGCTGGGCCTGGGTCGCGTCATTGCCCAGTTCGCTGGACGACTGGCCCAGTGCGCTGGCGGACAGCTGCAAGTCACCGATCACCCGACGCAGCTTGGCGGTGAAGGCGTTGAAGTGCTGGGCCAGCTGAGTGACTTCGTCCTGCCCGTGGGTGTCGAGGCTGCGGGTCAGATCGCTCTCGCCGCTGGCAATATTGGCCATGGCGTTCACGGTTTCCTGTAACGGGCGAACGATGCTGCGGGCAATCAGAATCACCAGCAGCGCCATGATCACCGCGATGACCAGTCCGACCACGGATGCCTTGATCACCTGGCCCTGGAACTCGGCCTGCACGTCGTCGACGTACACGCCCGAACCAATGACCCAGCCCCATGGCTCGAACAATTTCACGTAAGAGGTCTTGGCCACCGGTTCGCTGGCGCCGGGCTTGGGCCAGCGATAATTCACCATGCCGGCACCCTTGGCCTTGGCGATGGCGACCATTTCATTGAACACCGCGAAACCGTCCGGGTCGCGGATCGCCGAGAGGTTTTGGCCTTCAAGCTTGGGATTGGTCGGGTGCATGACCATCACGGGCGTGAGGTCATTGATCCAGAAGTAATCGTTCTGGTCATAGCGCAGGCCTCGGATCGCGGTCAGCGCCTGTTTCTGCGCCACCTCGCGGGTCAGGGTGCCCGCGGCTTCAAGGCCCTGGTAGTAAGTCAGCAAACCGCTGGCGGTCTGCACCACATGCTGGGTTTTCTGGGCCTTGGCGTGGTAGAGGTCATCGTGGATCTGCTTGAGCATCAACACGCCCAATGTCAGCAGCATGACCACCGCCACAATCAAGATGAGCCACAAGCGTCGGCTGATCGACACACTGCGCAAGCTGTTCATAACGCTGTCACTCCGGATTCTTTTTCTTGTAATAAACCACCGCCAGCATCCAACCACGTTTCGGTGACCGGGCATACGCGACCCAAGTCGTAGAACGCGGCAGCGCTATTACGGCTTGTCTGTTAGGATTTCGGCCCCGCGCGTGAAAACCTGAATCGAAATTGATTTTTCACGGAATTTTGACTGTTTCGTGTGGATCCTGTGCGCGCGGAATCGGTACAGCCTTAATCCGCTACGCTGAACGCAGTGAACGTAAAAAAATACTATCGGGGCATGCCTCTGCGCATCGCTCTCTGGGGGATTGATGGATCTTTGGACGGCCTTGCAGGCATTGATTCTAGGAGTTGTAGAGGGGCTGACGGAGTTTTTGCCCATTTCCAGTACCGGACACCAGATCATTGTCGCCGACTTGCTCGATTTTGGAGGCGAGCGGGCCATGGCGTTCAACATCATCATTCAGCTCGGCGCGATTCTCGCGGTGGTCTGGGAATTCCGGCGCAAGATCCTCGACGTGGTCATCGGCCTGCCGACCCAGCCGAGTGCTCGGCGCTTCACCGCCAACCTGCTGATCGCCTTCCTGCCCGCCGTGGTGCTGGGGGTGGTCTTCGCCGATCTGATTCACCACTATCTGTTCAACCCGATCACCGTGGCCGCCGCGCTGGTGGTGGGCGGGATCGTGATGCTGTGGGCTGAGCAGCGCCAGCATGAAGTACACGCCGAAACGGTCGATGACATTCGCTGGACGGATGCGCTGAAAATCGGTTTCGCCCAGTGCCTGGCAATGATTCCCGGCACCTCGCGCTCCGGCTCGACCATCATCGGCGGCCTGTTGTTCGGCCTGTCGCGCAAGACCGCCACCGAGTTCTCGTTCTTCCTGGCGATGCCGACCATGGTCGGTGCGGCGGTGTATTCGGGCTACAAGTATCGGGACCTGTTCGTGCCGGCAGATTTCCCGGTGTTCGCCATCGGGTTCGTCACGGCGTTCATCTTCGCCATGATCGCGGTGCGCGGCCTGCTCAAGTTCATCGGTAGCCACAGCTACGCGGCGTTCGCCTGGTATCGGATCGTCTTCGGTCTGGTGATTCTGGCGACCTGGCAGTTCGGCTGGGTTGACTGGTCGGCAGCCAAGCCATGAGTGATTCCCGAGCACGCCGCCCGGATCGCGGTCCTTCCGGTGGCAATATCCAGCACTTGAAATTGAAGCTGGTGGTGCTGCTGATCGTCTGCGCGTTGCCGCTGTCCGGCTCGCTGTCGATGTGGCTGCGCGGGATTTCCCTGGTACCGCTGACCGCTTACGGACTGGTCAGCGTGCTGGCGTTTTTTCTGTACTGGGCGGACAAACGCAAGGCACGCGCCGCCGCCTGGCGTACGCCGGAAAACATCCTGCACGCCGTGGAACTGGCCGGTGGCTGGCCGGGCGCATTGATCGCCCAGCAGGTCTTCCGGCACAAGACGCGCAAGGTGTCGTTTCAGGTGCTGTTCTGGGTGATCGTGGCGTTGCATCAGGTGTTCTGGATCGATCAGTTGTTCCTCGGTTCGAACCTCCTGGCGCTGTTCTAGAGCAGCAGCCCGACCTGCACGCGCTTGGGCAGCTTGCTCACCACCAGTTGATGGGAGCGCTGCAGCAAGCCTTGCAATTCTTCGGCGCCCAGCGGGTAGGGCGGGTGCATGATGATCCATTGCGCCCGGGCCAGATACGGCGCCGGGTGAATGCCCGGCCGGTCGCAATGGCCGAGAAACAGATCCTTGTCGACCTTGAACGCCAGCGAATCACCGCGCAGCCCCTGCAAGGCGAACATCTTGTTGCCGGCAATCGAAAACACCCGCACGCCACCCCATTTGTAGTCTTCCCGGGCGCCAGGCAGGGCCAGGCAAAACTGCGCGACATCCTGCTCGCTCATCTTCCCTTGTTTCATAACAGCCGCTCTCCACAGGCATTGAACGATTCGACCAGATGATCGATCCATGCGCGTACCGCCGGCATCACCCCGCGCCGATGCGGATACACCGCTTGCAGCCAGCCGCCGGGCAATGACCAGTCCGGCAGCAATTGCACCAGCGTGCCGTTGTTCAGCTCCGCTTCGCAATACATCATCGGCAACAGGGTGAAACCCTGGCCGGCCAGCACGCAAGCCTTGCGTACGATGAAATCGTCGATGCCCAAACGTGCCTCCAGCGCCAGATCGCAACTCTTGCCGTGCTGATCGAGCAGGCGCACATGCACCATGCGGTCGGCCTCCAGGGCGCCCAGCACCGGCAGATTCTTCAAGTCCTGCGGATGATTGATTTCCACGCCCTGCATAAAAGAAGGGCTTGCGACCACCACCATCTGCGCCTGACGCAGGCGACGGGTCACTAGCATCGGTTCTTCATCGCCGTGTTCGCGCACGCGCAGCGCTACGTCGATGCCTTCGGTGATCAGGTCGACCCGGCGATTGATCAGTGTCACTTCCAGTTGCACCTGAGGGTATTTGCCAAGGAAATTGCTGATCACCACCGGCAACATTTCATGGGCCAACCCGGTCGGGCTCGACACTCGCAAGCGTCCGCGAGGCTCGCTGGACATGCTGGCCACCGTTTCATCGGCCATTTCCGCTTCCAGCAGCATTGCCTGACAGTGGCGCAGATAACGCTCGCCGACCGCCGTCAGCTTCAGTTGTCGCGTGGTGCGTTGCAGCAACCGGGCGCCAAGACGTTCTTCGAGCTCGGCGATGCGCCGCGACAGGCGCGACTTGGGAATGCCGAGCAAGCGGCCGGCGGCGGCGAATCCGCCGGCCTCGACCACTTTGGCGAAATAGTAGAGATCGTTGAGGTCTTGCATGGGGAAATCCGACTGTTCTATCAGTGGGACAAACTATCGCATTGTTGCCGTCTAATCAGCTATTGGTTTCGTCGGTAGGATTGTCTCCATTCCGTCGCCACCGGCGATTCATTCCAGGAGATTCCACATGAAACTGCTGCACATCGATTCGAGCATTCTGGGCGACAACTCCGCTTCCCGTCAGTTGAGCAGTCAAGTCACTAAAGCCTGGCAAGCTGCCGAGCCAAGCGCTGTCGTGACCTACCGCGACCTGGCCGCCGACGCCATCAGCCACTTCTCGTCGACCACCCTGGTGGCCGCCGGCACCACCGCTGAACTGCGCAACGCCGCCCAACAGCACGAAGCCGAACTGAGCGCCACCACCCTGGCCGAATTCATCGCCGCTGACGCCATCGTCGTCGCTGCCCCGATGTACAACTTCACCGTGCCGACCCAACTCAAAGCCTGGATCGACCGCATCGCCGTCGCCGGCCAGACCTTCCGTTACACCGAAGCCGGTCCTGAAGGCCTGTGCGGCGGCAAGAAAGTCGTGATCGTCTCCACCTCCGGCGGTATCCATGCCGGCCAGGCTTCGGGCGTGGCCCACGAAGACTATCTGAAACTGGTCTTTGGCTTCCTTGGCATCACCGACATCGAAGTCGTGCGTGCCGAAGGCCTGGCCTACGGCGAAGAAGTGCGCAACAACGCCATGAGCGCTGCCCAAACCAAGATCAGCGAGCAACTGTTCGCCGCCGCGTAAGGCTTGCGTAAAGAACAGCGCCAGTTCAGGCAAGCCCGAAAAAACTCTGTATTCTGGTTCCGCAAGGGCCAGATGCGGAGTTTTTTGTTTCTGACTGTTACATAATCTGGCCCGGGTTATGCAGTCTGATGATCAACGTCTGAGTGCAACGCCGCGCCGAATCACCCAGCCTCGGGATTTCGGACGTCGGACACCACGGATCTTTCGATTGAGTAACAACAGGGTGGGGCATCCCATGATGCGTCTTTGTGCAGCGTTACTGATGTGCCTGCTCGGCAGCCTGAATTCAGTGCACGCTGCGCCCGGGCAGCACCCGCGCTGGAGCGTCGGTTATCACGAGATGACGTTCCTCGACCCGCTCGATCTGCAACCGATGCGCGCCATCGCGTTCTATCCCTCCAGCGACCGCGAACACTTGAGCCTGCTGGAAGGCTATTCGGTCGAGGCCGGCGAAGACACCAAAGTCGCCATCGGCCGCTTCCCGATGCTGATGCTCTCCCACGGCAACACCGGCACGCCGCTGGCGCTGCACGACCTGGCCACGTCCCTGGCACGCAAGGGCTTTGTCGTGGTGGCGGTGATTCACCCCGGCGACAACTCCAGGGATCACAGCCGCCTCGGCACGTTGAGCAATCTGTATGGCCGGCCAATCCAGATTTCCGAAGCCATTACCGCGACGTTGGGCGACCGCATGCTCGCGCCGTACGTAAACGCCGAACAGGTTGGCGTGATCGGTTATTCGGCGGGCGGCGAAACGGCGTTGATTCTGTCCGGTGCGCAGCCTGATCTGGATCGTCTGCGTCGTTACTGCCAGGAACGCCCGGACGACCGCGATGCCTGCAACACTCAGGGTGAGTTGATTGTCGATCGCGACGATCTGCAACCGGTGGCCGATCCGCGCGTGCATGCGTTACTGCTGATGGCGCCGTTGAGTCTGAAATTTGGTCGCCATACGCTGGCCGACGTGCATGTACCGGTGCTGCTCTACAGCGGCGACGGCGACAAACTGGTGGCCTTCGACAAAAACGCTGCTGCCCTGGCGCGCAAACTGCCGACCGCACCGGACTTCAAATTGCTGGCCGGGGCAGGGCACTTCGTGTTCATGGCGCCGTGCACCGAAGAGCAGATCCTCGCCATGCCGGCGCTGTGCACCGATGCCGATGGCGTGGACCGCGAAGACATCCACCGCAACCTGATTTCCGAGGCCGGGCGGTTTTTCTCCCATGCCTTGGGCAGATCGACCCGCGCGGGCATGCAGACGGCGGATCAGTGAGCGTTTACGCCATGGCCCGGCGCTTGAGCAGCAAGGTCAATCCCAGTCCGGTCACGGACAGCACCGCCGCACTGAAGAAAATCCACGAATAGCCCAGATTCAGCGCCACCGCGCCCATCAACGGCCCGGCAATCGCCAGCGCCAGATCGAAGAACACTGCGTACGCACTCAGCCCGGCGCCGCGACTGGAGTTGGGTACCTGCTTGATCGCCTCGACGCCCAGTGCAGGGTACACCAGCGACAGGCCGAAGCCGGCCAGACCGGCGCCGATCAAGGCATACGCGGTCGAGGGCGCCAGCCACAGCATGACCAGGCCCACGGTTTCGATGGTCATGCAGGCAATCGCCGAAGTGAACCCGCCAAAACGCCCGATGGCCGAAATGAACAGCAGCCGCGACAGGATGAAACACACGCCGAACACGGTCAGGCAGTACGCCGCGCCGCTCCAGCCGCGATTGAGGTAATACAGGGTGATGAAGGTGGTCAGGGTGCCGTAGCCAATCGACGCCAGACTCAGACTGGCGCCGAACGGTGCAATTCGCCCGAACACCGCCCAGAACGGCAGCCGCTCACCGCGCACCACCGGCACTGAGGGCTTATTGCGGATCAGCAGCAAGGCGCCGGCCGCGAGCAGCGACAACGCAATGCCAAGGCTTTCGAAACCATAATCGGCGACCATCAGCACCCCCAGCGGCGCGCCGATGGCAATCGCACCATAGGACGCAATGCCGTTCCAGGAAATCGAGCGCGCGGTGTGTTCGGCACCGACCTGGCCCATGCACCAACTGATGGTGCCGACGCCGATCAGGCCCTGGGCGATCCCCAGCATCAGGCGACCGACGATCAGGATCGACAGGCTCAGCAGCGGCAAGCTCTGCAGCAGCGTCGAAACCAGCGTCAGCACACCGCTGAGCACAATCCCCGACAAGCCATACACAATCGCCCGCTTGGTGCCGACGGTGTCTGACATGCGCCCGGCCATCGGCCGGCTGAGCAGGGTGGCCAGGTATTGCGAACCGATCACCCATCCCGCAATCACGGCGCTGAAACCCAGTTGTTCATGCACGTAGCCGGGCAGCACCGCAATCGGCAGACCGATGCAGAGGAAGGCAATAAAGGTATAGAAAACGATGGAAACGATCTGCAGGGTGATCGCCATGGAGCTTTGCGGTGGCTGTTGCTGCGCAGACATGAGGGCTCGTTCGCGGGCGGCGGTGGGAGAGTCCGCATCATGGCTTGGTGCTGAAATAAAAGAAAGCAGGCTAACGATCGTTTCCCCGCATCCCACGCGATCGGTCGCTGGACTAACGCTCAGCAAAAAAAAGGTTCTTCACGGAATCCCGGGAAACATAGAAACAAGAACGCCGATTTGGTTGATGATGTTCGTGCGAGCA
>NZ_JBJXHJ010000067.1:0-1039 GCF_046487845.1 Pseudomonas sp. PHC1
TATTATATTATCGGACCTCCGATATTATCGGCCGATATTCACTTAAAAATGTAATATCGGGAAGTATCGGTATCGGGTTTTTATAACCGATGTTTGTTCTGTAGGCTTCAGCATTTCCGAGCCTGCATGAACGCAGCATGGGACGTTTACCGGCGCTTGATGACGTATAACAACAACACGCTAGACTCGTGGGTCGCTAACCGTGGCTAACAAGTTCATAGCGTCCACCGCCATGTACACGAACACACAAACAGAAGGTTTACCTCCTCGTTGTCATTTTCTCTGTTATGCTTTCGGCGAGTCGCCTCTGTGACGTCACCGTCAGAGTCCGGTGGGTCCTATCTGGGTCCTATCTGGGTCCTATCTGGGTCCTATCTGGGTCCTATCTGGGTCCTATCTGGGTCCTATCTGGGTCCTACTCTGCTGGAGACACAACAGCTGAGAGGACCGAGTGAGAGGACGTTCCTATAAAAGGTCCCGCCTCCAGAAACGGGGCTTATGTCTGTGGTTTGGAACTATTTCCAAGTGTTCCCTACGGATAGTAAATTTGTAATTTGCAATTACTGCAAAGCAGCATAATAAATATGGCAGTGCCATATTGGCACTTTTTTCCATAACTTAAGTTGAAGTTGTTCTCTTATTTTGCACAGACAGTGTTTACATGTGGAAAGCCATGTTGCATTTATGTTTGCATCCAGTGGGGCATCACAATAAAATTAGGCATAATGTGTTAATTCAACAGTAGGAGATATGTTATGTTGTTACCTAATAGTTTTGGTGTAAAAAGCCTGCAAATATCGGTATCGGGTGATATCGGTATCGGAAATTAAGAGTTGGACAATATCGGAATATCGGATATCGGCAGAAAAGTCAATATCGAGCATCCCTAATCAGAATTCTGCTAAAATGAGGTCTGCAGTAAGTTGAAGGATCACAATGAGCTGGGTGTGCAGTTCTTCACCTCACTTAAGACCAGGGAAAAGGGCGTCACCACATCCTGACTGGCCAAGAGAGGAATGCACCCAGTTGCTCTCAGAGC
>NZ_JBJXHJ010000019.1:0-127412 GCF_046487845.1 Pseudomonas sp. PHC1
GTTGTTTGGTCATCTGACACCTCGATCTGGCGAGCATTCTCGCCTAAATGGGTGTCCGGTTTCATTAGACCACTACAGTACGCTGACGCTCCAATAATTCATGTAATTGGAAACCGATGCGACAGTTCCTTTTTTTGTCGTCGTAACAATTGGCGTAGACATTTTTTTTCTCCGAAGGTGGTTGGCGTGAAGGCAAATGATTTGGCAATCACAGTATTCCAATACAATGCTCGTTTGATCGTTTTTGCTACTGTCATTTCTGACAGGGGAGGACGGATTTAGGCGGCTTCTTGCGACTGTTGGTCTAGAAAGCGCGCGGTTTGTAGATCTAGAGGGCGATTGCTACGATCTTTAGTACGACATGGCCGTGGGTCGTTAGAGAGCGAAATATGCACGCAGAACATCAAGACATCGGCGTCTCGCAAGTGGCTGCCGCCATCGCGGAACCGGCGCGGACCAAAATGCTGTGCTCGCTGATGGACGGCCACGCCCGCACCGCCACGGAGCTGGCGACCCTCGCCGACGTCAGCGCCTCGACCGCCAGCGCGCATCTGGCCAAGCTCAAGGATCTGGCGCTGGTGCGCCTGCATGTGCAGGGCCGCCATCGTTATTACAGCCTCGCCGACAAACGCGTGGCCCAGGCGCTGGAAGCGCTGATGGTGATCGGTCAGCACCCCGCGCCGACCTTCAAACCGCACACGCCGGATCGCCTGCAATTCGCCCGCACTTGCTACGACCATATGGCCGGAACGCTGGCGGTGTTGCTGCATGACCGCTTGCTCGAGGCGGGATGGCTGGTGGAAACCGATGAACAGGTTTATCGCCTCAGTGAAAGTGGCGAGGCGGTTTTTGAAGGGTTAGGTATCGAGGTCAAGGATCTGTCGACGATGCGCCGACGGTTCGCCTGCCCGTGTCTGGACTGGAGCATGCGTCGGCCACATCTGGGCGGTTCGCTCGGGGCGGCGTTGTTGCAGACGGCGCTGAAGCGCAAATGGGTGACGCAGGATCTGGACAGTCGGGCTTTGACGTTGACGGTGCAGGGGCGCCGGGAACTGGCGTCGCGCTGGGGACTGATTTTGCCCGGGTCCGGGCGGGAATCGTCGGTTCGCCAACTGACTGAATCCACGCCCGGTTCGGTGCATGTTCGTTAGCTCAGGGTGTATCCGCTATCGACCACCCAATCCTGCCCAACGACGCCGCGTGCGCCATTGCCCAACTGGAAAAGAATGACGTCGGCCACCGCCGCAGGTTCTAGGAATTGTCCGCCCAATAGTCGTTTGTTGACGCCTTGGGCGACGTTTCCAAGCGCTTCGTCACTCAGCCCCAGTGTCGACCAGATCGGCGTTTCGGTCGGGCCGGGGGAAACGCAATTGATGCGCACGCCGTGGGGCGCCAGCTCGACCGCGAGGGTCCGGGCGTGGGCGATCAATGCTGCTTTTGACGCGATATAGGCGGACAGTCCGGCGAAGCTGATGCCGGCCAGAAAAGTACCGATGAACACCACTGACGCGTTGTCTGCAAGGTGCGGGCGCAGGGCGGCCAAGGTGTTCAGGGCGCCGGCGCCGTTCACCGCCCATTGGCGATCGAATGCCGAACTGTCGAGCCCGTCGGCGAGTTCGGCGATACCGGCGTTGGGCACCACGAAACTGACCGGGCCCAGACTCGCAGCCTGATCGGCCAAAGCAGCAAGGTCGGCGGCTTGTGTGACATCGCCAGGTTGCCACACCAGGTGCTGCGGATACCGCTCAAGCAGTTCGGCCAGTGCGCCGAGCTTTCGCGACATGGCCAATACGCGTGCGCCTTGATTGAGCAGGCGTTCGGTGGCGGCCAGGCCTATGCCGGAGCTGGCGCCAGTGACGACCGCAAGCTTGCCCTGAAAAACATGATCCATGTTCGACTCCCGTTTTTGGTCTTCAGCCAAATGGCTACGGAGAGTCAGTCAATTTTCGGGCCATGCCGGGCAGCCTTGAATATCAAGGGCTGTGCAGGGTTGATAGTCATTATGACGCTTATGGACTCGAGTCAATCTGACTGCTTATGAGTCAATTTGACCTGACTGGTGCGGCTCGACATTCCGACGAAGAGCGGCATTGCGTCTTGTGCGCGCCAATCGCCCTCTATACTGTATATGCGAACAGTATTGAGTCCGTGCCATGCAAATCATCGACAAGCTCAGCATCCTCGCCGACGCCGCCAAGTACGACGCCTCCTGCGCCAGTAGTGGTGCGCCCAAGCGCAGTTCCGAGGGCAAGAGCGGGCTGGGTTCGACCGATGGTATGGGCATCTGTCACAGCTACACGCCGGACGGGCGCTGTGTGTCGCTGCTCAAGATTTTGCTGACCAACTTCTGCCTCTACGACTGCCAATACTGCGTCAACCGCCGCTCCAGCGATGTGCCCCGTGCGCGTTTCACGCCCGAGGAAGTGGTGACGCTGACCCTGGATTTCTACCGGCGCAATTGCGTCAGCGGGTTGTTTCTCAGCTCGGGGATCATTCGTTCGGCGGACTACACCATGGAGCAACTGGTGCGTGTCGCGAAGCTGTTGCGCGAAGAGCATGAGTTCCGAGGCTACATTCATCTCAAGACCATCCCTGATGCGGATCCCGCGCTGATCGAAGAGGCCGGGCGTTACGCCGACCGCTTGAGTGTCAACATCGAATTGCCCACCGATGCCAGCCTGCAAACCCTGGCGCCGGAGAAGCACATCGGTTCGATCAAGCAGGCGATGAGCACCATCTACACCGGCGTGCAGACCGTGCTCAATGAACCTCGCGCTCCGAAGTTCGCCCCGGCCGGGCAGAGCACGCAGATGATCGTCGGTGCCGATGACACCGACGACAGCACCATCCTCCACAGTGCCCAGGCGTTGTACGGCAACTTCCGTCTGCGCCGGGTCTATTACTCGGCATTCAGCCCGATCCCCGACAGCCCGAAAAGCGTGCCGCTGGCCGCGCCGCCGCTGATGCGCGAGCACCGCTTGTATCAGGCGGATTTTCTATTGCGCAGTTATGGCTACAGCGCCGGTGAGTTGCTTCAGGGGCCGGGCAATCTGGCGCTGGACATCGACCCGAAACTGGCCTGGGCGCTGCAGAATCGCCAGGTATTTCCGCTGGATCTCAATCGCGCCGAACCGGCGCTGATCTCACGTATCCCCGGCATTGGCCTGCGCACCACCGAACGTCTGGTGGAGCTGCGTCGGCAGCGGCGCATTCGCTACGAAGATGTGGCGCGCATGCGCTGTGTGCTGGCCAAAGCCAAGCCGTTCATCATCACCAGCGATTACCACCCGCAGCAGGCCGAGGTCACCAGCCAGATGCTTTATCAGCAGCTGCGCGATCGGCCGATGCCGCAGCAGATGGGGCTGTGGGGATGATCAACCTCAATTGCGACGACCTGTTCGACACCTGGCGTCAGCAGGCACGCTGGCTGCTCAGCCATGAAATCGATCCGAGCCTGGTGAGCTGGGCATCGGAAGGCGTGAGTGATCTGTTTGCCAGTGACGTGTCGGTGCCCGAAGGGCAGGGGCCGTTTCAGGCGCGTATTCCGCGTGCGTTGCTTGACACCCTGGAACAAGCGTCGCGCTACCGTGGTGATCAGCGCTGGAGTCTGCTGTATGAGGTGCTGTGGCGGGTCAGCCACGGTGATCGCACGGCAATGATGGCCGGCGACAAACTGGGCAGCGAGTTGCAGCGGCGGATCAAGCAGGTGCAGCGCGAAGCCCATCATCTGCATGCATTCGTGCGTTTCATTGAGCGCCCGCCCGAATTGCCGGGCCCGCAATACGTGGCGTGGCACGAACCGGCCCACGACATCCTGCGCAGTGCCAGCGAACACTTCATCGGGCGCATGGGCCGGCACCGCTGGCTGATTGCCACGCCCCGCGACGGGGTTTATTACGATGGCGAACAACTGATCCATCAACGCCAGTGCCCGGTGGAATGGCAGCAACTGGCGCAGAACGTCGACGATCCCCACGGTGATTTATGGCTGACGTACTACAGCCACATCTTCAACCCGGCGCGTTTGAACGAGAAGGTCATGCAGGGGCACTTGCCGACGCGGTTCTGGAAGAACCTGCCGGAGGGGGAGCTGATTCCCGGATTGATTACCCAGGCCCGAATGGGCAAGCAGCAGAATGGGCAGGCGAGCGGGATTGCCGGTCGCGCGGGCAAGCGGATTGCCATGAAGGCCGGCGAGCGAGGCGAATGAAAAAGCCCCCATCGATCACTCGATGGGGGCTTTTGTGCATCTGGCCGTCAGGTCAAACCTTGACGATCCAGCCGGCTGGCGCTTCAACGTCGCCGGTCTGCACGCCGGTCAGCTCTTTGTAGAGCTTCTGGGTCACAGGGCCGACTTCGGTTTCGCTGTGGAACACGTGCAGGTGGTCGTTGTAGCTGATGCCGCCGATCGGGGTGATTACCGCAGCCGTACCGCAAGCACCGGCTTCCTTGAAGTCCGACAGCTTGTCGATGAACACATCACCTTCGACCACTTCCAGGCCCAGGCGGGACTTGGCCAGTTCGATCAGCGACAGACGGGTGATGCCCGGCAGTACTGACGGCGAGTTCGGGGTCACGAACTTGTTGTCGTGGGTGATCCCGAAGAAGTTGGCCGAACCGACTTCCTCGATCTTGGTGTGGGTCATCGGGTCCAGGTAGATCGCGTCGGCGAAGTTGGCTTTCTTCGCTTTCGAGCCAGGCATCAGGCTGGCGGCGTAGTTGCCACCGACCTTGGCAGCGCCGGTGCCTTGTGGGGCGGCGCGGTCGTAGCTGGAGATCTGGAAGTTGTGCGGGGTCAGGCCGCCCTTGAAGTAGGCGCCAACCGGAATGCAGAAGATCGAGAAGATGAATTCGGGTGCGGTACGCACACCGATGTTGTCACCTACGCCGATCACGAACGGACGCAGGTACAACGCGCCGCCGGTGCCATAAGGCGGGATGAAGCGTTCGTTGGCACGAACGACTGCTTTGCAGGCTTCGATGAATTGCTCGGTGTCGACTTGCGGCATCAACAGGCGCGCGCAGCTACGTTGCATGCGCAGAGCATTCTGGTCCGGGCGGAACAGGTTGATCGAGCCGTCCTTGCAACGATAGGCCTTCATGCCTTCGAAGCATTGCTGGCCATAGTGAAGGGCAGTGGAGCCTTCGCTGATGTGCAGCACGTTGTCTTCGGTCAGGGTGCCTTTGTCCCACTCGCCATTGCGAAAGTACGACAGATAGCGTTTGTCGGTCTTGATGTAGTCAAAACCCAGCTTGTCCCAGTTGATGCTTTCGTTACCCATGACACCCTCTATCACTGAACAACCGCCGAAGCGGTTCAAGGCTTCTGACGTTTTTTTGGATGGGCACAACAATACTTCATTCTTGAGCGGTTTCGCAGCCCGGGCGATGGGGGGAGCAGCAGATTTATTAGCCTGCTTATGAAAAAACTCCCCCGCGTCGGTTTTTTACAGGTGCAACGCGTGCCCAAGCGCACGCAACGCCGCTTCCTGCACCGCTTCACCCAGGGTCGGGTGTGCATGGATGGTGCCGCCGATGTCTTCCAGGCGTGCGCCCATTTCCAGGCTTTGCGCGAACGCAGTCGACAGTTCCGATACGCCAACACCCACCGCCTGCCAGCCGACAATCACATGATTGTCCCGACGGGCGACCACCCGCACGAAGCCGGTTTTCGATTCCAGGGTCATCGCTCGACCATTGGCCGCAAACGGGAAGTTCGACACGATGCAGTCCAGTCCCGCCGCCTTGGCCTCATCCGGCGTACGGCCGACAACGACCAGTTCCGGGTCGGTGAAGCACACGGCAGCGATGGCGGTCGGGTTGAACTCGCGGGTCTTGCCGCTGATCAGCTCGGCAACCATCTCGCCCTGGGCCATGGCGCGGTGGGCCAGCATCGGCTCGCCACTCAGGTCGCCGATGGCGTAGACGTTGCGCATGCTGGTCTGGCAGCGGCTGTCGATTTTGATCGCCGAACCATTCATGTCCAGGTTCAGCGCTTCAAGGTTCCAGCCCTGGGTATTGGGTTTGCGACCGACGGCCACCAGCACCTGATCGGTTTCCAGATTCAGGGTGTCGCCGTTCGGATCGCGCACCTGCAACGTGCCGTCGAAGCCCAGCACACTGTGCTTCAGGTACAGCTTCACGCCCAGTTGCTTCAGCGCGTCGTGCACTGGTTGGGTCAGTTCGGCGTCATAAGCAGGCAGAATCCGATCCTGCGCCTCGACCACGCTGACTTCGGCGCCGAGCTTGCGATAGGCAATGCCCAGCTCCAGACCGATGTAACCACCGCCAACCACGGTCAGGCGTTTCGGCACCGATTTCGGTGCCAGTGCCTCGGTGGACGAAATGATTGGCCCACCAATCGGCAGGCTCGGCAGATTGACGCTTTTCGAACCGGTGGCCAGCACCAGATGTTCGCACTGGATGCGGGTGTCGCCGACTTCCACGGTCTTGCCGTCGATGACCTTGGCCCAGCCGTTGATAACCTGAACCTTGTTCTTCTTCAGCAACGCGGCGACGCCGGTGGTCAGGCGATCGACGATGCCGTCCTTCCACTCGACGCTCTTGGTGATGTCGAGGGTCGGCGCCGAAACGCTGATGCCCAGCGCCGAATGCTGATTGTGGTGTTGCGTCTGGTGAAACTGCTCGGCCACATGGATCAGCGCTTTCGACGGAATGCAGCCGATGTTCAGGCAGGTGCCGCCCAGCGATTGGCCCTCGACCAGAAGGGTCGAAATGCCCAGTTGCCCGGCACGAATGGCCGTTACGTAACCGCCAGGACCGCCGCCGATGATCAGCAGCGTGGTGTTCAGAGTTTGCATGCCATCACTCCACAAACAGGGTCGCGGGTTGTTCGAGCAGGCCACGAATGGCCTGGATGAAGAGCGCCGCGTCCATGCCGTCGACCACGCGGTGATCGAAGGAACTGGAGAGGTTCATCATCTTGCGGATCACCACCTGGCCTTTGACGACCATCGGGCGTTCGACGATTTTGTTCACACCGACGATCGCTACTTCCGGCAGATTCAGCACCGGGGTGCTGACGATGCCGCCAAGGGCGCCGAGGCTGGTCAGGGTGATCGTCGAGCCGGACAGCTCATCGCGGCTGGCCTTGCCATTGCGCGCGGCGGTGGCGAGGCGGGAAATTTCCGCCGCGCTGTCCCACAGGCTGCGAGCCTCGGCGTGACGCACCACCGGCACCATCAGGCCAACATCGCTTTGGGTGGCGACGCCGACATGCACCGCGCCGAGGCGGGTGATGACCTGAGCTTCGTCGTCGTAACGGGCGTTCATCTGTGGGAAGTCGCGCAGGGCGACCACCAGCGCGCGCACCAGGAAGGGCAGCAAGGTCAACTTGCCACGGCTGGCACCGTGCTTTTCGTTCAGGTGGGCGCGCAGTTCTTCGATTGCAGTAACGTCGATTTCCTCGACATAACTGAAGTGCGCCGCACGCTGAGTCGCGTCCTGCATGCGCTGGGCAATCTTGCGGCGCATACCGATAACCTGAATCTGTTCTTCATCGTTACGCTGGGCGTACGCGGCGGCAACCGGCGCCGAAGCGTTCGACTGACCCTGCGCCAGATAGGCCTCGAGGTCTTCGTGCAACACGCGACCGGCCGGGCCGGAACCGCGCACCAGACGCAATTGAATGCCCAGGTCCAGCGCATGTTTGCGCACGGCCGGCGAGGCCAGTGGGCGCTCATCGGCTTCGCGGGCGACCATCGGGCCCTGGCAAACCGGCGTCGTACGCGGCGCGGCGGGTTTGCTTTCAACGACAGCTTCAACTTTTGGCGCGACGGGCGTTTCTTTCGCCGCAACAGGCGCCGGTTTGTCGGACTCCTTCAGATTGCCGGCGCCTTCGACCTCGATGCTGATCAGCACACTGCCGACCGCCATCACTTCACCTGGCTGGCCGCCCAGCGCAATCACCTTGCCATGGACTGGCGAGGGAATATCGACCATGGCCTTGTCGGTCATCACATCCGCCAGCACCTGATCTTCAACGACCAGATCGCCGACCTTGACGTGCCACTGCGACAGTTCGACTTCTGCGATGCCTTCGCCGATGTCCGGCATCTTGATAACGTGCGTGCCCATTCAGACCTCCATGACCCGTTTCAGCGCCGCGCCCACTCGGGACGGCCCAGGGAAATACGCCCACTCCTGCGCGTGCGGGTAGGGAGTGTCCCAACCGGTGACGCGTTCGATCGGCGCTTCCAGGTGGTGGAAGCAATGCTCCTGCACCAGCGACACCAGTTCGGCGCCGAAACCGCAGGTGCGGGTCGCTTCGTGAACCACCACGCAACGGCCGGTTTTTTTCACGGATTTGACGATGGTTTCCAGGTCCAGCGGCCACAGGCTGCGCAGGTCGATGACTTCAGCGTCCACGCCGGATTCTTCGGCGGCGACTTGCGACACGTACACGGTGGTGCCGTAGGTCAGGACGGTCACGTCCTTGCCCGGACGGGTGATGGCAGCGACATCCAGCGGCACAGTGTAGTAACCGTCCGGCACTTGTGCGGCCGGGTGTTTCGACCACGGGGTCACCGGGCGGTCGTGGTGGCCGTCGAACGGGCCGTTGTACAGGCGTTTGGGCTCGAGGAAGATCACCGGGTCATCGTTTTCGATGGAGGCAATCAGCAAGCCTTTGGCGTCATACGGGTTGGACGGCATGACGGTGCGCAGGCCGCAGACCTGAGTGAACATCGCCTCGATGCTCTGGCTGTGGGTCTGGCCGCCGTAAATGCCGCCGCCGCACGGCATGCGCAGGGTCATCGGCGCGGTGAACTCGCCGGCCGAGCGATAACGCAGGCGGGCGGCTTCGGAAATGATCTGGTCGGACGCCGGGTACACGTAGTCGGCGAACTGGATTTCAGCGACCGGACGCAAGCCATAAGCGCCCATGCCCACGGCAACGCCGACGATGCCGCTTTCGGAGATCGGCGCGTCGAACACCCGCGAGGTGCCGTACTTGGACTGCAGGCCTTCGGTGCAACGGAACACGCCGCCGAAGTAGCCGACGTCCTGGCCGAACACCACGACGTTGTCGTCACGCTCAAGCATCACATCCATGGCCGAGCGCAGGGCCTGGATCATGGTCATGGTGGTCGTGGTCATGGCGGTTTCCAACTGAATATTGTTGTTGTGATCGTTCATGTCAGATCCCCAACTGCTGACGCTGGCGCTTCAAGTGCTCCGGCATCTCTTTGTAGACGTCTTCGAACATGGTGGCGGCGCTTGGAATCTGGCCGCCGGCAAGGGTGCCGTACTGCTCGGCCTGTTTCTGCGCGGCAATCACTTCGGCTTCGAGCTCGGCGCTGACGGTGGCGTGCTCTTCTTCCGACCAGTGGCCGACCTTGATCAGGTGCTGCTTCAGGCGGGCAATCGGGTCGCCCAGCGGGAAATGGCTCCAGTCGTCGGCAGGACGGTATTTGGACGGATCGTCGGAGGTCGAGTGCGGGCCGGCGCGATAGGTGACCCATTCGATCATGGTCGGACCGAGGCCGCGGCGGGCGCGTTCGGCGGCCCAGGCGGAGGCGGCGTAAACCGCGTAGAAATCGTTGCCATCAACCCGCAGCGAGGCGATGCCGCAACCGACGCCGCGTCCGGCGAAGGTGGTGGCTTCACCACCGGCAATGGCCTGAAAGGTCGAGATCGCCCACTGGTTGTTGACCACGTTGAGGATCACCGGTGCACGGTAAACGTGGGCGAAGGTGAGGGCGGTGTGGAAGTCCGATTCGGCGGTGGCGCCGTCACCGATCCAGGCCGAGGCGATTTTGGTGTCGCCCTTGATCGCCGAGGCCATGCCCCAGCCCACGCCTTGAATGAACTGGGTGGCGAGGTTGCCGGAAATGGTGAAGAAACCAGCGTCCTTGACCGAGTACATGATCGGCAACTGACGGCCCTTGAGCGGATCGCGCTCGTTGGACAGCAATTGGCAGATCAGGTCGACCAATGGCACGTCGCGGGCCATCAGGATGCTTTGCTGGCGGTAGGTCGGGAAGCACATGTCGTCGATGTTCAGGGCCAGGGCCTGGGCGCTGCCGATGGCTTCTTCGCCGAGGCTCTGCATGTAGAACGACATTTTTTTCTGACGCTGGGCGACCACCATGCGGTTGTCGTAGATCCGGGTCTTGAGCATGGCGCGCATGCCTTTGCGCAGGATCTCGACCGGCACGTTTTCGGCCCATGGGCCGAGCGCATTGCCCTGATCGTCGAGCACGCGGATCAGTCCTCGGGCCAGGTCGGCGGTGTCGGCCGGTTCAACGTCGATGGAAGGTTTGCGCACCGTGCCGGCATCGGTCAGATGCAGGTAGGAGAAATCGGTTTTGCAGCCTGGGCGGCCCGAGGGTTCAGGGACGTGCAGACGCAGCGGTTCATACGCTTGGGTCATGGCTTCTACGCTCGATCTTGTGAATTTCTTGTAGTGAGCTGGCAGTCATTCTTGGATAAAAGAAATCCTGTCCTACAACAATCATAGGCCCGGGCAAGAAGAATATTTCTCTCTGTTTCGTTGCGCTGGCGATCATTTGCAGATAGAAAATCTGCATAAACATAAAAAACAGGTGGTTTTGTCTCATGCGCAAACTGGACCGTACCGATATCGGCATTCTCAACAGCCTTCAGGAGAACGCGCGCATCACCAATGCCGATCTGGCCCGTTCGGTCAATTTGTCGCCGACGCCGTGCTTCAATCGGGTCAAGGCGATGGAAGAGCTGGGGCTGATCCGCGAGCAGGTGACCCTGCTGGATGCCGATCTGCTCGGTCTGCACGTCAACGTGTTCATTCACGTCAGTCTCGAGAAGCAGGTAGAGGAAGCGCTGCAGCATTTCGAAGAGGCGATTTCCGATCGCCCGGAGGTCATGGAGTGTTACCTGATGGCCGGCGACCCGGACTATCTGATCCGGGTGCTGGTGCCGACCATTCAGGCGCTTGAACGCTTCATGATGGACTTTTTGACCAAGGTGCCGGGCGTGGCCAATATCCGGTCAAGCTTTGCGCTCAAGCAGGTTCGCTATAAAACGGCGTTGCCGCTGCCGGCGAACGGTCTGACGCTGGGCAACTGAGCTCGGCGCAGGTCACAGGTATTCATAGCGATAACCCAGTTCTTCGGTAAAAAGTGTCTGCTGAGCGGTGAAGCTCTGAGGCCAGGGCGCAACTTCGTTTTCCGGGTGGAAGACCAGTGTCGAGTTGCTCAGGTCGTCCTGCGGGAATGAGGGGACGTTCGGATGCAGGTTTCTCCAGCGTTCCCAGAGCAGGTCCAGATAGCAATGATGCAGGAAGAATATCGGATCGTTGGGAGAAGAGGCCTCCATCATGTTGCCCCCGATCCAGGCATGAACCGGATTGTGCAGCTCACGCTCGGAAAAGTTTTCCCAACCACCCGGCTCCATCCAGTAGGGCGTTCTGTTGAGCGCCGAAATGACGGTTTCTGGTGACGGCAAGGCACCTGCAGCCCCGAGATTGCGGCGCACGCCGGCGTTACCGAATCCCTCGTCCCATACCGAGACAATGAATGGCGACTGGTTGCTGGAAAAGGGGCCGGTGGTTACCAGCTGGTTCTGGGTATTGTCACCGTTGCCGCCCATGAAGTCCGAGGTGAACGGATTGTCGGCACCGCCGAGCTGCCAGTTCCAGTAGGGCAGGGTGATGCGCGGGTCATCGACGGCGGCTTGCAGCGCCAGTTCGAACTGGCGGATCAGGATCCGGTGCCACGGATAGAACAGGGTGCTGCGGTGCGGATTGGGGACGAGCGGATTGCCACGCCCCATCGAATTCTTGTGGATCTGGACAAAGTCATCGTAGCGACTTTGTTGCCCGGGACGCAGCACGCTGTTGACGTTGTTTTTCAGCCTCAGCACCGCCTCGACAAATGCGGATTTCTGCTGCGGTGACAGATCCCGATGGTTACGGCGAATATCCATATTGCACAAACTCCATTGGTTGATTGCCCAATGAAGTCTGCCTGTTTGCTGGAGAAGCGCCAGTTCACCGCTATCGACGCGTTACGTGGGAAAGCTTTCCGTCAACCCGACTTACGCTGCCGTTTCTTATAGGGAATTGATCGGAATCTTCAGGTACGTCACACCGTTGTCTTCCGCCGGCGGCAAATTTCCCGCCCGCACATTCACTTGAATCGCCGGCAGCAGCAACGTCGGCATTCCCAGCCCTGCATCACGTTGTGTGCGCATCTCGACAAACGCGGCTTCGTCGACGCCATCATGCACATGGATATTGCTTTTACGCTGCTCGCCTACAGTGGTCTGGCACTGCGAGTCGCGACCTTGCGGCGGGTAGTCGTGGCAGACGTAGAGCTTCACGCTGGCGGGAAAGGCCAGCAGCTTGTGAATCGAATTGAACAATTGATGGGCGTTGCCGCCGGGAAAGTCGCAACGGGCGGTGCCGACGTCGGGCATGAACAGCGTGTCGCCGACCAGGATCTGTTCGCCGTCGATCAGGTAAGCCATGTCCGCCGGGGTGTGGCCGGGGACGTGCAGGGCGGTGGCTTTGAGATTGCCGATTCGGAAGGACTCGTTCGGTGCGAACAGGTGATCGAACTGCGAGCCGTCGACGCGAAATTCCGGTTCCAGGTTGAACAGCGCCTTGAACACGTTCTGAACTTTGCTGATCGATTCGCCAATCGCGATTTTTCCGCCCAGTTCCCGGCGCAGGTAGGGCGCAGCGGACAAGTGATCGGCATGGGCATGGGTTTCCAGCAGCCATTGCACTTGCAGATGATGGGCACGGACGAAGGCGATGATCTTGTCCGCCTGAGCCGTGCAGGTGCGGCCGGCGGCGCCGTCGTAATCGAGCACCGGATCGACGATTGCGCACTGACCGCCGTCGGCCTCGTAGACCACATAGCTGTAGGTCGAAGAGGCGGGGTCGAGGAAAGCTTCAATCAGCGCGGGCATGAAAACGGTCCTGTGGGGGAGGTGGAAAGTCAGGGTTGCAACACTTTATGTAAACACATAATGTCCGCAGCTTAAGTGACGTTGAAGGCATCCTGCAAATGCAATCCAGTCTGACCGAATGTGAAGTGGCGCAACTGCGCGCCTCGGCCTCCAAGGCCTGTTCTTTGCTCAAGGCCTTGGCCAACGAGGATCGGCTGCTGATCCTGTGTCAGTTGACCCAGGGCGAGCGCAACGTCGGCGAGCTGGAGAAAATGACCGGCGTGCGGCAGCCGACCCTGTCCCAGCAATTGGGCATCTTGCGTGACGAAGGGCTGGTCGCGACCCGACGTGAAGGCAAGTACATTTTTTACGGTCTGGCCAGTCACGAAGTGATCCAGGTGATGAAAACCCTCTCGGGACTCTACTGCGGAGCCGTGCTCAAAAGCTGGGCGCAATAGACCCGGCCATCCTTGCGTGCAGCCATAAGGAACAAACAATGAACGATCAACACTGGGGCCCCTCCATCAGTGCGGACATCGTGGTCATCGGCGGCGGCACTGCCGGCATCGGTTTTGTCGCGAGCCTGCTCAAGCGCGATCCCGGCCTGAACATCACGGTAATCGAACCGAGCACCCTGCATTACTACCAGCCGGCGTGGACGCTGGTCGGCGGTGGCGCCTTTGATGCCAAAGACACCGCCCGACCGATGAACAAGGTGATGCCGCGCCAGGCCAACTGGATACAAGCGGCAGTGACCGGCATCGACCCCGACCAGCGCCGTCTCACCCTCAACGACCAACGCAGCGTCACCTATCAGAACCTGATCGTCTGCCCCGGTCTGCGCCTGGCGTGGGAGAAGATCGAAGGCCTGCAGGAAAGCCTCGGCCAGCACGGCGTCACGTCCAACTACAGCTACCAGCACGCGCAATACACCTGGGATCAGGTGCAAAAGCTGAGCGGCGGCAAAGCCCTGTTCACCCAGCCGCCGATCCCGATCAAGTGCGCCGGCGCGCCGCAAAAGGCGCTGTACCTGTCCTGCGATCACTGGCTCAAACGCAACGTGCTGAGCAAGGTCGACGTCGAGTTCAATCTGGCCGGTGCCGCGCTGTTCGGTGTGCCGACTTTCGTGCCGCCGCTGATGAAGTACATCGAAAAATACAACGCTCGGCTGGCGTTCAATTCGAATCTGGTAAAGGTGGACGGCCCGGCGAAAACCGCCTGGTTCGACGTCAAGGATGCGGACGGCAACGTCACCCGACAGGCAAAGACCTTCGACCTGCTGCACGTCGTCCCGCCGCAGGTTGCGCCGGATTTCATCGCGCAGAGTCCGTTGGCCGACGCCGCTGGCTGGTGCGAGGTCAATCCGCACACGCTGCAACATCCGCGTTATCCCGACGTGTTTGCCCTGGGCGATATCTGCGGCACCACCCATGCGAAAACCGCCGCGGCCGTGCGCAAGCAGGTCGTGGTGGTGGCGGAAAACCTGCTGGCCCTGCGCAAGGATCTGGCACTGCCGCTGAAGTACGACGGCTACGGTTCCTGCCCGCTGACGGTGGAGAAGGGCAAGGTGATCCTCGCCGAGTTCGGCTACGGCGGAAAACTGCTGCCGACCTTTCCTCTCGACCCGACCGTGCCGCGCCGTTCCGCTTGGTGGCTGAAGGCGACGCTGCTGCCGTGGTTTTACTGGAACGGCATGCTCAAGGGACGCGAATGGCTGACGAGCCTGTCCAGGGTCGACTGAGAACACTTTATGTTGCTGGCAAGTCTGTTTGGCATGGTGATGGGATTGATCCTCGGTCTGACCGGGGCGGGTGGCGGGATTCTCGCCGTGCCGGCGCTGGTGTTGGGGCTGGGCTGGACGATGACGCAGGCCGCGCCGGTGGCGTTGTTCGCAGTGGGCAGCGCGGCGGCGGTCGGCGCGATCGATGGTTTGCGCCACGGTCTGGTGCGTTATCGCGCGGCGCTGCTGATTGCAACGCTCGGCGCGGTGTTTTCGCCGGTGGGCATCTACTTTGCCCATCAGTTGCCGGAAAAGGTCCTGATGATCCTGTTCAGCCTGCTAATGGTGATGGTGGCGTGGCGCATGTTGCGACGCGAACGCCAGCAGGAAGGACCGAGCGACCATGGCCACGCCAGTTGGGGCCAGAAAAACTGCATGCTCAACGAGCAGACCGGCCGTTTCGACTGGACCGCCAAATGCACCGCGACCCTCGCGGTGCTGGGCGCGGTCACGGGTGTGGTGTCCGGGTTGCTGGGGGTGGGGGGCGGGTTTCTGATCGTGCCGGCGTTCAGGCAACTGACCGATGTGCAGATGCGCGGCATCGTCGCCACTTCACTGATGGTCATCAGCCTGATTTCCGCCATCGGCGTGATTGGCGCGTTCCATGCCGGGGTGCGGATCGATCATCTGGGCGCATCGTTTATCGTGGCCAGCATCGTCGGCATGATCATCGGTCGTAAACTCTGCGCGCGAGTACCGGCGAGGACGTTGCAGGTGGGGTTTGCCAGCGTATGTCTGGTGGTCGCCGCTTACATGTTGCTGCGGGCGTGAGACAACACCTGTGGCGAGGGAGCAGGCGCCCTCGCCACAGCACAGTGTTACAACACCAGATGCGGTAACCACAGCGACAGCGCCGGAACGTAGGTCACCAGTATCAGCACCAGAAACAGCACGGCGTAGAACGGCATCAGCGCCTTGACGGTGCTTTCGATGCTGACCTTGCCCACCGCCGAACCCACGAACAGCACGGCCCCTACCGGCGGCGTTATCAGGCCGATGCCGAGGTTGACCAGCATGATCATGCCGAACTGCACCGGGTCGACGCCGATACCGAGGATCACCGGCATCAGGATCGGCGTGAGGATCAGGATCAGCGGCGCCATGTCCATCACAGTGCCGAGCAACAGCAGCATGACGTTGATGCACATCAGGATCACGTAGCGGTTATCGGACAAGGTCAGGAACAGCGTGGTGATCTTCGCCGGGATCTGCATCAGGGTCATGATGTAGCCGAAGCTGGCGGCGAAGCCGATCAGGATCATCACGATGGAAATGGTGCGCACCGTGCGATGCATCAGTTTCGGCAGTTCACTCCATTTGTAGTCGCGGTAGATGAACATGGTGACGAAAAACGACCACAACACGGCGATGGCCGCCGACTCGGTGGCCGTGAAGATCCCAGACAGAATCCCGCCGAGAATGATCACCATCGCCATCAGCCCCCACAACGCTTCACCGCAGATCTTCAGGGCTTCGCGCAGCGGGATCACTTCCCCCTTGGGATAGTCGCGTTTGCGCGCAAAAATCAGGCACAGCGCCATCAGACACACGCTCATCAGCAGGCCCGGCACCACGCCGGCCATGAACAGCGAAGCAATGGAAACGGTGCCGCCGGCCGCCAGCGAGTAGAGCACCGAGTTGTGACTGGGCGGGGTCAACAGGGCCTGTACCGAACCGCTGACGGTGACCGCCGTAGAGAATTCCCGAGGGTAGCCCTTGCGCTCCATTTCCGGGATCAGCACCGAACCCACCGACGCGGTGTCGGCCACCGACGAGCCGGAAATCGCACCGAAAAAGGTCGAGGCCATGATGTTGACCAGCGACAGCCCGCCACGCACGAACCCCACCAGCACCCCGGCGAACGCCACCAGCCGTCGCGACATGCCGCCCTCGGCCATGATCGCGCCCGCCAGCACGAAGAACGGAATCGCCAACAGGGAGAATTTGTTCACCCCGCCCGCCACCTGAATCATCAAAGCCTGGAACGGAATGTCGATCCACCACGCGCCGATCAGCGCCGACAGCCCGAGCGCATAGGCCACCGGCATGCCGATCAGGATCAGTGCGATAAAACTGCCCAGCAGAATCAATGCGTCCATCAGGCAGCCCCTTCGTTTTCTTCAACCAGGTCGAATCGCACCACGCGGCGATTGCTTTGATCGCCGAGCAAGAGTTTTTCCAGTACGAAAACCAGCGTCAGCGCACCGCCAACCGGGATCGGCATGTAAGTGATGCCGACCCGCAATGTCGGCAGGGCGCTCATGAACTGGTTCCACGTCGACAGGCATAATTTCGTGCCCCAGATCGTCATGAACAGGCAGATGATGCCCATGAGCACTTGGGAAACGATGCTCATGGTTCGGCGCATCTTCGGTTGCAGGCGGTCGGTGACCATCGCCACCGCCATGTGCGCCCCGGCGCGGTAGCTGGCGGCGGCACCGATGAAGGTGAAGACCATCATCAGCAGGATGGCGGTGGGCTCCGGCCAGCTTGAGCCGGTGCCGAGGACGTAACGGGCGAACACGCCCCAGGGGATGATCAGGGCTATGGTCAGCACCGACAGACCGGCGACCCAGATGCAGGCCATGTAGATCCGGTCATTGATGCGCAGCAGCAAATTCTTCATCGGGTTCCACCGTAACCGGGCAGGCGCGGACGTCGAGCGACGCCAGCGCTGCCGGGCCTTTTGCAGAGGTCTGGGAGGGTTACTGAACGGCTTCGATGCGCTTGATCAGGTCGGCGTAGGGTGCGCCGTACTTCTCGCGGATCGAGGCGGTGGCCTCGTAGAAGGGTTTCTTGTCGACGGTGATGAACTCGACGCCGGCCGCCTTGAGTTTTGCCTCGCTGCTGACGGACTTGGCGTCCCACAGCGTGCGCTCCTGGGCTTGCGCGGCCTTGGCGGCTTTTTTCACCAGCGTCTGCTGATCGGGCGTGAGTTTGTCCCAGGTGATTTTCGACATCACGATGGGCTCTGGCAGGATCAGGTGTCCGGTCAGGCTGTAGTACTTGGCGTTCTGGTAGTGGTTGTGTTCAAGCAAGGTCGGCGGATTGTTTTCCGCGCCGTCGATGACGCCGGTCTGCAGGGCACTGAAGATTTCGCCGGTGTCCATGGCGATACCGTTGCCGCCCATGGCGTTGATGGTTTCGATGAACATCGGGTTGCCTTGCACGCGGATTTTCATGCCTTTGAGGTCTTCGAGGCTGCGTACCGGTTTCTTGGTGTAGATGTTGCGCGTGCCGCCGTCCATCCACGCCAGGGCGACGAGGTTGAATTCGGAGTTGGTGATCTTGTCGAGGATTTCGTCGCCGATTTCACCGTCGATGATCTTGCGCATGTGCGCCTGGTCACGGAACACGAACGGCATGTTGAACACGTTCACGTCCGGCACCACCGGGCCGACGATGCCGAGGCTGACGCGGGCCATCTGGATGGCACCGACCTGGGCCTGCTCGACCACTTCCTTTTCCGAGCCGAGTACGCCGCCGGGGAACATTTTGAAGGTCAGTTTGCCGTCACTTTCGGCAACCAGGGTCTTGCCCAGCTGTTCTTCGGCGACCACGGTCGGATAACCGGCGGGGTGGATGTCGGCGAATTTGATTTCCAGCGCCTGGGCCGCGCTGCCGAAGGTGAGCGCGAGGGGGAGTGCGGCGGCGAGCAACGTGCGTTTGAAGTCCATCAGGGGTTCTCCAGTCTTGTTATTTTTGTGTTCAAGGCACAGCAATGCAGCAAGGGCGGGTTACAGCAGGTCGTCGAACATGGGCTCCGGCAGGCCTTTGACGCCGGGGTTGAGGGCGAACACGCCGCCGGCCAGGGACTGCGGATCCTGGTCGTCGCCGGGGCGGATCGAGGTCACGAACAAGGTGTCCATCCGGCTGCCGCCGAAGGCGCACATGGTGGGCTTTTTCACCGGTACCGACAGCGAGCGGTCAAGGCGACCTTCGGGGGTGAAACGATGGATCAGGCCGACATCGTTGGCGCAGATCCAGTAGCAGCCATCGGCATCCACGGCAGCGCCGTCGGGGCGGCCGTAAAAATGGTTCATGTCCACGAACACCCGTCGGTTGGAGGGTGTGCCTGTCTCGGTGTCGTAATCGAAAGCCCAGATCAGTTGGACGTTCGGGTGCGAATCCGACAGGTACAGGGTTCTGCCGTCCGGGCTGAAGCCCAGGCCGTTGGGCACGATGAAGCCATCAAGCTGTGCCTCGGTCGCGCCTGTTTGCCCGGCACCGTAACGATAGAGCCGGCCCTCGGGCAGATTCAGGCCCATGTTCAGTACCATGCTGCCGGCCCAGAACCGGCCCTGACGGTCGCAGCGACCGTCGTTCAGGCGCATGTCCTGGCGGCTGTGTTCGACCGGGGCCAGCAGGTCGCTGTCGAGGCTGCCATCGCTGTGCGGTTGCAGGTGAAAGAACCCGCTTTCCATGCCGGCAACCCAGCCGCCCTTGCTGTGGCGGGCGAGGCAGGCGAGCATTTCGGGAGCCTTCCAGGCGTGGACGTGGCCAGTGTCGGCGCTCCAGCGTTGCAGGCCACGGTTGGGAATATCGACCCAGTACAAGGCGTTTTCCTGCGATACCCAGACCGGGCTTTCACCCACGGCGTTGCGCGCATCGACGATCAATTCGGCTTGCATACTCATTCCCTTGGTTTGTTCTTTTGGAGACGGACCAGCGCAGCGCTCAATCGCCAAACGGGCCGGCCGCAACGAAGGCTCCGCCCTGATAGATCCGCGCCGGGTCATCGCGGGTGGGCATCGGCTGCGCTTCGACCTGTTCGCGAAACACTTCGGAGGTGTCCTTGGCCTCGAAACCGAGGTGGCTGGCGCAGCGGTTGTCCCACCACACGTCCTTGTTGGCGGACATGCCATAGACCACGGTGTGGCCGACGTTGGGGGTGTACAGCGAACGTTCGAGCAATTGGGTAAGGTCGTCGAAGCTCAACCAGGTGTGCATCATCCGGCGGTTCTGCGGTTCGGGAAACGACGAGCCGATGCGGATGCTGACGGTTTCGATGCCATAGCGATCAAAGTAGAAACTGGCCATGTCTTCACCGTAGGACTTGGACAAACCGTAGTAGCCATCGGGGCGGCGAGCGGAGCTGGCGTCGAGGTGTTCGTCTTGTTTGTAGAAGCCGATGACATGGTTGGAACTGGCGAAGATCACCCGTTTGACGCCGTGTCGGCGTGCCGCTTCATAGATGTGGAACACACCGCAGATATTGGCGCCGAGTATCTCTTCGAAGGGACGCTCCACCGAGACGCCACCGAAGTGCAGGATTGCATCCACGCCTTCCACCAGTTGATGCACGGCGGTTTTGTCGGCGAGGTCGCAGAGCACGACTTCTTCCCGGTCATCGATGGCCGGGGCGAGGGCGGCGATGTCCGACAGGCGCAGCACATTGGCGTAGGGGCGCAGACGTTCGCGCAGAACTTTGCCCAGGCCACCGGCGGCGCCAGTCAGCAGCAGGCGATTGAAGGGAGTGAGGGCGGTGGAGGTGGACGTCATGGCAATCCCTTATACGTTGTTATTAGGGTTGTTGTAGGTTGTCGTATGACTTCGCTGAAGTATCGGTAGGGTTTCCGGAACTTGTCAACGCGACTTTCGGTGTAAGTGACGGAAGGCCCGATTCACCTTCCGTTTCTGTCTCGTCGGGGTTTACAACAGCGAAATCGGGTAACTGATGAAGATCCGGTTTTCGTCGAATTCGTTGGTGCTGAAGTCCCGGCGAATCGTCGCATTGCGCCATTTGACGTTGAGGTTCTTCAGCGGACCGCTCTGCACGGTGTAGGCCAGTTCCGACTCGCGACCCCATTCCTTGCCATCGGTGAGGGTGCCGGTGTGCACGTTGTCACCGCTGATGTAGCGGTTCATCAGCGTCAGGCCGGGGACGCCGAGGACGACGAAGTTGTAGTCGTGGCGGATCTGCCAGGAGCGCTCCTGCGCGTTGTCATAACTGGCGTTGTAGCTGTCGTTGGCCAGTGTGCCGCCGCTGGTGCCGTTGACGCGCATCCAGGCATCGTCGCCACTGAGCTTTTGCAGGCCGATGTAGAAGGTGTTGCCGCCGTACCGGGCCGAGAGCAGGGCGAACGCGGTTTTGTTATCGAGGTCGCCGGCCTGGGCGCTGCCGTCTTCCTTGCCGGTGAAGAAACCGAGGTTGGCGCCCAGTGTCCAGTCGCCCAGTGGCTGGCTGTGGCTGAGGTTGAAATACTGCTGCTGGTAGATGTCGCTGAGTTCGGCGTACCACAGACCGACAAGTGTGCGTTTATCGTTGAAAGTGTATTCGCCGCCGCCGAAGTTGAAACGGTCGGAGGTGAAGGCGCCTCGGCCGTTCATCGACATGTCTTCCATGCTGGCATCGTTGCGTGGGCTGTTGCCACGGAACTGGCCACCGTAGAGGGTCAGGCCGTTGATTTCGGTGGATGTGACCTGGCCACCGCGAAACGTCTGCGGCAGGGAGCGGCCATCATCCGAGCGAAGGATGGGCAGCACCGGCATCCATTCACCGACCTTCAATTCGGTCTTCGACACCTTGGCCTTGAGCGCGACACCCAGGCGCCCGAAGTTGTCCGCCGGACGCCCGTCATCGTGAATCGGCAACAGCTGCGTACCGCCGCTGCCTTTGCCGCCATCGAGTTTTTGCGAGTACATGCCCAGCACGTCCAGGCCAAACCCGACGGTGCCCTGGGTGAAACCGGATCGGGCGTCGAGAATGAAGTTTTGCGTCCACTCTTCAGCCTTGCCCTGCGGATGGTTCGGGTTGACGAAGTTGCGATTGAAGTAGGCGTTGCGCAGGTTCAGCGTGGCTTTGCTGTCTTCGAGGAAACCCTCGGCATTGGCGCTCATCGGCAGGACGAGGGCGAGACTGCCGCAGCCGATCAGGCTCAAGGTGGAACGCGGGCGGGGGCCGGAAAAACGGGACGTGCGGACGGAATTGCAGTCGAGTGTGCTCACTGTGACGCTCCCTGTTTCGGTTGTTGTTTTTATTATTTGTCATACGTCGTCGTACAACATGGGGGCGAATATTTGCGAGGTTTTCCGGAAAAGTCAACAGGGCGTCGTACGATGACTTTGGGTGAGCGGGCAGCCCTCAAAGCGCTGTGAAGAGGGCTGCTTTCGGAACGTTTACTGGTTGTAGAGCGCTTCAGTGTTATCGATCAGTGGGTTTTTTTCGGTCAGCACGATTTGCGCGATCTGATCCTTGCGCATGAATTTCACTTTCGGATGGGATTGGGCATACCGGATGAAGCGTTCCATGGCTTCGACCATCGCCGGTGTGCCGCCGATGCGATCGTGCAGACTCACCGACATCATCCGCCGCTTGCTCGCGCCTTCGGCGTAGAGGCGATCGAATTCCAGCACCAGTTGCTGATAGAACTGCTCGGCGGAGAAGTGCCGGCCCTCGACCAGTACGATGTCGTTGTTGCGCAGGGTGTACGGCACCACGGCGAATTTTCGCCCACGGACCATGGTCACGAAGGGCTCGTCGCGGCTGACATCGTCGATGTGGTAAGTAAAGTTCAGGTCCTGCAGCACCTTCAGCGTATTGGGACTGCGGCGCAGCCAGTTGGCGTTGTAGCCGACCGAGCGCTGGCCGGTGATTTTTTCCACCGCCGCGACGCCATCACCGATGAACTGTTTTTCCTGGGCGTAGTTCATGTTGTACGAATCGGCCCAGCGCATGCCGTGGGCTGCCAGTTCATGACCGCGCTCAGCAATCGCTTTGGCCAGTTCCGGGTGTTTGAGCGCCGCTTCGCCGACCACGTGGGAGGTGACTTTGATGCCGGTGCGATCCCACAGGTCGAGCATGCGCCACAGGCCTTCCTTGTACCCGTAATCGAACCAGGTCTGCGCCGGCAGATCCGGATAACCTTTTGGCAGCGGTGTACCGGAGAACGGACTTTCGGCGCCCTCGGGCTGACCGCCGGTTTCGAATTGCATCGACACCGAAATCACCAGTTGCGAGCCGTCCGGCCAGGGGCGTTCCTGGGCGAAGGCGAGGGCGGGCAGCAACAGGGCAGTGGCCAGCAGGTTTTTCAGCAGACGCGGGGAGCGCTGCCAGCGGGGAGTGGTCATATCGGACACCTTGCAGGTTGAGAAGTGCTGCAAGGTTGGCATTGGCCAGGCCCGGGAAACATCCGTTGCGGGCGAGATGACCTTTAAACAAAATTTACGAATCCCGGCGACCCCGGCAAACTGGTGCCATCTCCGGCACAAGGCCAACCAATGAACCAATACGCCCCGCGCAACTGGCAGCCGCACGAGAAGCCCAGTCTGCCCGGTTCCCCCTCGACGCCGCTGCACTCCAACCCCAAGCGCCTGGCCTATGCGCTGGTCGGGTTGCTGGTGGCGGTGACCGGTGGCCTGGGCAATTCGCTGGTGGTCGCCAACCTGCCTTACCTGCAAGGTGCGCTTGGAGCGACCACGGCGGAGATGGCCTGGCTGCCGGCGGCGTACGTGATGACCAACGTCTCGATGAACCTGCTGCTGGTGAAATTTCGCCAGCAGTTCGGCCTGCGGGCATTCACCGAGGTGTTTCTGGTGCTGTATGCGCTGGTGACCTTCGGCCATCTGTTCGTCAATGACCTGAATTCGGCGGTCGCGGTGCGCGCGGCCCACGGCATGGTCGGCGCGGCGCTCAGCTCGCTGGGCCTGTATTACATGGTGCAGGCGTTCCCGGCCAAATGGCGGTTGAAGGCATTGGTACTGGGCCTTGGCACCTCGCAGTTGGCCTTGCCGCTGGCGCGGCTGTTTTCCGAAGACTTGCTGCAGATTGCCGAATGGCGCGGCCTGTACCTGTTCGAATTGGGCATGGCGCTGCTGTCGCTGGGCTGCGTCCTGATGCTCAAGTTGCCGCCGGGTGACCGGTTCAAGACCTTCGAACCCCTCGACTTTCTGACCTTCGCCATCCTTGCCACCGGCGTGGCGCTGTTGTGTGCGGTGTTGTCCCTGGGCCGGATCGACTGGTGGCTGGAAGCCGACTGGATCGGCATCGCCCTGGCCGCGTCGATTGTCCTGATACTCGCGGGGCTGGCCATTGAACATAACCGCAGCAACCCGATGCTGATGACCCGCTGGCTCGGCAGCGGGGTGATGATCCGCCTGGCGCTGGCGGTGATCCTGATTCGCATGGTGACCTCGGAGCAATCGACCGGCGCCGTGGGCTTCATGCAAAACCTGAACATGAGCAGCCAGCAGTTGCACAGCCTGTATGTGGTCATGCTGATCGGCAGCGTTGCCGGGCTGCTCACCAGTGCGCTGACCATCAACCCGCAACACTTGCTGATGCCCCTGATCATTTCGCTGGCGTTGATGGCCACCGGCTCGATCATGGACAGCTCATCAAATAACCTGACTCGCCCCGGCAACCTGTATTTCAGCCAGTTCCTGCTGGCGTTCGGCAGTACCTTCTTCCTCGGTCCGACCATGGTGCTGGGCACGCGCAACGTGCTGACCAACCCGCGCAACCTCGTGAGCTTTTCCGTGTTGTTCGGGATCTGCAACAACCTCGGCGGCCTGATCGGCGCGGCATTGCTGGGGACTTTCCAGATCGTGCGCGAGAAATTTCATTCCAGCCATATCGTCGAGCAACTGGTAATGTCCGACCCGCGTGTTGCCGCCCGGGTGCAAAGCGGGGGCTCGGCGGTTGGCTCGCTGATCGCCGATCCGAGCCTGCGTCATCTGGCGGGGATCCGCAGCCTGGCCAACGCCGCCACCCGCGAAGCCAACGTGCTGGCCTATAACGATGTGTTCATGCTGATTGCGGTGATCGCGATCCTGACCATGATCTGGATTTCCATCCGTGCGCTGTGGCTGATCAGTACCACCAGAGCCGTCGCCCCGACACCTTCCGTACCCTCCAGCGGTGCCACTTCTTCATGACCGAACCGACCACTACGACCACCAATGCCATCGCCGCCACCCCTGAGGGCGTGGCGCCGCCGTCATCACCGAACACCGAGCCGCGTTCGCTGCGGGTGCGGATCATCTCGTCGCTGGGGTTTGCCGCGATTGCCATCGTCGGCGTGCTGATCGTGCTTTACGCCTGGCAACTGCCGCCGTTCAGCAGCGCGGTGGAAACAACCGAAAACGCGCTGGTGCGCGGTCAAGTGACGATCATCGGCCCGCAGCTCAGCGGTTATGTGTTTGAAGTGCCGGTGCAGGATTTCCAGTTTGTGAAGGCGGGCGATTTGCTGGTGCGTCTCGATGACCGTATCTACCAGCAACGGCTCGACCAGTCGCTGGCGCAACTGGCGGTGCAGAAAGCCTCGCTGGCCAATGTGGTGCAGCAGCGCAACAGCGCCGAGGCGACGATCAAGCTGCGGCAGGCGGTGGTGGCCGACAGCGAAGCGCAGCTGCGCAAAAGCGAGGCGGATCTGCGACGCAACAAGGCTCTGGTCAATGATGGCTCGGTGTCCAAGCGTGAGATGGACGTGGCGCTGGCTGCCAACGCGCAAAGCATTGCGGCGGTGGCGCAGGCCAAGGCCAATCTGGAAATCGCCCGGCAGGATCTGCAAACGGTGATCGTCAATCGCGGTTCGCTGGAGGCGGCGGTGGCCAGTGCCGAGGCGGCGGTGCAACTGGCGCGAATCGACTTGTCCAACACCCGGATCGTTGCCCCGCGTGACGGCCAACTGGGGCAGATCGGCGTGCGCCTGGGCGCTTACGTCAACTCCGGGGGGCAGTTGATGGCGCTGGTGCCGGACCAGAAATGGGTGATCGCCAACATGAAAGAGACTCAGATGAACAACGTGCGGGTCGGGCAACCGGTGAGCTTCACCGTCGATGCCTTGAACCACCGCACATTCACCGGCCATGTGCAGCACATCTCGCCGGGCACCGGTTCCGAATTCGCGTTGTTGCAGGCTGACAACGCCACCGGCAACTTCGTGAAAATCGCCCAGCGGGTGCCGGTGCGCATCACCATCGATCCGGATCAGCAGGAGAGCGAGCGCCTGCGACCGGGGATGTCGGTGGTGGTCAGCATTGATACAGCGGCGGGCGACACCCAGAAACATTGACCTCAGGCGGCGATCATCGGCGGCAGGGTACCGAGCACGGACACCGCCGCTACGGCGCCGATCCAGCGCCGACGCTTCACCCTTGCCGGAATAGCCAGGCCCCGAACAGCATCAACACCACGACGAAATGCAGGAACCGGCACAGCGCCAGCGCTCCGCTCTTGTGCATGTCGACCGACACCGCGTGCCATTCGACCTTGTATTCGCCGGCGGTGAGCAGGTTTTCCAGCCTCATGGGAAATCCCTTTTCCGTGAGTGACGGCGCACGGTATAGGGCGTGCCCTTGCCGAGAGCGGATGCTAGTCTTCAACCACGTTGTCCTCAGGGAGCCCTCATGGGCAATCACAAGATCGAAATCCGCCGCACCAACGTCGATAAGATTCTGCTGGCGGCGGAAAAAGTCTTCGCCGAAAAAGGTTTCGGCGGCACCGCCATGGCGGACATCGCCGCTGAAGTGCAGCTGCCACGCTCCAATCTGCATTACTACTTTTCGACCAAAAGCGAGCTGTACAGCGCAGTGCTGTTCGACCTGCTGGAAGTGTGGAAGCAGGACGCGCTGTGCTTCGAGATGTTCGACGATCCGCGCGTGGTGCTCAGCAGCTACATCCGCGCCAAGATGAACCACTCGCGCAGCCGGCCCTACGGCTCGAAAGTCTGGGCCAACGAAATCATCCACGGCGCACCGACCCTCGGTGAGGCGTTGGACGTGAGCCTGTACGACTGGGCGAAGATGAAAGAGGCGAAGATCCGCCAGTGGGTGGAGGACAAGCGGATTCTGCCGGTGGAACCATCGAGTCTGCTGTACATGATCTGGGCGTCGACCCAGCACTATGCCGACTTCGATCATCAGGTGAATATTCTGAATGAGCACCAGCCGTTGTCGGACATGCAGTTCGAGCGGGCGGTGCAGACGGTGACCAGCGTGATTTTGCGGGGGATCGGATTAGAACCTTGAGCCTCGTAACCGATCGTTCCCACGCGGAGCGTGGGAACGATCTTTCAGCGTGGGAACGATCATTCAGGCACTGACGTGATACGGATTCCTCGGATCATGATTCCAGTCCAGAAACGGCTTGCCCGTCTCCATCGGTACCATCTCGATGCAATCCGCCACCGGGCAGGTGATCTGGCACAGATTGCAGCCCACACATTCGTCATCGATCACTTCGTATTTGTGCGTGCCATCGGCCTGTTTCAGGCTGCTGATCGCTTGGTGTGACGTGTCCTCGCAGGCAATGTGGCAACGCCCGCAACCGATGCACGCCGCCTGGTCGATTTTCGCGATGACCTGATAGTTGATATCCAGGTATTTCCAGTCGGTCGTATTGCCCACCGCACGTCCGGAAAACTCGGCGATGCTGGCGTAGCCCTGACTGTCCATCCATCGCGACAGGCCATCCTTCATCTCATCGACAATCCGGAAACCATGCAGCATCGCCGCCGTGCACACCTGCACCGCGCCGCTGCCCAGGGCGATGAACTCCGCTGCGTCGCGCCAACTGCCAATGCCGCCGATGCCGCAGATCGGCAGGCCCTGGGTCTGCGGGTCACGGGCGATTTCCGCGACCATGTTCAGCGCGATCGGTTTGACCGCCGAACCGCAATAACCGCCGTGGGTGCTTTTGCTGCCGACAGTGGGCAGGGCGACCATGTGTTCGAGGTCGACACTGGTGATCGAGTTGATGGTGTTGATCAGCGACACGGCATCGGCGCCACCCCGGTGCGCAGCGCGGGCGGCCACGCGGATGTCAGTGATGTTCGGCGTCAGCTTGACGATCACCGGCAGCGAGCAATAGGTCTTGCACCAGCGCGTGACTTGCTCGACGTACTCCGGCACCTGACCGACCGCCGCGCCCATGCCGCGTTCAGGCATGCCGTGGGGGCAGCCGAAATTCAGCTCGATGCCGTCGGCGCCGGTGGCTTCCACCAGTGGCAGGATGTGTTTCCACGACGCTTCGACGCAGGGCACCATCAGTGACACGATCAGCGCGCGGTCCGGCCAGTCCTTTTTCACTTGGGTGATTTCCCGCAGGTTGATTTCCAGCGAGCGGTCGGTAATCAGTTCGATGTTGTTGATGCCCAGCACTTCACGATTGGCGCCGTAGTGCGCCGAATAACGCGACGACACGTTGACCGCCGCCGGGTCTTCACCCAGGGTTTTCCAGACCACGCCGCCCCAGCCGGCCTCAAAGGCGCGGACCACGTTGTAGGCCTTGTCGGTCGGCGGCGCGGAGGCCAGCCAGAACGGGTTGGGGGCTTTGATACCGGCGAAGACAATCGAGAGATCGGCCATTTACGCAGCCTCCACATTGAGCATCAGTTGAGCGTTGATCGCCTCGGCGGCGCGCTTGCCGTGTTGCACCGCTTGCACGGTCAGGTCCTGATCGAGGCTGGTGCAGTCGCCGCCGGCGTACACGCCGGGGAGGCTGGTGCGCAGGTTCTCATCGACCTGGATGCGTTCGCCCTGACGCTTGAGCTCGCGGGCCAGCGGGTCGGCGAGGGCGCTGCCGTCGAAGGCCTGACCGATGGCTTTGAAGATTGCATCGGCGGCCAGCTCGAACGTTTCGCCAGTGGTTTGCAGGCGACCGTCCACCAGATGGGTGCGGGCGAAACGCATGCCGCGCACCTTGCCCTGAGCGTCGAGCAGCACTTCGTCCGGTTGCGCCCAGGTCAGCAGCCGCACCTGATTGGCCTTGGCGATGTCCTGTTCGTGGCCGGTGGCGCCCATGTCCGCCGCACCACGGCGATAAACCAGGTTGACGTCGCGGGCACCGAGGCGGGCCATTTGCACGGCCATGTCGATGGCGGTGTTGCCGGCGCCGAGGACGATGCAGTGATCGGCCAGCGGCAGTTGCGACAGGTCATCGGCCTGGCGCAGTTCGCGGATGTAGTCGGTGGCGGCGAGCAGGCCGGGGGCCTCTTCGTGGGCCAGACCGAGCTGCTTGCTGGCGTTCAGGCCGAGACCGAGGAACACGGCGTCGAACTGTTGATGCAATTCGCTCAAAGTCAGATTCTCGCCGAGTTTCTGGCCGTGGCGGATTTCGATGCCGCCGATTTGCAGGAGGAAGTCCAGCTCCTTCTGCGCGTAGTCGTCCACCAGTTTGTACTTGGCGATCCCGTATTCGTTGAGCCCGCCAGCCTTCTCCCGCGCTTCGAAAATCACCACGTCATGCCCGTGCATGGCGCTGCGATGTGCGCAGGACAAACCCGCCGGGCCGGCACCGACCACGGCGATGCGTTTGCCCGTCGCGGCGGCGCGTTGGAATGGATGTTCAGTGAAGTGCGCGTTGTCCACGGCGTAGCGTTGCAGCAGACCGATCAGCACCGGCGCGCACTCGTGAGCGTTGTTGCGCACGCAGGCTTGCTGGCAGAGGATTTCGGTCGGGCAGACCCGCGCGCAACTGCCACCGAGGATGTTTGCCGAGAGGATTTTCTGCGCCGCACCGGGCACGTTGTCCTGGTGGATATTGCGGATGAACGACGGAATGTCGATCTCGCTCGGGCATGCATTCACGCACGGCGCGTCGTAGCAATACAGGCAGCGCGAGGCTTCCAGGTGCGCCTGTCGGGCGTTGAGCGGCGGCGCCAGATCGGTGAAGTGGCCGGCGAGGGCGGCCGCACTTTCGTGCGGGTGCGGGAGATGGTTCAGGGTCTCGATCACGGTTTTTTGCCTCACGGTTAATTGAGGTTTTCTGCCTCTGTCGGGCAGTGGTTTTTTTGATCGTTCCCACGTCGAGGCGTCGAACCGTCCGCGTGGGAAAGATCATTGTGAGAACGATCCGGGATCAGCGCTTGACGGCCACAGGCCTGTGCAATTCCGCCCGCTTGCTCAGCAAATCAAACACCGCCGGATACGCCGGCCGTTCGATATACCGGCCCGCTCCACGCTCGGCGCGCAGGTCGCCGTCGGCCCAGACCACCCGGCCCTGGCTGACGGTATGGCTCGGCACGCCGGTCACGGTCTTGCCTTCGAAGATGTTGAAGTCCACCTGCTGATGGTGGGTCTTGGCGGAAATGGTGCGGGTGCCTTGCGGGTCCCACAGCACCAGGTCGGCATCGGCGCCGACGCGGATCGCGCCCTTGCGCGGATAGAGGTTGAAGATTTTCGCGGTGTTGGTGGAGGTGAGGGCGACGAAGTCCTGCATCGACAAACGTCCCGAGTTCACCCCTTCATCCCACAACACCGCCATGCGGTCTTCGATGCCGGCGGTGCCGTTGGGTATCTTGCTGAAATCGTCGCGGCCGGCGGCTTTCTGTTCGGCGCAGAAGCAGCAGTGGTCGGTGGCGGTGGTGTGCAGGTTGCCGCTCTGCAAGCCGTGCCACAGCGCGTCCTGATGTCCGCGCGGACGGAACGGCGGGCTCATCACGTAACCGGCGGCGGTCTGCCAGTCCGGGTGCTGGTAGACACTGTCGTCCAGCAGCAGATGCCCGGCCAGCACTTCGCCGTAGACCGGTTGGCCCTTGCTGCGGGCATAGGTGATTTCGTCGAGGGCTTCCTTGGTCGAGACGTGTACCAGGTACAACGGTGTGCCGATGGTCTCGGCAATACGGATCGCCCGGCTCGCGGCTTCGCCTTCGACCTGCGATGGCCGCGACAGTGGATGCGCCTCCGGCCCGGTGATGCCCTGGGCCATCAGCTTGCGTTGCAGGTGATAGACCAACTCGCCGTTTTCCGCGTGCACGGTCGGTACGGCGCCGAGTTCCAGGCAGCGCTCGAAACTCGCCACCAGCGTGTCGTCGGCGGCCATGATCGCGTTCTTGTAGGCCATGAAATGCTTGAAGCTGTTGATCCCGTGATGGCTGACCAGCTCGGCCATTTCCTCACGCACCTGCTCGCTCCACCAGGTGATTGCGACGTGGAAGCCGTAGTCGGACGCCGATTTTTCCGCCCAGCCACGCCATTGGTGAAAGGCTTCAAGCAGCGACTGCTGCGGATTGGGAATCACGAAATCGATGATCGAGGTGGTGCCGCCGGCCAGGCCAGCAGCGGTGCCGCTGTAGAAGTCTTCGCTGGCCACGGTGCCCATGAACGGGAGTTGCATGTGGGTGTGCGGATCGATGCCGCCGGGCAACAGGTATTGACCGCTGCCGTCGAGCACTTCGGCGCCGGCCGGGGCATCCAGGTTTTCACCAATGGCTTTGATCACGCCGTCAGCGCAATAAACATCGGCGCGGTAACTTTCATCATGGGTAACAACGGTGGCGCCACGGATCAACAGAGACATTCCGAGTTCCTCGCAGGCATGACCGACTTGTGCCGGTTCTAGTGTTTTATTGTTTGCGGCGCTAAATGCGTAATCTTGTCAGCGCTGTCAGGAATAGACGCTAGTCGCAGTTATGCAATTGATCAAGATTATTTTTCATAAGCTTATGATTGTTTTAAGTAGCTGAAAAATAACGATAAAAGTGCAAAATCACCAAAATGGTGAGGTGCTTCACCATTTTGACGCACTTGACAGGTTGGAAATATGAGCAAGATTTCCTATGTGAAATCAGCCGCTTGAAGTTGAGCGGAGAGTGAGGCGTCCTGAAGAAAAAATAATGCAGTGCACCAGATTGAGTCCTGACAGTTCGGACAACTTGCCTGGCATTTGGCCTGAGTGTTCAGTCAAGTTTTCGCGGCCTCATAAGGTGAATAATTAAAACTGATCAATATCAGTCAGTTACAAAACGATCGAAGCACGGCCCTGGCGCCAAGCGGTTCCCCCGGCACGTTTATTGATGCCGCCGCTGACACCATGGCCGGTGCATGAAAGTTGTCAGTTCCTCCGGCCATCGTCCGGTTCGCACCTGCGTGTGCAGCCGCCTGATGAGCAAAAAATAATCAAAAGAACAGTGGAGCGGCCATGCAACAGAACAGATCGCAAGTGACCGAGCGCGACGGCTTGTTCGAACTCGAAGCCGGCAGCGACGTCCTCGACAGTCCCCGTTACAACCACGACATGGCACCGACCAAGGTGCGCGAACGAACCTGGAACAAATGGCACATCACCGCGCTGTGGGTCGGCATGTCGATCTGCGTGCCGACCTACACCCTCGGCGGCGTCCTCACCGCGTATTTCGGCCTGAGCGTCGGCGAAGCCTTGCTGGCGATTCTGGTTGCCAACGTCATCGTCCTGATTCCCCTCACACTCAACGCTTTTCCCGGCACCAAGTACGGGATTCCGTTTCCGGTGTTGTTGCGCTCATCGTTCGGGATCCTCGGCTCCAACGTGCCATGCCTGATTCGCGCGCTGGTGGCGTGTGGCTGGTTCGGCATCCAGACGATGTTCGGCGGGCTGGCGATTCACCTGTTTCTCGGTTCGGTGTTCGAGGGCTGGAAATCCCTCGGTGGGACGGGGGAGGTGATCGGCTTCATGATCTTCTGGACGCTTAATCTATGGGTGGTAATCCGCGGCGCCGAGTCGATCAAATGGCTGGAAACCCTGTCGGCACCGCTGCTGGTGGCGGTCGGCATCGGGTTGCTGGTGTGGGCCATGCCCAATGTGTCGATGACCGAGTTGCTGGCGATCCCGCCAAAACGTCCCGAGGGGGCGAGTGTGGTCAGTTACTTCGCCGCCGGGCTGACGGCGATGGTCGGTTTCTGGGCCACCCTGTCGCTGAACATTCCCGATTTCAGCCGTTACGCCCGCAGCCAGAAGGATCAGATCCTCGGGCAGATTTTCGGCCTGCCACTCACCATGTTCCTGTTCGCCGCGCTGGGTGTGGTGATGACCGCCGCCTCGGTGAAACTGGTGGGTGTCAGCGTTTCCGATCCGGTGACGCTGATCGGCCATATCCAGAGCCCGGTGTGGGTCGCGGTGGCCATGGCACTGATCATCATCGCCACGCTGTCGACCAACACCGCCGCGAACATTGTTTCGCCGACCAACGATTTCCAGAACATCGCGCCCAAGGTGATCAACCGCACCAAAGCGGTAATTCTCACCGGGTTCGTCGGGCTGGCGTTGATGGGCCATGAGCTGCTGAAAAAGCTTGGGTTGATCGTCTCCGATGTCAGCCTGGAAACCGTGTATTCGAACTGGCTGCTGGGCTATTCCAGCCTGCTCGGGCCGATCGCCGGGATCATGGTGGTGGATTATTTCCTGATCAAGAAACAACAGCTGGACCTGGCCGGCCTGTACCGCGACGACGTGTACCCGGCGTGGAACCGGGCCGGGTTCATCGCCTTCGGCGTACCGGTGGTGCTGACCCTGCTGTCGCTGGGCAGCAGCGCGTTCAGCTGGTTCTACAGCTACGGTTGGTTCACCGGCTCGGCGTTGGGCGGGTTGATCTATTACGGGTTGTGCGCGATGCGTGCGACGCCGGTGGCCGCTAAATCGCCGTTGTAATTCCCATAAGAACTGCCTGAGGAGATCCCCATGAACGCAGCCGTAGACGTTCTGCAATCGACCCATCAGCACATCAACCGCGACCGCTTGTGGGCGTCGCTCATGGAGCTGGCCAAGCTCGGCGCCACCGTCAAGGGCGGGGTCTGTCGACTGGCCCTGACCGACCTCGACCGCCAGGCCCGCGACCTGTTCGTGCAGTGGTGCAAGGACGCCGGTTGCAGCGTCACGATCGATGAAGTCGGCAACATCTTTGCCCGTCGCCCGGGTCGCAACCCGAACCTGCCACCGGTGATGACCGGCAGCCACATCGACACCCAGCCCACCGGCGGCAAGTTCGACGGCTGCTTCGGCGTGCTGGCCGGGGTCGAAGTGCTGCGCACCCTCAACGACCTCGGCGTGGAAACCGAGGCCCCGCTGGAAGTGGTGGTCTGGACCAACGAAGAAGGCTCGCGTTTCGCCCCGTGCATGATGGGCTCCGGCGTGTTCGCGGAAAAATTCACCCTCGAAGAAACCCTGGCCAAGGTCGATGCCGACGGCGTCACGGTCGGCGAAGCGCTGAACGCCATCGGCTACGCCGGACCGCGCAAGGTCAGCGGGCACAAGGTCGGCGCCTATTTCGAGGCGCACATCGAACAAGGCCCGATCCTGGAGGACGAACAGAAAACCATCGGCGTAGTGCTTGGCGCACTGGGGCAGAAGTGGTTCGACCTGAAACTGCGCGGCGTTGAGGCCCACGCAGGGCCAACCCCGATGCACCTGCGCAAGGACGCGCTGGTCGGCGCTTCGGTGATCGTCGGCGCGGTCAATCGCGCTGCGCTCGGCCATCAACCCCACGCCTGCGGCACCGTCGGTTGCCTGCAAGCCTATCCCGGTTCGCGCAACGTCATCCCCGGTGAAGTGCGCATGACCCTCGACTTCCGGCATCTGGAACCGGCACGCCTCGACTCGATGATCGCCGAGGTCAGGCAAGTCATCGAAGCGACCTGCGAAGAACATGGCCTGACCTATGAACTGACCCCGACCGCGGACTTCCCGCCGCTGTACTTCGAAAAAGGCTGCGTCGAAGCCGTGCGCGGCGCCGCCCAAGGTCTGGGCCTGTCGCACATGGACATCGTCAGCGGCGCCGGCCACGACGCGATTTTCCTCGCCGAACTCGGCCCGGCCGGGATGATCTTCGTGCCGTGCGAAGGCGGCATCAGCCACAACGAAATCGAAAACGCCGCGCCGGACGATCTGGCGGCCGGCTGTGCGGTGTTGCTGCGGGCAATGCTGGCGGCTTCGGCGGCGGTGGCCGGGGGACAACGCGCTGCGTGATGTTCATAAATCGTTCATGAAAATGTGCGACGTTGCCGCCCCTGTAATGGAAGCCAGGGACGCGTAATGTCGCCCATCAAAGTCATCGTCAGCCGTCAGACGCTCAGCCGGTTACTGGCGCTTGAGTGGCGTGCGGGAGTGGCTGTTGCCGAGCGTTCAAAATTGCGCAAGGAGATCCTTGCACTGGGGCTCGCGATGTCGGCATCGAGGTGGCCGGACGGCAGGTCCGGCCACTGAACCTTATTCAATTGCGCTCATGGATCATGAAGTCTTGCGGCTTATGGAAAAAGCCTCGAGGGATTTCGCGAGCACCGACCTGTTCGTAGTACGGATACCAATACTTGGCCATGATCCACAGGTATTCGGGACAGGACGCGCGCGACTCGAGCCCCGGGGTCAAATCGAACTGTGCATTGTTGTACACCACTTCAAGCATGGTGGCCGAAGGCAGGCCGATGCCCTCATGAATCGGGTTGGACGTGCGTCCGGCACCCCAGGCGAACGCCAGCCAGCGCAGCAGGTAATCGAGACTGTCCACTGGTGTGCGGGCGGTCTTGAAGTGTTCGACCAGCTCAAGCACCGTGGCCTGTGCGACCGGCAGGGCAATGACACAGACGTTCTGCCAGCGCTCGGGGTTGGTGAAATGCCTGAGAGACTGCTCGATCACACCATTGCGCTTAGTGGCGAATTCCGCGTTTTCCGGCTGGAACAACGGCACGTGAATGACCTTGAGATGCGTGGAGTCCTTCTCGTCGACCTTGATCAAGGCTGCATCGGACCAATAGGAAGGCAGCAGGTCATTACGTAAATGCGACTGCGCGACCCGTAGTCTGAACGCCAGGGTGTCATCGGCGCCGAACAGGGCAATGAATGACCATTTTTCCAGACTCAGCCCCAGCTTCTGAATCGCACGCTGCATCCACTCCTCATTGTTTTCCTGTTTGTTGCGTTTGAGCTCCTTGAATTTCGGATTGGGTTTTTCTGCCGAAGAATTATGAGCATGCGCCATGACGAGTCTCCTTGTGGACGCGATCAATAGAAGCGAAGTTTGTAGGGCTGGGTGCTCTTGGTTTTTTGCAGACGTGGTTCATCGCTGACATCGAAGAAATTCACGGTCATGTCCAGACCTCCACCGGCGCGCTTGAACTGCAGGACTGAAATCTGGTTTCCCTTGCAGGAAAAGTAACCGTCATCTTCTGATTTGGAGATCTTGAAACTGTTGTTTCGCCCGAATTTTGGCAGGGGTTCCAGAGGGTCGGGGTAACCCGGCCAGGCTTCGCCACGAAGGGTGTCCCATGCAATGTCCCTGAGGCTGTCACGAGGGATCAGCGTGGATGGCGAGCAGATCACTTCAAACAGCATGGGGGTCGGGAAGGTTCCGTAGCGCGCCACGCAGACACGACTCCAGTGAACATCGCCGGTGAGGAATACGACCGGAATACCGTGGCTGGCGAGGTTGACCAGTTGCGCTTCGATTTTTTCGAACTGACGGTAGTTAGCCAGATCACCATCGATGAAACGTCGGCCGATAACCCCGGGCGGGTCGGTGAACAGCGGCTGACCGGCCGAAAGAACGCCCACTTTGGGCGTGTTGTTTTGCTTGGCCTTGATCAGGTCCTCGCCCCATCGGGCAAGTTCCGCCTCGGCCGCCGGAGGCATCAGTTGATCGAACTTGTCGTCCCGACGGCTGCGGGTGTCGAGCATCAGGATGCTCAGCGGATCGATCTCGATGCGCTGAAAACTATCCATGTCGAGTATCTGAGGATGTTGATCGCCCAGCTGATAGTCCTCGTACAGCGCCATTGCCGTGGCGGACCACTGGCCGTTGTTTATCCAGAGCTGCGGAATGACCTGAGCCTGGAACAGCGGGTAGTTGTTCCAGAATTCGTGATCATCGGGGATGCACGCGGTGGGCGCGGTTTGCAACAGGGTCTGCAGTCCGGACACGTGCAAATGATCGGAGCACCAGTTCGTGAAGTACTTGTCACCGATCATTTGCCTGATCGCATCCAGCGTGAGCCGCCATGAACCGACGACCGGAACATCGAGATAAACCTGGTCGCCGGCCAGCAAAGACAGGTGGGGGCGGTACTGGGTTGGCAGTCGGCGAACCCTGGAGGTCAAAAGGCCGCCGTCGTCATTGGGCTGGTAGTAACAGGAACCAAGCAACAGATTCAGTGGGGCGCTCAGTGGTACCTGGTCGGGCTGCGAGATGAACGTGAAATCCTTGCTCAGCGCGCCTGTTGTGATGCGAATCACGTGAGACTCGCCGGGACCGATCCTCGGCAATTTGAAAATGCCCTGATGATTGAGTGCCTGACCGCTGCCGTTGGTGACGCCATCGCGGATGGCGAACCATTGCCCGAAAGGACCAGGCCCCAGCGTTTTCAAGGCGTCAGGTTTCGAACCTGACGCGAAGGCAGGCGGCGCAGGATTGGCGACACCAAACACGCCCACCCACAGGCGCAGAATATCGGGTGCCTGTGGGGAGCTGAGCAGTGGGCGCGCGATCAGAATCATCGTTGATCTCCTTGCCGGAAAGCCCGGGCCGGGTTGAACGCAATGCAGTCGAACACGCACAACGCAGCCAGACGCGCAGCTTCACTGCGGCGTTTCAAGGCGCAGAGGGCCACGACGAAAAAGGCGCGCTCAGGATGTCCGGGCGGATACAGTGCTGTTCGGGTTGGATCGCAGGGCAGTGTCATGATGCAAACCTTGAACTTTCAAAAAGTCAGGACCGGACACTGCTGGAGTCGGTATCAAGCGTGCCCACGTATGAGTCACGGGGTTGCGCCTGTTAATCAACTCTAGAGCACAATCGGACAGTCATCGGATTCTTTTCCATCATGGGCAACTTCGCTGAAAAATCCGTCGCTGTGTTCGAACAGCGACGACCCTTTCTGCTGGGGCTGGCGTATCGCATTCTGGGTTCCCGCGCGGAAGCCGAGGATGCGATGCAAGAGCTGTTCATCAAATGGCTGGAGGCCGATCAGGCTTCCATCGCCGCACCGGCCGCATGGCTGAGCCATGGACCTGCAATGAAGAATGGAGGCGTGCCGGGTGCTTGCCCTGGCACGGGTGCCATCGCTCCATTGCATGAACTCCAGGATCATGGCTGGAGTGGCAGACCTGATCATTCAAAGGTGTAAGTCCGGACTCCATGGCTGGCAGTGTAGATCGCAGCCTTAAAGGCCTGCCTTGCCCTGACGTCGATCAGGACCGTCAGGGTTGCCAATGTCCAGCAACCTTCTTTCCACCAGGACTTTTTCAAGCGCCTGGCGTTCGGCCGGCGCCATCTGGTGCTCGCGCTTTTTCAGCTCCAGCAGAATGGGGCTGGACCATGTGCGATAGGTCTTTTCGATGTGGCTGGATGTCATCAGTCTCTCCTTGATCAAGAGCCCGCTGGCAGGCAGTGGCTCAATCCGATGAGGTACTAACGTTAGTCGAGAAATTGCCGGTGCGCGAATGCCCCGCAGGCCTGTCTTGATCATCGGCTCTGCGACGCTCCCGAGGTCGTCGGCACGATCGCAACAGCCTGCGGTCGTAATCTTCACATGCGCGAACTTGTGGAGAACCAATGAGCCGGGACGTCCTGACCACCGAAACCAATCGCCGTCAGTTGCAGCAGATCATTGCCGGGCTGTCCGACGGGGTGATTCTGCTGGAGATTGACCAGACGATTCTCTGGGCCAACGAGGCGGCGCTGGCGATGCATGGCGTCAGCCGCATCGGTGAATTGGGCAACAACGCCGGGGAATACGTCGAGCGTTTCAACCTGCGGTATCGCAACAACCACACGCTGACCCCGGAGCAATACCCGATCAGCCGTGTGGCTGCCGGCGAAACCTTCAGCGACGTGCTGGTCGAAGTCACCCCGTGCAGCGACGAGGAACGCACCTGGGTACACAGCGTGCGCAGCATGGTGCTGACCGATCGCGATGGCGAGGTCGAGTCGCTGGTGCTGATCATGAGCGACCTCACCGATTGGGCCAACGCCGAGCAGCGCTTCGAAAAAACCTTCAACGCCAACCCGGCGCCGGCGGTGATCTGTCGCCTCAGCGATCTGCGTTACATCAAGGTCAATCCGGGGTTCCTGGAGATGACCGGCTATACCCGCGATCAGGTGATCGGCGCCTCGACCTATGAGCTGGATATTCTTGAACAGGCCGAGCGCAAGGACCTGGCCATCCAGCGCCTGCGCGATGTCGCGACGATTCCGCAGATGCAGGCCGAGTTGCGCCTGCCGGACGGTGGCAGCAAACAGGTGATCGTCGCCGGCCAGCCACTGGTACTCAACGATGAGGATTGCATGCTGTTTTCGTTCGTTGATATGGAGCCACGGCACAAGGCCGAAGTCGCCCTGCGCCAGAGTGAAGAACGGTTTGCCAAGGCTTTTCGTCTGACCCCGGTGCCGATCCTGATTTGCAATGCCGATCAACAGCGGGTGATCGACGTCAATCAGGCGTTCCTCGATACCCTGGCCTACGACAGCGATGAAGTGCTTGGAAAAACTGTCACACAGCTTGAGTTCATTGATGAGTCGGCGGCACGGGCGCAATTGCTGGCGGCGCTGGAGAAAAACGGCCGGGTCGATCGTGTCGATGTGCGGGTGCGCAGGAAGGACGCCGAACTGCTGGAATGCGCGGTCTCCGCCGACACCGTCAACATCCAGGACGCCGCGTGTTACCTGTTGGTGCTGATGGACATCACCGAGCGCAAGCGCACCGAGCTTGAGCTGGTGGCGGCGATTGAAGAGGTGATGAAGGATGCGTCGTGGTTCAGCCGTACGCTGATTGAAAAACTGGCCAATGTGAAGAAGGTCAATTCGCCGCAATTGCCGTCGGTGTCCTTCACCGATCTCACCGCCCGCGAGCGTGATGTGCTGGGGCTGATCTGCGAAGGACTGGCGGACAAGGAGATCGCCGCACGGTTGAAACTGGCGCCGAACACGGTGCGCAATCATGTGGCGACGGTGTATTCCAAGCTTGATGTGCACAGTCGCAGCGAGGCGATTGTCTGGGCTCGCGAGCGCGGGTTGTTCTCGGGCAGTAGCAGGGGGCAGCGGTAAGGTGCAAATGCACTAGTTCAGGGGGTGCAAATTCGGGTGTCTGACAGGGCAGGCTGTTCTTAGGCTGATGAGATGCGGTGCGGGTTTTGTTCGTGATCGTATTCCTTTCGTCGTTGCTTATGGATCAGCCCATGAATGTATTTGTCATTGAACCTGGCGTGTTGCGCCGATTGTCGGAGTTGGCGCGATGATTTATCTGGCGCAGTTGCGGGCGCGGCTTGAGCACAGTTTTTCGCCGTTGGCATGTGAATGTGTGGTGGATGGGGATCATTCGCTGACGGTGAAGCTCTATCACCCGGCTTCCGGGCAGGTTGATCTGGTGATCAGTGGTTTGAGTCTGGATGCCTTGCGTACGGATGAGGCGGTGGATGCTTTGATCGATGAATTGCAGTATGAGCTTGAGAGTAATTCTCTGCGGTCGCCCAGTTGAACTTGGCGGCCTCTGGGCCGACCAGGTTCTTGTTCGGTTTGGGTGAATATCCGTTGCTGCGGGTGTTGCCTCTGGCGGTTTCGCCCTTACGGCGAGTCCCTTTTTCAAACGCCGGAATGCCGGCCCAGCAAAAAGGAACCAAAAGGCTGGGCCCCGGCGTTCGGCCCCTCGCTTTGGCTCGGTGTTCCTTCGCTCCGGGATTGATCCGGGGGCATCGCCTACGGTTTGCTTCGCTGCACCTCCTCTCGATGTGTTTGGCTTCGCCAAACGGTCGCTGCGCTCCCACCCCGGATCAATCCCTCCACTCAGCCTGCCGACGGGGCCAGCACGTCAAAAGCGGTACTCGAGCTAACGCTCATCATGGTGAGTGGTGAGGAGCGAGGAGCGTAGGGTCGATTTTGATCGTTCCCACGCTCCGCGTGGGAATGCAGCCCGGGACGCTCTGCGTCCCAATCCGACGTTCACCTGTGAGTGATGGCTTGTCGGCGGTGGCGATGGATTAGTTGACTCATTCAGAAAATCGACAGCCAATTCCCCCCAATCCCACCATTTCACTGGCACTTGCAGTCCACTGGTCTATAAGGAATGAGTGGTTCGGTTTCCATAGCCGGGCGTTGTCCTGCTCGGCGACGGGAGTTTTCTTCCATTTATCGCGGGTCATCCTATGAACAATCCTGGGAAACGCGTGGGTTCTTCGCTGCTGTCGGCTTTCGGTCTGGTGCTGCTCAGTGGTTGCGCCAGTCCTCCACCCCCTCCGCCGGCGGCACCGCCTCCGCCACCTGAGCGCACGTGTCAGGTCATGGAAAATACCGAGGTCGCCGGTGATGCCTATGCCGACGGGCAAGTGACTCGACACATCACCAAGACCCGTTGCGTCACTCAATAAGCCGGGCGCCGTTGAAGGCGCGGGTCGAGTGGACTGTGCTGGTGGCCGATCTGGTCGGCACAGCGGTGTTTGCGGTTGAAGGCGCGATTGCGGCGATGCGCAGTCAGCTCGATCTGCTCGGGTGATGGTGATTGCGTTCATCGTCGCACTGGGCGGTGGGGTGACCCGTGATCTGCTGATCGGTGCCACGCCGCCCAAGGCAGTGGCGGACTGGCGCTATCCGGCGCTGGCATTTGCCATGGGCGGGGTGGCGTTTGTTTTTCATGAGTGGGTGCTGGGTTGGTCCGGTTCGACGCTGATCGTGCTGGACGCGGCGGGGTTGGCGTTGTTTGCCGTGGCCGGGGCGCAAAAGGCGTTGAATTTCGGGATATCGCCGTTTGTGGCCATGTTGATGGGCACCATCACCGGGGTCGGTGGCGGGGTGCTGCGTGACATTGTGCTGGCGCGGGTGCCGGTCGTGTTGCAGGCGGATTTGTATGCCAGCTCGGCGTTTGTCGGGGCTGCGGTATTGATTGTCGGACGCAGGCTGGGTGTGCCGCCGGTGGCGGCCGCGTTGCTGGCGGGCGCGGCGTGTCTGTCGTTGCGGTTGTTGTCGGTGCATTTCGGCTGGCAGTTGCCGAAGGTTCTGGAGGTATGAAAAAGGCAGCCCAGGGCTGCCTTTAGTTTTGCGTCAGAAACGGATCAGGACAGGAAACCGCCGTCCACGTTCAGCGACACGCCGGTGGTGTAGCTCGAGGCATCGCTCGCCAGGTACAGCACGGCGCCGGCCATTTCGCTCGGGTCGGCCACGCGTTTGAGCGGGATCTGTGTCAGGGCCTGTTTCAGGATCGCGTCGTTCTTCACCAGCGCCGAGGCGAATTTGGTGTCGGTCAGGCCCGGTAGCAGGGCGTTGCAGCGGATGCCGAACTGGGCGCATTCCTTGGCGAAGACTTTGGTCATGTTGATCACCGCGGCCTTGGTCACCGAGTAGATGCCCTGGAAGATCCCCGGCGAGATGCCGTTGATCGACGCCACGTTGATGATGCTGCCGCCGCCGTTTTCGCGCATCAGCTTGCCGGCTTCCACCGACATGAAGAAGTAGCCGCGGATGTTCACGTCGACGGTTTTCTGGAAGGCGCCGAGGTCGGTGTCCAGCACGTTGCAGAACTGTGGGTTGGTCGCGGCGTTGTTGACCAGGATGTCCAGGCGCCCGAACTGTTCCTTGATGCCGGCGAAGACCTGGCTGATTTGTTCCATTTCGCCGATGTGGCAGGCAATGGCGGTGGCCTTGCCGCCGGCGGCGATGATGGCGTCGGCCACATGTTGGCAGCCTTCAAGTTTGCGGCTCGAAACGATGACGTGGGCACCTTGCTGGGCCAGCAGTTTGGCGATGGCTTCACCGATGCCGCGGCTGGCGCCGGAGACGAAAGCGATCTTGCCGTCGAGGTCGAACAACTGAGTCTTGGACATGGGATTCCCTTGTAGTAAGCCTTGTTATAACGCCGTCATCAGAGGCTGGATTTGGCAATGACCTGCAGGCTCATCTGCTCCAGCAGTTTGTTCATGTGAATGAACTGCGCGAAGCGTTTGTCCTGGGTCTGGCCATGGAAGAAGCGGTAGTAGATCTGCTGCACGATGCCGGCCAGGCGGAACAGGCCGTAGGTGTAGTAGAAGTCGAAATTGTCGATCTGGATGCCCGAGCGCTCGGCGTAGTAGTCGACGAATTCGCGGCGGGTCAGCATGCCCGGCGCGTGGCTTGGCTGGCGGCGCATCAGTTGTACCGGTGCCGGGTCGTCGGCCTGGATCCAGTAGGCGAGGGTGTTGCCCAGGTCCATCAGTGGATCGCCGAGGGTGGTCAGTTCCCAGTCGAGCACACCGATGATCTGCATCGGGTTGTTCGGGTCGAGGATGACGTTGTCGAAGCGGTAGTCGTTGTGGACGATGCTGGAGTTCGGGTGATCGGCCGGCATCTTGTCGTTGAGCCAGGCTTTGACCTGTTCCCAGTGCGGTGCGTCCGGGGTCAGGGCTTTTTCGTAACGCTCGCTCCAGCCTTTGATCTGGCGGGCGACGTAGCCTTGCGGTTTGCCCAGATCGCCCAGACCGCAGGCGTTGTAATCGACCCGGTGCAGCTCGACGAAGCGGTCGATGAAGCTCTTGCACAGCGCCTCGGTTTTTGCCGAGTCCAGGCCCAGCTCCGGTGGCAGGTCAGAGCGCAGGATGATCCCCTTGACCCGTTCCATCACGTAGAACTCGGCGCCGATCACCGATGCGTCGGTACAGTGCACGTAGGCTTTCGGGCAGTACGGGAAGCCGTCGCGCAACTGGTTGAGGATGCGGAATTCGCGGCCCATGTCGTGGGCCGATTTGGCCTTGTGGCCGAACGGCGGACGACGCAAAACGAATTCCTGGTCCGGGTATTCGAGCAGGTAGGTCAGGTTCGACGCACCGCCGGGAAACTGGCTGATCTGCGGCGTGCCGGTCAGGCCCGGAATGTGCGCCTTGAGGTACGGATCGATCAGGCTGGCATCGAGTTCTTCGCCAGAGCGGATACGGGTGGACTGGTCAGTAAGCGCCATGCTTATCCCTTCTGCTTATTTTGGAGGCCAGACATCATTGGCTAATCTAATGGCGCGCTCGGGTCGTCACAAGCGCGGTTCGGTCTTATAGGTTAGCGTGTTGGACGATAATCACCTTTGGGAATGTGCGCGTCGGGCCGCTGGCGACTAAGGTTTAGCGCGTATGCCTTGTTCACAAAGGAGCTTTGAAATGGGCTGCCCGCAAGTCTGTGCCAGCGCCACCCTGCAATGCAGTTTCGGCGCCGCGCCGGCGGTGCTCAACGTGCTGCCGGTCAACCGCACGCTGACCGGCGGGATGCCGGCGGCGAACATCATGGATCACATTCCGCTGGTCAACGTCACCACGTTCGGTATGTGCATGAGCCTGGCCAACCCGATGGTCGCCGCTGCCACGGCTGCGGCATTGGGCGTACTGACGCCGATGCCCTGCATTCCCGCCACCGCCACGCCGTGGATCCCCGGCGGTGCGCCGACCCTGCTGCTGGGCGGGATGCCGGCGATCGATGCCAACAGTACGTTGATGTGCAACTGGGCGGGGGTGATCAAGATCGTGATGCCGGGGCAGATGCAGATGTTGATTCCCTGAATCAGGCCTGCGCCGGATCCGTCCACTTGCGAAACCACCAGCGCACCCGGGAAATCGGCTTGCCATCGGCATCCAGCGGTCGCCCGTCCTCGGCAAACCCTTGCTCCGGCTCCATCAACTGGCCATTGAGATAACGCGCATCCACCGCCGGTTTGCCGTTGGGATGAAAGCGCTGATAACGCCCTTCACGCACGCCATCGCGATAGAACTCGGCTTCCGCCACTTGCCCGTCGGGAAAGTAATTGAACGCCTCGCCATGCAACAGCCCGCGCCGGTAGGTGGCCTTACGCTGCAACCAGCCTTCGGGCGCATAAAAACTGGCGATGCCCTGGAGCCTGTCGCGCACGAACGGCATCTGCGCCGAGACCTTGCCGTTGGGATGGTAGAGCAGGGACGTGCCCTGCAATTCGCCCTGGCTGTAATTCAGATCCGCCTGCGGGCGACCGTCATCCTTGATGTTCAACGGGCCGTCGAGCTGGCCGTCCTGCAGGCGGCCCTTGAGGTGTTTTTCATCCTGCTGCCAATCCAGCGGTGTGATCGCCATGGTTTCTCCTTGTCAGTTGACCTGCACCAGCCCGCCCTTGATGGTCAGCATGCCGCCGCCGTCCACGGTCTGTGAGGCCGCGCCCTTGTTGGTCAGGCTGATCCCCGCGTCGTTGGTCAGCGTGGTTCCGGCCTTGTTGTCCAGCGAAGTCCCGGCCTGATTGGTTATGGCGGTGCCGGCCTTCTGGGTGATCGACGTGCTGGCCGAAGTGGCCAGATCCGCGCCGCTCTTGATCGTGAAACTGCCGCCGCTTTGCAGGGTAAGGGTGCCGCTGACCTTGATCGTCAGGTTGCCGTCCACCGTCAGGCTGTAATCGCCGGTGACCTTGTCGGTGTAGTTGCCGCCGGTGCTGTGGTTCTGGTCGGCGCCGACCTTGACGGTGCGGCTGTCCTTCACATCGAGGCTGTCGCTGCCGGTCTGGATCGTGACGCTGCGTTTGCCTTTCTCCAGCGTGACGGTTTCATCGCCGTCCTTGACCGTGCGGGTGCGGGCGTTTTGTACGGTCAGGGTTTCGTCGTGGCCGACCGTGGCGGTGGTGTCGTTGAGCACGTTGATCTTCAGGTCTTTCTGCGCCTGCAGGAACACTTCCTCGGCATCTTTCTTGTCCTCGAAACGCAGCTCGTTGAACCCGCCGCCGCCCTTGGACGATTGAGTCTTGATCCCCGACTGGGTCTGGTTCGCCGGCAAGGCATAGGGCAGGGCGTTGTCGCCGTTGTACACGCAACCGGTGACCAGCGGCCGGTCCGGATCACCGTCGATAAACGTCACAATGACTTCCTGACCGATCCGCGGCACAAACTGCATGCCGAAACCCTTGCCACTCCATGGCAGCACGACGCGTACCCAGCAGGAACTGGTTTCGTCATTTTTGCCATCGCGATCCCAAGGGAACTGCAACTTGATCCGGCCGTATTCGTCGGTCCAGATTTCTTCGCCGGACTTGCCGACCACGACGGCGGTTTGTGGATGCATGCGCGGTTTTGGCGTGAGGCGTTGCGGACGAAATGGCGTGGCCCTGGGGATCGCTTCGAAGCGGTTGCGATAGCTTTCGTGGCTGGCGTCGTGGGTGACCCGAGTGACGACCCAATCGATGTTCAGGGTCGCATCTTCGTGGCCTTCGAGGGTGAACCAGTGCCCCGGAATCAGCCAGCGACAGTCGCTTTCGCCAACAAAACGCTTCTCTTCACTGCGCAGCCCGTCGACCCGTTGTTTGGTCAAGGCATCGCCCCGAGCCTTGGCGTTGTAGCCGCCGGGATGCTCATAGATCGATCGCGGCCCGGCCACGGCCTCGGCCTGGCCGAAGAGCGAAGTGGTCGGCGTTGTGAACTCGTAATCCGTTGCCTTGTACACCCCGGCCACGGCTTGCAGGCACACCTGGCCCGAACGGATGCCGTGCAGCTCGCGCCCGCCCATTTGCTGGCCCAGATACTTGACCTTCGGCCCGTTGGGGATCTGCACGAAGGCGTCGTTGCTGTCACCCAGCACCAGTGTGTGCTTGCCGTCCTCGTGGGTGAAAAACCAGAAAATGCCTTCTTCTTCCAGCAGCCGCGAGACGAAGGCGAAATCGGTCTCGCCGTATTGCACGCAGTATTCGCGCGGGGTGTAACTGCCGGTCAGCGAGAGTTTGAAATCGGTGAAACCGTGGGCCTTGAAGATTGTGGTGACGATGTCCGAAGTGGCGAGGTTCTGGAACACGCGGTTGTTGCTGGCCAGAGACAGCCACCAGAGCCACGGTCTTAATAAAAGTTGATAGCGCTCGGCGGTGGCGTCGGCGGGGAGCTGGCGGATCTCGGCCACCAGTGCGTCGAAGGGGCGCAGTTGCGCGTCGTTGTGCAGGGTGGTGGTGACGTGGGTGGCGATGGCGCTGGTGAGGGTGAGCGAGGTACCGTCGTTCAATCCGTTGAGGGTTTGAACGCCGAGGGTGTTCAGGGCTTCCTCACCGGAGAGTGACTCAGGATAAAGCGCCGACAGCGAGGTGGCGGTGAGGGAGAGCGTAGTGTTGCTGTCGGTGGAACGGGGCATTGAGCGACCTTTACGAGAGTTATTCGAGTGTAGCCTTGAGCGTGAACAACACCGGGAAATGGTCGCTGCGAATGGTCTGGCCCAAGCAGCGCGGCGAGATGCTGACGGTGTTTCCATCCATGTCGCTTTCGATTTGAACGCTACCGTCGCAGCTCGCCTCCCAAGCGTGTGGGGCATGAACATAGGCGTAGTCGAGCATCAACAGGATAGGCAGTATTTCGCAACGCTCGATGGCTTCCATGTTCATGTAGTGTTCGAGATAGGAATGCGGCGTATGGTTCATGTCGTACCCGAATTCCTGGCGCAGGCGCAGTTCGTTCGTCGCCTGCTGCAAGGTGACATTACGCACGCTCAAATGGGTATAGCCGGCACCTTTGGGCAGCAATCTGCTCATGCCGAGCATTGTCTCGGGCCCTTCGACGGCATTCACGTTCAGATCGCCGCCAAAAAACAGCAACTGTTTGATACCCAGGTTATCGGCGTTGCTTTCGATGAAACCGATGGTGTCGAGAATGTTGCCGGGTGCCATGTAGGACGCGTTGGCGTGATAGAACGCAAAACCATAACTTGACGCTTTGTGGCGAATGATCAGCGGTGCGCGTTGTTCGGTGTCCGACAGAATGTAACGCTCGGTGACATCGTCGAACTCTTTGGCGATAGCATCGCGAATCAGCACCATGGAACCGAGGGTGGTGTGCTTCTTCTTGCCTCCTTCCTGCGCGAGCACTGAGGCGAGGGTGTAGCTGCCCATCAAGTCGCTGACCAGACTTTCATTGATCGATCCGGTTTTGCCCACTTCAAACAGAGCAATAATGTCTGGCTTCTTTTGCTGGATGAAATAGTCCAGAAACTGCTTTTTATCCGAATACGCACTGGAGAGCTTGGCCCGCTGATTATCGAAGTGCTGGGTATTCCAGATCATGATCGAGTACATGCAACGCTCCTTGTGCAACCTCTTTACGACTAATCGAGTGAGTTCAAAACCGTTCGATACACATCGCTGCCGCGCATCAAAACCACTGAAGTAATCAGGCTTCCGGTATAGGCAAGCACTTCGTTACTGCCACCCCGAAACAACGGGACGACATAGGAAGGCAGCGTATGGCGTTCGGCGACGTATTCTTCGATTTCTTGCAGGGTGGGGCCGTAAATCTTTCCCTGAATCTCGAACCGGTAGTAACCGCCGTGACCGAAATTCTCGGAAATACCGGAGTAAGTCCCGCACGGCACAAAATGACTGTAGTAATTGGGCGTACCGAAAGCCGTTTCCACACCCACCCGAGCAACAATCTCTTGATTGATTTGCTGGGCGTTCAATTGATCTAACGGGACAGGAACATTTCCGAGGATGATTTCCTTGCCGCTGCGCAATGTCGAACAAGGTTTCTGCGCGATCCGGGTGCGTATTTCGTTTTCCAGATTGGGTTTGATGATCTTTACCTTCTGCAGATAGCTGCCTACGGCAACCGGAGCATTGATCGGTGGCAGGCTGGCTTCAATAACAGCCTGCTCCCATAGTTCAGTGGTGCCTCGATATAGAACGGTCCGGTACATACGCACTCCTTCGCACTCGTTGAACATGAAACAGCAGCCCCTCACTGCACGGCTGGAGGGGAATAACCGTTAATTTCCTGTCGTCCGTTACGCCCCGACGGCCACGGGCACGGCGACAACGGGCGCAGGCCAGGTGACTGCATCCACTCTGCTGCCGCTGAACAGCAGATTAAAACGAGGATCAGCGGTGTCGACTTTGCAGCCTCCAGGCGCCACGAGGGCTGGTATGAACTCTGAAGGGCAGGTGGAATCGGTCGCGGTAGTCGATGGGCGGGCATCTTCCGGGGTATGAAGTGAGGCGCCGTTCACGAGAATCTTCTTGTAGTGATCAATCCATTTCTGGCAATTCTCACAGGCGGCTTTTTTGCCACCGAGGAAGATTTTGCTCTTTGAAAAATGACCCTCGACCATGCCCTTCGTAAAAAATTTGAGCAGCGCCAATTCAGCGTGAACGTTCTCTTCATTGTTTTCGATCACGTTGACGGTTTGCGTACCGATGCTGGCTAACGAAGTCACAAGGTGAAGGCTGCCGGTGGTGGTGTTCAGTTTCTTGGGATCAATGCTTTTGCCCGCCAGTTTTTTATACAGCCAGGCATGCGGAGCCTCGATGTCTTTTGGCAGCTTTGTTTCAATATCGACAATTTTTTTGATCTTGGTCGTTTGTTCTGCGGTCAGGGGGGCGGGGTTGAATGATGCATTGACGGTGTGGACGGCACTGTAGCCGTCTCGATCCTGGGCCGAGTAAAAGTACGCCATCCCCAGCGAGTGCAAGGTCACACTCGGTGCACTGAAAATCTTGTGCGCTTTATACAAGAGTTGCATCAGGCTGCTGAGATTGGTGACGCCGCAACGATTGAGCATATTGAGGACACCCGTGTGCTCACGTGGGTTTGCTGCAATAAAAAGACGCTCCTCACCCTGAAAGAACGCGCACTGCACTTCCTGGATATCAAAAGCCCTGGATTGCTCATAAGCATGGGTGACCCAGTTTTGCCCGCTGGCGAGCGAGCCCAGAATGATTGAGATCTTGGCCAGATCGTATTGGTTGCTCAGCTCCATGCGCGTGTCGCCTTCTCTCTGGCATCAGTAAAAAACTGTGCCTGCAATGCGGTTACTGGCTAATAGCGTTTCCCTATTCCAGCACCCACTCGGCCAACTTTCCTGTCACCTGTGTCATCAATACGTTCTCGACATCCCGCGCGCCTGCCGCGCTGCATTTGGCGAGTACGGCTTTGACGATGCCCGCATCGAACTCGAACGGTTTGCCGGTCGCCGCTTTGTAGCGGCCGCGCAGTTTCTCCAGCTTCGCCAGCACGATGCCTTCCAGCGTCTGCTCATCCAGCGGGCGATACGCCACCACCGTCATGCGCGCCAGAAAGGCCGGGCGGAAAGCTCGCAGCAGAACTTTGTGCAGCGCTTCGTTGAAGGCTTCCGAGCCGAGTTGTGCAGTCGGTGTATCGAGCAATAACTCAGCGCCGACATTGCTGGTGGCGAGCATCACGGTGTTCTTGAAGTCGACCACCAACCCGGTCCCGTCTTCCATCAAGCCCTTGTCGAACACGTTGTAAAACGCTTCGAGCACATCCGGATGCGCCTTCTCGATTTCATCCAGCAACACCACCGAATACGGTTTGCGCCGCACCGCTTCGGTGAGCACGCCGCCACTGCCGTAACCAACGTAACCGGGCGGAGCGCCCTTGAGCTGGCTGACGGTGTGGGCTTCCTGATATTCCGAGAGGTTGATGCTGATCAGGTTGCGCTCACCGCCGTACAGCGCGTCGGCCAGCGCATACGCGGTTTCGGTTTTGCCAACGCCGGTGGGGCCGACCAGCAGGAACACGCCAACCGGTTTTTGCGGATCGGTCAGACCTGCACGGTAGGCCTGCAAACGCTGGGCGATGGTGTTGAGCGCGGTGCTTTGGCCCATCACCCGCTGGCCCATGCGGGTGCCGAGGGTACGCACGGCATGGGCTTCGTCGGCGAGCATTTTGCCGACGGGGATACCGGTCCAGCCGGCGATCACGGCGGCGACGGTTTTGCCGTCGACCTGTTCAGGCACCAGCGGATCGTCCTGGCGGATCGCATCGAGCCCGGCTTCCAGGCGCATAAGTTCGGCGGCCAGATGATCGATGCGGTTGTCGGTGGCTTCATCGGGCCTGTCACTGTCGGCGCTTTCGCTCAACGTCAGTAACTCGCGGCGGGTGTCGAGCAGTTCGCGCACGGCGACGCGCTCTTCGCTCCAGCGGGTTTCCAGTTCGCGAATGGCCTGGACATTGGTCTTCGATTCGCTTTCCAGCAGGGTAATGCGCTCGCGGTGATCCAGCCCCGTGGCCTGTTCGCGGCGCAGGCGCTCGACTTCTTCTTTGAGGCTTTGCTGACGGTGGCGCAGGCTCTCCAGCGGTGGCGGCACGTCGTGCTGGCCGAGGGCGACCCGAGCGCAGGCGGTGTCAAGGACGCTGATGGCTTTGTCCGGCAACTGGCGGCCAGAGATGTAGCGGTGCGAGAGTTTCACCGCTTCGTGGATTGCCGCATCCAGCACCTGCACGCCGTGGTGCTGTTCGAGTTTGGCGGCGACGCCACGGAGCATTTCCACGGCGGTGATTTCGTCCGGTTCCTCGACCTGCACAAGCTGAAAGCGGCGGGCGAGGGCCGGGTCTTTCTCGAAATATTTTTTGTATTCCATCCAGGTCGTCGCGGCCAACGTGCGCAGTTCGCCCCGGGCCAGCGCGGGTTTGAGCAAGTTGGCCGCATCGCTGCCACCTTCGGCACCGCCAGCGCCGATCAGGGTGTGTGCCTCGTCGATGAACAGGATGATCGGTTTGTCCGCACTGCGAACCGCGTCGATCACCCCTTTGAGCCGCTGTTCGAATTCACCTTTGACCCCGGCCCCGGCCTGCAGCAAACCGAGGTCGAGCACCCGCAGACTGACTTCCTGCAACGACGGCGGCACATCCCCGGCGGCGATGCGCAGCGCCAGGCCTTCGACCACGGCGGTTTTGCCTACGCCGGGTGCGCCGACGAGAATCGGGTTGTTCTGCCGGCGTCTTAAAAGAATGTCGATGCACTGACGGATTTCGCCATCGCGACCGACGATCGGGTCGATGCGTCCGGCGTGAGCGTCGGCGGTCAGATCCTGGGTGTATTGATCGAGTACCGAGTCCTGCCGTGGCGCTGGATTTGCAGAAGACACAGAACGCGGGCCAACGTGTTCGCGGGAGTTTTCCGTCCACTCCAGCAGGTTTGAACGCAGGGCTTCTTTTGGAATCCGCAGCAATGACGATGCACTGTTGAGCAGCAGGCTGCGGCGCTCGTCGCGATCAATCAGCGCCAATAAAAGCAGCCCGGAACGAATGTTGTCGACGCCCAGCACACTGGCCTGCACCACCGCGTCCTCCAGCAACCCCAACGTGTGCGAAGACAACGCCGGTGTGCGCGTGCTGCCAGCCTTGAACAGCTCCAGCGCCTTGTTGATCTCCGCCGTCAGTGCATCTCGTTCCAGTCCGAAACGCGGCAGCAGAAAGGCAAAATCGCCACCCTCGATCTCCAGCAACTCCAGCAACAGATGCTCGATCTCGACAAAGTGATGCCCGCGCTGCAAACACCGTTGCGCGGCACGCTCGAGGGCGCGGCGGTTATCCGGGTTGAGGCGTCCGATCAGGCTGGCCAGTTCCATTTCAGGTGATCTCCAACTGACGCAAGCGGGTTTCGATCCGTTGCACGGCCAGGCTGCTCTGCCGTTGCAGGCCACCGTTCCAGCTGAGCAGGGCCGGGGTTTGTCGGTCGAGTTGCAGGGGCCCGGCACCGCGCACCAGCAGCACCAGTTTCACGTCCAGATCCGGACCGAAATACAACGCTGCGAGGCTCGCCAGTGCCGGATGCGCTTCGCCGTCCGGCAGAAAACGTCCGGCCTGCGCCGAAGACAAGGGCCCGAGCGTCAGGCGAATACCGGCGTGTTCGTCCCAGACGCGAGTACCGGCGACGGCCGTGCGTCCGAGTTGCAAATTGCGTCCGCCAGCCTTCATGACGCTGCGGCTGGCCCGAGGGATCTCGCGCCAGGCCCCTGCATAGGCACTGAGTTCCACCGGCACGCAAAATTGCTCGCGGACAATCGCCGCGAACCCTGCCAACGAGCGGCGGCCATCGGCGTACAACGCCGTGCAGGCCAGAACGGCGCAGTCGGGAATCGCCTGGCGCTCTTGCAGGGACCTGGGCAACAACCCGGTCAGCGCCCGCAATTGCGCCTGCACCGGTGAGGCCCCCGGGGTGGTAAATCCGAGGGCGATCCGGTGTTTGCGCAGCACCTTGTACAGCAGGCTGAGCAACCGATGCTGGAACAGATCGAGGAACTCGGCGGGCGCGTGATCCTTGGCCCGCGCCCGTTGTTGCAGCCATTCCTGATAGGCGTAAGGCAACGGACCGTCGGGGCCGCCGAGACCGAACATCGGCGTGTTCAGGGTCAGCGGTTCACCGGGTTTTTCCTCCAGGCGCTCGATCTGACTGGCGGCGAACACCGGCGTCAGCGGCCCGCGCAACTTCAGCGCTTCGGCCTGTGGCGATGAACCTGTACCAAGACTGTCCGCCTGCGGCTGTTCGCGCTCCAGCAACAGCAACGCCTGCAACCATTCGAACGCCTGCGGATCGCGGCGCAGGCGCTGGCTCAGGGTCAGAGCGACAGGGGCATGCCGGCTTGGGGTTGCCATGCCTTGACCTCCTTGTCTGCCTGCATGAGTACCGTGCGCACAAAGCGATTGGCCGTGGCGTACACCGAAAAGAATTGCGCGAGCACCGCCGAAAACAGCACGGCGCTGCTGCCGACGAAATGCTGTGGATCGAGCTGCAGTTGCACTTCAAGCCCATTGCGCCAACCGCGCCAGGCGTCGGCGCCGACATGGCCGATCACCCGTTCGCAACCGAGGCTCGACAATCCTTCGATCTGGCGCAGGGCGCTGGCCTCATCGCGCAGGTTATGCAGGGTCAGGATTTCCTTCAGTGCATCCAGCGCCTGCGGTCCTTCGACCAGCGACAGATGATTGAGGGTCAATTGCGACACCAGCCGCCAGCGCGAATCACCGTCCAGACGCGGCAGGCTCTGTGGGCTCGGTGGATTGCGCAGGCGGGCCCACGCCACCGGGCCTGGTCGTTCGAAACCCAGTGGTGTGCCGGCAGGCAGGCTCTGGGCCAGATGCCGATTGGTGCACAGCAGTTCGGCGGTCAGGCTGTAATCGGGCAGGTCGGTCTGCGGTTCGAGACGGGTGTCGACGACGCTGACCAGAAGGTCGCTGCCGAGCCGGTTCGGCGTCTGCCCGTTGACCCGTCGCGCATGCCAGTAACGTTGCCGGTCACCGCTGCTGTGCTGGCTGCCGTAATACGCCGGCAGTCTTTGTACGCCGCTGGCGGAGCTGGCGCGCAGGCTGCGGATGCTGTGGATCTCGACGCTGTTTTCCCGGTGGCTGTCGGCGACCAGTCGATACTCGCTGCGGGTTCCGTCCGGGCGCAGCGGCTCCGAGGTCCGCGGGAACAGGTTGATCACCGGCGCGCAGCCCAGTGCGATATCGCTGGCCTGCAAGTGCAGGCGACCCGCCGGGGCCCGGTCGAAAACGACGTACAGATACAGCGTCTGGCTGTCGCTCGAAACGCCGGACAGGGGCAGATCAAAGAAGTGGAATTTGTCCGGGAATGCGAAGTACTCGGCCAGCAGGCGCATGCCCGGATGCACGCCGTCTTCGTCCGGCAGCAGTACCTCGTCGTCGGCGAAACCGACGATCTTCGGCAGGCCTTTCACGCTGACGGGAATGCTCCCCGGTGAGCCGGCCAGTACCTGCACCGCGTGAGCGCCGAGCAGGTCATAGAGGCTGGCGTTGATCACCGGTGATGCGGCCAGGTGGATACGCAGCTGTTCGATACCCAGTTCGGACCATTGGCTGTCGCCGAGGCAACGCAGGCTCAGGCGCAGCGCCGAACGGGACTGCGCCACACCCGTCAGCGCCTGGGCTTCATCGCTGCCGAGGAACAAGGCTTCGCTGACTTCGATCGGCCACAAGCGCACGGCGGCGCTGGTGCGAAAGTGAATGCTTTCGCCCTTGCCGGTGGTGACGAACAACGGCGTGTCCCGGGGCAGGGAATAGCCGCCGTCGAGGTTGCCTTTGCTCGGGTCCGGCTCGAACTGGACGATGGCGCAGGACGGCAAGGGGCGCATGGCCAAGGGATAAAGCTGTTCAAGCAGCGCATCACTGAACTCGGCGTAGTCATCATCCAGTCGTCGTTGCAGACGTGCCGCGAGCAGGGCGAAACCTTCCAGCAAGCGTTCGACATGCGGGTCGGGGCATTCGCCGGGGGACAGCTCCAGGCGCCGCGCGACTTTCGGATAGCGCTCGGCAAACTGGCTGCCGGCGTGACGCAGCCAGGTCAGTTCGCGCTGGTAGTAGTCGAGCAGTTGCGGGTCAATCGAGTCGCTCATGGCGCACCTCCAGCCCTTCGTTGCCGGGCTCGATGACAAAGGCCACCGGCCAGTGCTGCGAACCGCTGTGCAATTCGCCGAGCAGGCGAATGCTCAGGCGCTGCGGGTGCTCGGGCAGGGGATTGACCTGAACCTCGCCCAGCAGCAGGCGCGGTTCGAAATGGGTGATGGCTTCGCGAATGTCCCGCGCCAGCCGACGCCGGTCATCGCTGCGCTGTTGTTGCAGGGCGCTCCAGTCGGCGATGCCGTAGTCGATGACGCTGGGCGGGGAGGTCAGGGCGCGCGGGCCACGGCGGGTGTTGAACAGGCGCGCCAGTTCGGTGTGCACCGAATCGAGCAGGTCCTGACGATCGAACACCTGCACGCCGTCCGCCTCGCTGCACGCGAGGCGTTCGAACAGCGGCGGGAGCATCCCCGTGCCTGCCATGGCCGTTGCGTCCGGTTACTTGCTGGCCTTGTTCGCGGCCAGGTCCCAGACCGTGCCGGCGGTGCCTTCCTTGGTGCCGTCGTCTTTCTGCGCGGTGAGTTCCCATTTGATCTTGGTGAAGTTCAGGGACAGCGTCTCTACCGGCTTGCCACCGGTGCCGCCACTGACGCTGACGTTGGAGATCACCACGTTGGTCAGGGTGTAAATGATGAACGGCATGATCTGCCCGCTGCCTTCGGCGGCGTTGCGACCGATGGTGATCTTGGCTTCCGGGATCGGCTTGCCGGCGCAGCAATACTCGTTGAGCGAGGGGGTCGAACTGTCGATGAATTTGGTCAGGGTAAATTCACCGATGTGCGGCCGACCGGAGGTGCGCTCCGAGTTGCTGACGTCGTTGGTCACCTGCATCGCCACGTTGTGGCTGAAAGACATGACTTCGATCTTGTCCTTGTAGCCCTCGAGCAGGCTGTCGCCTTTGATGTCGCCGCCGAGGTCGAGAATGATTGCATCCATCGCTTGAAACTCCTGAAAGGTGTCGTGCCAGGCAAACAGGGAAACGCCCGCAAGGAACCCTGCGGGCGTGTACGGGTCAGGCGGCGACCGGTGGCGGCAGGGTCGCGACCAGGCGGATCGACGCAGTCAGCTCTTCGAGCTGGAAGTGCGGCCGCAGGAACACTGTCGCGCGATAGGCACCGGGCTTGCCGGCGACTTCGGTGACGTCCACCCGGGCTTCACGCAACGGGTATTGCGCCTTGATCTCCTGTGGCGCGTTGTCGTTGATCAGCACGTAGTCGGCGATCCAGTTGTTGAGGTAGGTCTGCACGTTGTCGCGGGTCATGAAACTGCCGACCTTGTCGCGCATGATCACCTTCAGGTAGTGGGCGAAACGCGAGGCGGCGAGCACATAGGGCAGCATCGCCGAGATTCGTGCGTTGGCGTTGGCCTCGTTGGTGTTGTAGACCTTGGATTTGTTGGTGGTCTGGCCACCGAAGAACACCGCGATGTCGCTGTTTTTCTTGTGGCACAGGGCGATGAAGCCGAGGTCGTTGAGCTCCTTCTCGCGGCGGTCGGTGATCGCCACTTCGGTCGGACACTTCAGCGACAGATCTCCGGAGCTGGTGCGGAAGGTATGCGCCGGCAAACCTTCCACGGCGCCGCCACCTTCAGCACCACGGATTGCCGCGCACCAGCCGTATTTGGCAAAGGCTTCGGTGATGCGTTGCGACAGCGCCCACGCGGCATTGCCCCACAGGTATTTGCTGTGGTCGGTGCCGTTGGTGTCTTCGACATAGTTGATGCCTTCCACCGGCGAAGTGTCCGGGCCGTAAGGCAGGCGCAGCAGGAAGTGCGGCAGCACCAGCGAGACGTAGCGCGAATCTTCGCTTTCGCGGAACGAGCGCCACTTGATCAACTCCTGGCTTTCGAACACCTTCGACAGGTCACGCGGCACGGCCAGCTCGGTGAAGCTGTTCATGTCGAACAGACGCGGACTGGCGGCGGCAATAAACGGCGCGTGGGCAGCGGCGGCGACGTTCGACAGTTTCTCCAGCAGGCCGATGTCCTGCGGGTGGCGGCCGAAGGTGTAATCACCGACCAAAAGGCTGTACGGATGGCCACCGAAGGTGCCGTATTCTTCTTCGTAGATCTTTTTGAACAGCGCGCTCTGGTCGAACTCGACGGCTTTTTCCAGATCGTTCTGCAGCTCCTTCTGGGTCACGTTGAGCAGACGCAGTTTCAGCCGGGTGCTGGTTTCGGTGTTTTGCACCAGCATGTGCAGGCCACGCCAGGACGCTTCGAGTTTTTGCAGGTCCGGGTGATGCAGCACTTCGTTGAGCTGAGCGCTGATCAGCTCGTCGATCTGGCTGATGCGGTCGTTGATCATCGCCACGGTGTCCTTGTCGATGGCCATGCCTTCGTCGAGCACCTGGGTGGCGAACTCCGCGAGCATGTCGCGGGCGTAGTCCTGCTGACTGTCGTCATGGGCCATGCGGCCCTCGGCGATGATTCGATCGAGCAGGGATAAAGTCTCGGCAGCAGCATTTTCGCTGGCTTGATTCTGGGCGGCGGCGGGCATGGCGAATTCTTCCTCGGTCAGGTGGACGATCAGGCTTGCGGTTCGGCCGGAGCTTCGGCATCAGCGGCCGGGACAGCGGTGTCCGGGCGGGCCGACTTGATCTCTTGCAAGCCTTCGGTGTTGGCGATGACGTCGCGCAGCAGCTTGTCCAGATCGTCATTGCCGTCGAGTTTGGTCAGCAGGTCGCGCAGACGTTGGCGGGCTTCGAACAGGCGCCGCAGCGGTGTGACTTGCTCCACCACCTTGACCGGGTCGAAGTCGTCGATGTGCTTGAAGTTGAGTTCGATGTTGAGCTTGCTGTCGTCCCCGCTGAGGGTGTTGTTGACTTGCAGCGTGGCGCGGGGGGCGATGGAGGCGAGGACGTCGTTGAAGTTGTCGCGGTCGATTTCGGTGAAGCGCCGTTCATTCAGTTTTGGCAACGGCTCGAGTGGTTTGCCCGAGAGATCGGCCAGGATGCCGACCACCAGCGGCAGTTCCTTTTTCTCGATGGCGTTGCCGATTTCGACGTCGTAGGTGATTTGCACGCGGGGCGGGCGAACCCGGTCGAGCTTGTGCTGGGTACTTTCTGCCATGTCGGCGGACTCCGATGCGATGGGCGGGCGCAATGCATCGGGGAGGCCCGTTCATCGCTTTCCCTTGCTGGACCACAGGTTAGAAAGGGTGGCAGATGACCTGTCGTTCCTTTGACAAACCTTCCTCATTCGGCTGTAGGAACCGAACTACCCAAGACGCTAGAACAGGTCTATAAAAATGCAAGCGAAAAACTTTTTTGGACTGAATGGCGAAAAGGAAAATTCATTTTGTCTGCACGACTTTTTCTAACGATCGGGTTTGCGCTGCTCGCCGGCTGTTCGTTTTTCGGGCCGAAAGTCGATCTCGACAGCCTGACCCTCGACGTCGCTCCCAAGGCCAATGACGACACTCCGATCGCCGTGGACTTTATCGCGGTCAACGATCCGGATCTGCTCAAGCAACTGTCGGGCATCACTGCCCGCCAGTGGTTTGCCGAGCGCGAGCAGTATCAACGCGACTATCGTCAACTGATGAGCGTGTGGGGGCTGGAGCTGGTACCGGGGCAATTCATCGACCGCCAGCCGTTCCCTCTGGGGGGCAAGCGGGCGGCTGGACTTTTGGTCTTCGCCAGCTATAACACTCCCGGAGCGCACCGCCTGCGGCTGGACGATCAGAGCGACGCCTGGCTCAAGTTCGACAGTCGCGAGATGAGCCTGGTCAGCAAGGAAAACTGAAACACACCGTCCGCCGCCGGTTCGCGGTGCAGTCGAAGGGAGTCGTATGAGTCTGCTACCTGACGCGGTCTGCTGGCATGAAGGCATGCAATTGCTGCCACAGCATTTTCAGTTACAGGGCCTGCGGGCCGAGGCGCTCGGCGCGCATCTGGCTCAGGCGTGCAACCCGTGGTTTTTTGGCGTCAGCCACATGGAGTTCGACCCGTCGGCGATGAGCGCCGGGGTGGTGCGGGTGCTGTCGTTGCAAGGGACGATGCCGGACGGCCTGCCGGTCAATCTGCAAGTCGGCGTCGATCCGACGCTGGAACTGGACGTCGCTGCCGCGATCGACGCCACGAACGATGCGACGGTGACGGTCTATCTGGCGATCAGTCCGTTGTGGCGCGCCGGCCAGTTGCTCCCGCTCAAGGGACGTCTGCAATCGGTGGTCGGCGAGGCATTGCCGGATCTTACCAGCGGTGAATTCCCCGAATCGATTACGGTGTGGCGCCCCAATCCACGGCTGTGTACGCAACTGAACAAAGCCGATTCGATCTGCCTGCCGCTGCTGAAAATTCGCAAGGAGGGCGGCGGTTTCCTGCCGTTGCCGTACACGCCGCCGACACCGGTCCTGCTGCCGGAGTCGCCATTGGGTCGGCGGGTGGCCGGGCTCTGCGCCCGGGCGCGGGAGAAGTGCCTGTTCCTCGGCGGGCGATTGCGCCAGGCGCAGCAGGCCGGCAATCAGGACGACGCGCTGGAGATTCGTCGGCAGATGACCGCGTTGTGGGCGCGGTTGCCTGAAGTGGAAGGGGCGTTGATCAGTCGTGTCGCTCATCCGCAAAGCATTTATGTGCAACTGCTGGGACTGGCTGGCGCATGGTCGGCGCTCGATCCGCTGGCGGGCGTGCCGGCGTTCGCGCCGCTGGATTTTCTCGAATTGCAGCGCGGTTATGAACCGCTGCTCGACTGGCTGGAAAACACCCTGGAACTGATCCGCGCCGGTTACCGCAGCATCGCGTTCGAGCGCAGCGAGCAGAGTTTTTCCATTCAGTTGCCGGACGAGCAACCGAGTCAGCGTCTGGTCATCGGCCTGCGCATGCCCAACGGTGCCAGCGAGCAGGCGGCCGGCGAATGGCTGCGGGGCGCGATCATCGCTTCGGCGCCGCACATTGCGTTGCTCAGCCGCCAGCGCATGAGCGGTCTGACGCATCAGGCCATGAGCCGCAGCGAGCAGGTGGCCTACAGCGTCGGCGACGACACCCGGCTGTTCGTGGTGACCGCCGAAGGCAGCTGGTTCGACGCGCAACTGCCGCTGATGATCGCCGCGCCGGCCACCAAGCTGACCAGCAGTCCATGGCAAGTGGTGCTGTTTGTCGCCCAGAACAGTGAACGTGCCTGATCACACAAGGAACGTCGTATGTCGCAAGGAAGTGCCGCCAGCCTCGGATTGCAGGACGCTCCGCTGAGCAGTGCGTTCCGTCAGGCGTGGCAGCAGTGGTCGCAGGACTGGAGCCAGTTGTCCAAGGACAGCGAGGACGAGGCGGCGCTGGTCGAAACCGTGGTCGAACTCTCGACCCAGGCTTCGCAACGGTTGTGGCGCACGGCGTTTGCCCGGGTGGGCGATTCGGCGACCGAACAGGTCAAGGCGCTGGTGTATGCCTTCGTCGCGCTGGTCGATGAAACCCTGCTGTTCAGCCCGTGGCCGGGCCAGAGCGCCTGGCAGGAAAAACCCCTGGAGTCGCGACTGTATTCCAGCCGTCAGGCCGGCGAGCAAGTGCCGGCGGCGATCCAGACCCTGCTTGATGAACAACAGCCCACCACCCGCGATCTGGCCAACGTCTATTTGCAGTGCCTGATCCTCGGTTTCCAGGGACGCTTGCGCGGTGAGCAGGGCCAGGTACAACGGGAAAAGTGGCGGCGGGCCCTGTTCACGTTTGCCTGGCAGGACGAGGCCGATTACGCCGGTGTCAGCCAGCGTCTGGTACAGCCTTCGCTGGCGACACCCTTGCAGTTGCCGCTGCGCACGGCGTTGCCCGACGGCTTTCGCCTGGCGCTGGGCATTCTGGCGATGATGCTGCTGCTGACCGGGCTCGGGCAGTTTCTGTGGCGCGACATCCGTCAGGAACTGGAGCCGGTGCTGCAGGCACCCGACACCCTGACGGTGCCGGAGCAAGACTCATGAGTACCCTGACGATCGTGGCCTGGGTGGTCGCCATTCTTTTGCTGCTGGTGATCATCGCGGTGGCAGTGTGGTGGTTGCGCACCCGGAGCGGCGCAGCGATCCGCAGTTTCTACGCCGCGGTGCGACACATGGAACAGGAGCAGGGCGCCCACGACCGTTATCAGATGCCGTGGCTGCTGATGCTCGGCGATGAAACCCAGGGCGCGCAACTTGCCACTCAGTGGCGTCTGCAACCCACCGACAAACCGGCGTGGTTCGGCCGCTGGTGGTCGGACTCCGAAGGCGCGGTGCTGGTGGTGCCCCAGGCGCTGTTTCTGCCGGAAGACGGCATGCACCTGCAACGCGGCGGCTGGTGGCGCCTGCTCGGGCTGATCCTGCGCCTGCGCAGCAAGCGGCCGCTGGACGGAGTGATCTGGACCGTGCCGGTCAATCGGTTGAGCCATCTGGAACAGGCCACGCAACTGGGGCTGGCGGCGCGTCGGCGCTTCATCGATCTGTTGCAGCGCTTTGGTCTGAGCCTGCCGGTGTACGTGGTCATCACCGGGCTGGAAGAACTGCCGGGATTTCAGGAGCTGATCAGCGCCTTGCCGGAAGAGGCCCGCGAGCGCACCCTGGGCTGGTCGTCGCCCTATGCCCGCGATGCGGTGTGGCAGGGGCAATGGAGCGATCAGGCGCTGAATCGGTTGCACCGCGCGGTGGCGGAAGCCGTGATCGAAATCGGCACCTTGTCCGGTCATTTGAGTGCGGATCTGTATGCCTTGCCGGAGCGTCTGGAAACGCTGCGTCGTGGTTTGCAGACCGTGCTGGAACCGGTGTTTCAAGGCAATGCTCAGGGCGAGGCACCGTGTTTTCGAGGCGTTTACCTGACGGCCAATCAGCCGGCCGAGGATGCGCTGGACGGTTTTTCTGCCGATGACAGCGGCTTGCAGCAAAGTGCGTTTGTCCGTCAGTTGTGGCGCCAGCGGATAGTCGGCGAGCGCGGACTGGCCCAGGGCGTGCCGCGCCTGTTGCGCCTGCGTCAGCGCTGGCAGCGAGTGACCGCCGGGGTAGCGCTGGTGGTCGGCGTGGTGTGGGCGGTGGCGATGGTCTGGGTCTGGCAGGCGTCGGTCAAGGACGCCCACGAACTGGCGCGGCTGCTGCAAGGCGCGCAGAAGAATTACGTGGCAGTCATCGACGACGAGCATCGGGTCGAGCCGACCCGGCGCAACGTGCAGAACTTCTGGCGAGTGCTGGAGCGGGCGCCGCACTGGCACTACGTTTCGCTGGCTTTTCCGACGTCGTGGTTGTCCTCGCTGGACGTGCGACTCGAGCAGGAAGTGTTCAGATCGACCCAACGCCACATGCTGCAACCGCTGCACGATTTGCTGGTCGCGGAACTGGCGAAAATCAAGGCAATCCGCGCCACCGACCGGCGCGCGAGCGTCGAAAGCGAAGACCCGGCGCAGTGGCAGAATTACCAGAAGGCCACAGATCTGGTGGAGCGAGCCTTGCGGCTTGAACAGCAGAACCAGTTGTTCGCCCAAGTGCAGAACAATCAGCGAGCGCCGCTGGAAGACCTGGCGCAACTGAGCAACAGCGCGCTGTCGCTCAACCTCAATGCCGCGACTTTGCCCCACGCCGCCTACTACAACCGGCTGCTCGCGGCCAATGATGGCGGTGACTTGCAGGCGCTGGATCTGAGTGTTGAACGGCCGCTGATCGTGAGCCATTTCACCGGGCTGATGGAGCGCTGGCTCGATCAGTATTTTCTGGCCGACAACTTCGTCAGCAAGGCCGGTTACCTCAAACTGCACCTGGAACGGCTTGAAGCTGGAAGTGGCAACAACCTGCCCGAGCTGGAAGACCTGCGTGCACTGATCGATGACCTGCAAGCGGCGATTGCCCTGACCAACTCGACCTGGAGTCGCGGCAAGGGCCAGGAACTGGTGCCGGGGTATCGCGAGTTTCTCGACAAGGTGCGCAAGAGTTCATTGCTGGGACCTGCGGTCGAACAGCAACTCGATGCGCAGGCCGGTAAATTGCAGCAGAGTTTTCGCGATCAATGGATCGCTCAGGTGGGCGCGCGGGGCAATCTGCTGGTGCAGCAGGGCAGCGGCCAGCTGGCGCTGCAGGACCAGGTGGTCAAGCTCGACAATGCCGTGCACGCGCTGTTCAAGCGTGACTTCGTCTCGATTGCGCTACGGGCGAGCCAGGACAGCGTCAACCGGCAAGGCCAGACGGTGGATGGTGATGACCTTAATGAGTCACTGAATTATTTCGCCAGTTACAAGAGCTATGTCGCCGAAGAGCTGCCGCGCATTCCGCCGGATTATCGCGAAGCACTGCTGAAAGCGGCCGAAACCGCCGCCGCGCAGGCGATGTGGTTGAGTCTCAAGGATCACGATGACCGGACTCATCCCTATGAGGTGTTCAACGTGCAGGCCGTGCAGGCGATGAACCTGCAAAAGGCTTTTGTCGAGGTGCATCGTGCCGATCTGGCGGCGCTTTTGCAGGGCGCGTTGAACCGCCGCGCCATGGCGCAGATTGTCGGCGGTCTGAATGAGATTACCGAGCAGCCGTTGTTCGGAGGCCGTACGGAAATCAGCCAGTGGGACGGATCGAAAAACCTCGGTTTGCAACTCTATGGCGCCAGTGACGTGCAGGAGCTGAAGCTGAGTCTCAAGCAGCAATTCAACACCATGCTCGGCATCATCGAGCGTCGTGCCCCGGCCCTGGAATGGCTGAAGACCCAGCAGGGCAGTCTGTCGGCGCTCGATTACGAGCGTGTGACCCAATTCAGCGCGCTCAACGAGGACTTGCTCAAGTACAAGGACTCGAACCCTACCAGTTCACCGGCGCAGATCGAACAACTGGTCAGCCGTGATTTTATCGAAATGGACACCGGTTCCTGCGTGCAGATGTTGCAGACGGCCAATGTGACCGGCGGGCGTGGCACTCTGGCGATGCGCGCGGTGGAGCTGCAACAGTCGGCCCTGCAACGCTGCCAGTTTTTGCAACAGCAACAGGCGGCTGCCGCGTGGAACGAGCTGGCCGGCTATTTCAATCAGTACCTGGCCGAGCGCTTTCCGTTTGCCAACGGCGTGCAGGCTCAGGATGCTGACCCCGCGCGGGTCCGGCACTTTCTGGACATCATCGACAAGCGCTTGCCGGTGGCCCAGGCCGGCCTGGTCCTGAGTCAGACACCGGAGCGGCTGGCGGCGGAAGACTTTCTCAACCGGGTGAAGCAGGCCAGCGTCTGGCTGACCCCACTGTTCGTGCGCGACAAGAGTGGCATTCTCGGCGTTGAACTGGACGTGCGCTGGCGCACCGATCGTGAAGAAGAGAAGGGGGCCGATCAGGTGATCGCCTGGGGCCTGCAGGCCGGCAATCAGCAGATCAGTTATCCCGCCGCCGATCAACCGAACCTGCGCTGGATGCTCGGTCAGCCGATTCGCCTGACCCTGCGCTGGGCGCGCAACGGCAAGGAACGTCCGGTCAACGATCCGCTGCAACCGAACCTGGTGGTGCGCGATCTGGAGGCCGGTTGGGAGTATGGCGGGCCTTGGTCACTGCTGCGCCTGATGCGCGCGCACTTTTCGGTACAGCGTCAGCCGAGCATGGATTACACCGATTTTCCGCTGAGCCTGCGCCTGCCGGTCACTGCTCAGAACGACAGCGTCACCAGCGAATTCACCCGGATGTTCGTGCGCGTTTCGCTGATGAGTCAGGGCTCGAAACTGCCGTTGTCGATTCCGCCGTTGCCGACCCGCGCGCCGCGTTCACCGTTTCAGGTGACCGGCACCACCGCCGCCCTTGAATCAAAGAAGGAGGATCTGTGAGCCTGCCCTCGACCCCGTTGCCGGACCTGATCGATCAGTTGCTCGCGCCCATCAGCGACGACGCGCCCTGTGGGGCGGACCTGCGCTACGAACGTGAGTACGACCTGTTGCGCGACCTGCGCCGCGAGGACGACGCGAGTCTGCCCACCGGCGTCTGGCAGTCGACCCTGAAACGGGCCAACTGGCCGGAAGTCGAGCGGCTGACCACCACGTTATTGCTCGAACGCAGCAAGGACCTGATGCTCAGCGCGTGGCTGGGCGAGGCCTGGCTGCATCTGCAGGGACTCGATGGACTGCCGGGCAGTCTGGCGCTGATCGCCGGCCTGTGTGAGCGCTATCCCGAACAGTTGCACCCGCAGGCCGACGACGGTGACCCGTCGTGGCGGACGATTCCGCTGGAGTGGCTGGTGCGTCGCTACAGCGAAGTGCTGCTGACCCGGGTGCCTTTATTCGGAGCCAATAACAGCGATTTTGAGGGTTACACCCTCGAAACCTGGCGACGGATTCAGGTGCAGCAGGTGCAGGCCAACGACTCCAAAGGCGCCAAGGCATCGGCCGAAAGCGCGCGCAGCGAACACAAGAAACTCATCGAGCAGGTGCGGGCCACGCCCATGGCTTTCTGGCTGCGCCATCAAGGCAATCTGCTGCTGAGCCTGCAACACCTGCAGCGGCTGGATGCCTGGTGCGATGCTTATCTGGGGGATCAGGGGCCTGGGCTCGGGCCGTTGCAGGACACCCTTCAAGCGTTGCTGACACTGATTCAAGAGTTCATCGCCATGCACCCACAACAGCCATTGTCGGCACCGACGCCTGCGCCGGACGGGGTCTCGCCGGTTGACGCGTCAGTCAAGGTCACGCCCGAAGCCGCGCCAGTGCAGCGCGAACCGGCCAGTCGTGAAGAGGCTTATCGGCAATTGCTGTTGATCGCCGAGTACCTGGCCCGCACCGAACCCCACAGCCCGGTGCCGTATCTGATCCGGCGCGGCGTCGAGTGGGGCAACAAGCCGCTGAGCGAGTTGCTTGGCGAGCTGATTTCGGCAGACGCCGAATCCCGGCGTCTGTGGACCTTGCTCGGCGTGCTTTAGTGCACGCGCTGGTTGTTCAGTTTCGGCGGTAGTTGGAGCGGCGTCAGTACCGGTTGGCCGGAGAAGAACGCCACCAGATTTTTGCCCACCAGCTCAACGGTGCCTTGGGTGGCTTCCGGAGACAGGCCGGCGACGTGAGGGGTAAGAAGCACATTGCTGAGGTTTTTCAGCGCATCGGGCACTTGCGGCTCGTGGTCGAATACGTCCAGCGCTGCACCTGCGATTCGCCGCTGTTCCAGAGCGCTGATCAGGTCAGCGGTTGCGATCACGCTGGCGCGGGCAATATTGACGATAAAACCGTTGGGCCCCAGGGCATCGAGCACCGGGCGGGTCACCAGATGCTGGCTGCCGATGCCGCCAGGCGTGGCGACCACCAGAAAGTCAGAGGCCCGGGCCAGTTCGGTCGGCGTCGAGCAGAAGGCGTAGGGCACGTCACTGCGCACCTGGCGGTTGTGGTAACTGATCTCCATGTCGAAGCCCAGGCTTGCGCGCTTGGCAATCGCCATCCCGACCGCGCCCAACCCGAGAATCCCCAGGCGCTTGGCGGCCAGCGACGGGCGCATGATCTTCGGCCACTCGCCCCGACGCACGGCGGCATCACAGCGCGGTATGTCACGCACCAGCGCCAGCAACATGGCCATGGCGTGGTCAGCCACCGACGAAGCGTTGACCCCGGCACCGTTGGTCACGGTCAGGCCCCGGTCGCTGGCGGCTTGCAGGTCGACCTGTTCGTAACCGGCGCCGATCACGCAGATGATTTTCAGCGCGGGTAATGCGGCGATCTCTTCAGCGTATAAACCCAGCGGGCCACGGGTCAGCACCGCGTCGATCCGCGCCCCGTGGGTGGCGATGGCTTGCGCGCGTTCGGCAGGGGTCGGCGCGAGAATCAGGTGAAAACCCTGTCGTTCGAGAATCGGTAAATAGTCATTGATGGTTTCAACCAGTACCAGAACGGTGGCGGGCATTGCTCGGCTCCTGTGATCGTCGGTCTTCGGGCGCAAAAGTCGGTTCAGAGTGCTGATTCCAGAGCGCATTGGCAATGGTTGGCACGGCCCCGCATCAGGCAGTGTAGGAGCTGAGGCGGGGAGTGCGCGGGTGCTTCGTCAGAAGGTGACGCCGGCGCTGGCGGTCACTGAATCACGTCACGTACTGGGCGATGCCGTTGCCGAACGACCAGTTCTCTTTTTTCACCTCCACCAGATTGATGAACACGTCTTCCTGGCGCACGGCCAGTTGCTGGTTCAAGTTGCGCGCGATGGTCTGGAACAGCCGTTGTTTCATCTCCACGGTGCGGCCTTCGCTGATGGTCAGCTGGATGAACACGATGCCGTCGCTGCGCTGAATCCCCAGATATTGCGGGTCATAGACGAAGTGCTGGTCGTCGTGCTCGGCCAGCACCTGAAAGTTGTCATGTTCCGGCACATTGATCTCGCTGCGCAGGGCGGCGTAGATCACTTCGCCAATGCGTTTGGCGAACGTCGGGTCCGGGTTTTTCTTGATGTCGACGCGGACGAGGGGCATGGGATGGCTCCACAGGCGAAGGGGACTGGACGGGGATGTCAGTCAATTCGCCATTGGGTATAGCCGAAAAATGCCGGTCGGTGGGGCTGTTTAAAAGTGTTAGGAAATGGACGCACCGTCCTGCGGGATTTACGGATGTTGCCTACGCGTGCTGCCGGATTCATCCGCTATACGGCGGGGTGAGAAACGCGAAACCATAGAGAGCATGACGTGATGCGCTCTTCAGGACGGAGCGGCAACCCGGACGGAAATTGCCATCAGCCAAGGAAGGCCAATGCTTCAGAACAACCGTGAAAACCTGGAACTCGACAGGCTGCATAACGAAACGCGAAAACTGATAGCTGAGCGGCAGAAGCTTCTGGCGGAACAGAAGAAGCTGAAGTGGGAGACGTATTTTTATCCAGTCGCGGTGGTGGCCGGCGTGTTGACGGCAAGCGCGGCATTGGCAGGCGTCTTTTTCAAGTTTTGAGCGTTCGTTTTCGCAATCTTCAGACACATGACCCAAAAGGAAATCCATATGAGCACCTATGACGCCAAAGCCAGAATGGAACAACTGGAACGGGAACACGATGAGTGGGCCGAAAAAATACGCATCAAAAACCGGAAAGAAATGCGCCCGATCTGGGGGTTGCTGGGGCTGGGCATCTTTTGCATGTTCCTCGGCTTCATATTGGCCCGATCGATCTGATCGGGCTTTCCCATGGTTTATTCGGCGCCGGTACATGCCATAAAGCGACATATGGCGTATCTGGCGCCGACAGTATTTTTCCCAAAAACGACAAGCCTCCGATCTGCTCCGCACAACCATTCCTCAGCTAAGTCTTTGCTTCTGTTCATTTATCGCGGAGAATCGCGCCCCTGTTTCGGCCGGAGCATGTCTGTCGGTTTTTTCCGACGCGTCCTGACCGAGTGGCAAGTGACCGGAATGCGGAGATCCGACCGGATGAATGATCAGGCCAATAGCGTCGAACAACGCTTTGAAGCGGCGGCACCAGCCGAACTGTCGAGCTGGAATCGCCATGACACTACCTGGATGTTGGGACTGTTTGGGACGGCCATCGGCGCCGGCACCCTGTTTTTGCCGATCAACGCAGGTCTGGGTGGCTTCTGGCCGCTGGTGATCCTCGCGCTGCTGGCCTTCCCGATGACGTTCTACGCACACCGCGGCCTGACCCGCTTCGTGCTCTCCGGTCGCGAAGGCGCCGACATCACTGACGTGGTGGAACAGCATTTCGGCATCAAGGCCGGCGCGCTGATTACCCTGCTGTATTTCTTCGCGATCTTCCCGATCCTGCTGATCTACAGCGTCGGCCTGACCAACACGGTCGCCAGTTTCCTCGAACACCAATTGCACATCACGCCGCCACCGCGTGCATTGCTGTCGTTCGTGCTGATTCTTGGTCTGCTGGCCGTGGTGCGTTGCGGCGAACAGGTGATCGTCAAGGCCATGAGTCTGATGGTGTATCCGTTCATCGTCGCGCTGCTGTTCCTGGCGGTGTACCTGATTCCGCACTGGAACGGCGGCATCCTGACCACGGCTTCGCAAGTGCCGGCGCCGTCGGCGCTGCTGCACACGCTGTGGCTGGCGATTCCGGTGATGGTGTTCTCGTTCAACCACTCGCCGATCATCTCGGCGTTTGCGGTGGACCAGAAGCGTCGATACGGCGTCCACGCGGATGAGCGTAGCTCGCAGATACTGTCCCGCGCCCATCTGTTGATGGTGGTGATGGTGCTGTTCTTCGTCTTCAGCTGCGTACTGACCCTGTCGCCGGAGCAACTGGCGCAAGCCAAGGCGCAGAACCTGTCGATCCTGTCGTACCTGGCCAACCACTTCAGCAACCCGACCATCGCGTTCGCGGCACCGCTGATTGCGTTCGTGGCGATCTCCAAGTCGTTCCTCGGCCACTACATCGGTGCCAGCGAAGGCCTGAAGGGTTTGATCGTCAAGAGCGGCAAGCGTCCGGGTGCCAAGGCGCTGGACCGCATCGTGGCGGCGTTCATGCTGGTGGTGTGCTGGATCGTGGCGACCCTGAACCCGAGCATTCTCGGCATGATCGAAACCATCGGTGGCCCGGTCATCGCAGCGATCCTGTTCCTGATGCCGATGTACGCGATCCGCAAAGTGCCGGCGATGGCCCGTTATCGTGGGCAGATGTCGAACGTGTTTGTCACCGCTGTGGGTCTGGTGGCGATTTCGGCGTTGATTTATTCGCTGACGGCGTGAGATCCAACACAAGATTGCGTTTGATCTTGTGAAACACAAAGGCCGATCTGCCTCGCAGGTCGGCCTTTTTTGTGCTTGCGATCTTCGCGGGCAGGTTCGCTCCCAAGATGATCGTTCCCACGCGGAGCGTGGGAACGATCAGCGCGGGGCGAGGCCCCCTCCGGTAGGCATAAAAAAACGCCGCTCATCTCGCGATGGGCGGCGTTTTTCATTGCGTTGCAGCGTTAGGCTTGAACGACCGGAATCTTGGCGTTCGCAGCCGCTTCACGGAACTCGGCAATCTGGTCGAAGGACAGGTAGCGGTAAACGTCGGCCGCCATGCTGTCGATCTTGCCAGCGTATTCCATGTACTCCTCGACGGTCGGCAGGCGACCCAGGATCGAGGCAACGGACGCCAGCTCAGCCGAAGCCAGGTAGACGTTCGCGCCGTCACCCAGACGGTTCGGGAAGTTACGGGTCGAGGTCGACACCACGGTGCTGTTCGGCTCAACGCGTGCCTGGTTACCCATGCACAGCGAGCAGCCTGGCATTTCCATGCGGGCGCCGGCCTTGCCGTAGATGCCGTAGTAGCCTTCTTCGGTCAGTTGGTGAGCGTCCATCTTGGTCGGCGGCGACAGCCACAGACGGGTTGGCAGCTGACCCTTGACCTGATCCAGCAGTTTACCGGCAGCACGGAAGTGACCGATGTTGGTCATGCACGAACCGATGAACACTTCGTCGATCTTCTCGCCAGCAACGCTGGACAGCAGACGGGCGTCGTCCGGGTCGTTCGGCGCGCACAGTACAGGCTCGCTGATGTCCGCCAGATCGATTTCGATGACTTCGGCGTATTCGGCGTCGGCATCGGCTTCCATCAGTTGCGGGTTGGCGATCCAGGCTTCCATCGCTTGGGCACGACGCTCCAGGGTACGCGCATCGCCGTAGCCTTCGCCGATCATCCAGCGCAGCAGGGTGATGTTGGACTGCAGGTACTCGGTGATCGACTCTTTCGACAGCTTGATGGTGCAACCGGCAGCCGAACGTTCGGCCGAGGCGTCGGACAGTTCGAACGCCTGTTCCAGGGTCAGACCTTCCAGGCCTTCGATTTCCAGGATGCGGCCGGAGAAGGCGTTTTTCTTGCCTTTCTTCTCGACGGTCAGCAGACCGTTCTGGATGGCGAAGTAAGGAATGGCATGAACCAGGTCACGCAGGGTGATGCCAGGTTTCATTTTGCCTTTGAAGCGCACCAGGATCGATTCCGGCATGTCCAGCGGCATGACACCGGTGGCGGCGGCGAACGCGACCAGACCGGAACCGGCCGGGAACGAGATGCCCATCGGGAAACGGGTGTGCGAGTCACCACCGGTACCCACGGTGTCCGGCAGCAGCATGCGGTTCAGCCACGAGTGGATGATGCCGTCGCCCGGACGCAGGGAAACGCCGCCGCGGGTCATGATGAAGTCAGGCAGGGTGTGGTGGGTGGTCACGTCGATCGGCTTCGGATACGCCGCGGTGTGGCAGAAGGACTGCATCACCAGATCAGCGGAGAAGCCCAGGCACGCCAGGTCTTTCAGTTCGTCACGGGTCATTGGACCGGTGGTGTCCTGAGAACCTACGGTGGTCATCTTCGGTTCGCAGTAGGTGCCAGGACGAACGCCTTTGCCTTCTGCCAGACCGCACGCCTTGCCGACCATTTTCTGCGCCAGGGTGAAGCCCTTGGTGCTTTCAGCCGGAGCTTCAGGTTTCTTGAACAGGTCGAACGCTGGCAGACCCAGTTCGGCGCGAGCCTTCTCGGTCAGGCCACGGCCGATGATCAGCGGGATACGGCCGCCTGCGCGGACTTCGTCCAGCAGAACCGGGGTCTTCATTTCGAAGGTGGTGATGACTTCGTCGGTACCGTGCTTGCAGACTTTGCCAGCGTGCGGGTACAGGTCGATCACGTCGCCCATGTTCATGTTCGACACGTCGAACTCGATCGGCAGTGCGCCGGCATCTTCCATGGTGTTGTAGAAGATCGGGGCAATTTTGCTGCCGAAGCAGAAACCGCCAGCACGCTTGTTCGGCACGTAAGGGATGTCGTCGCCGAAGAACCACAGGACCGAGTTGGTCGCCGATTTACGCGAGGAACCGGTACCGACCACGTCACCGACGTAGGCGATAGGGAAGCCCTGGCCGCGCATCTCTTCGATCTGCTTCATCGGGCCGGTCTTGCCTTGCTCGTCCGGAACGATGCCGTCACGGGCCATTTTCAGCATGGCCAGGGCGTGCAGCGGGATGTCTGGACGCGACCAGGCGTCTGGCGCAGGGGACAGGTCGTCGGTGTTGGTTTCGCCAGTCACCTTGAAGACGCGCAGGCTGATCTTGTCGGCCAGCACAGGGCGCTTCTTGAACCACTCGCCGTCAGCCCAGGATTGCAGCACGGCCTTGGCGTGAACGTTGCCGTTCTTGGCTTTTTCAGCCACGTCGTGGAAGGCATCGAACATCAGCAGGGTGTGCTTGAGTTCCTCGGCAGCCACTGGCGCCAGCTCGGCGTTGTCCAGCAGTTCGACCAGGGTCACGATGTTGTAGCCGCCCTGCATGGTGCCGAGCAGTTCTACAGCGCGCTTCTTGTCCAGCAGAGGGGAGGAGACTTCGCCCTTGGCCAGTGCGGAGAGGAAACCGGCCTTGACGTAGGCGGCTTCGTCCACTCCTGGTGGTACGCGATTGGTGATCAGGTCAACGAGGAAAGCTTCTTCGCCAGCCGGAGGATTCTTCAGCAGCTCGACCAGGCCTGCAGTTTGTTCGGCGTTAAGCGGCTGGGGAACGATACCCAGGGCTGCACGCTCTTCGATATGTTTGCGGTAGGCTTCAAGCACAGTTATTACCCTCATCAGTGGTCCCAAATGGGTGTCCGGGACGCTCATCCCGAAATTGCCGTACTCATGCTCCTCACGACGTTGTGGGTCGTTCGGCCAGAATTACCGGCAATTCCTTACAGAAGCTGCTTTCAAAGTTTTACGCCTGCAGAACGGGGAGCTGATGAGGGTTGGCGCTGGGCTTTTCCCCGCTGGAAAAACCCTTCGCCAACACCGCTCTGAAGGAACGACTGTGCTCGTGACGCTTTGAAAACAGCTTCTAACGGACATTGGCGCCTAAAAAGGCTGGCTGATTCTACGGCAAAAAAAATTTAAAGGTAAGTCGCGCTCTATTGGACTTTGGTTGCGTTGTGCGCGGGCGGGGCCAACCCTGATCCAGCGCTTGCCCCTGACGTTTGAGGGGTGATGAATGCCGGACAAAGGGCTAACATGCCGACCTGTTCCGCGTTTCAAGTGTTTTGCCCATTTATGCCCAATCAGACCATCAAGACCCCCTGCGTCGGCCTCTGCTCCACCGTTTACGGTGATCTGGTGTGCCGTGGCTGCAAGCGTTTCCACCACGAAGTGATCCACTGGAACGGTTACAACGAGGAAGAAAAGCGCGCGGTGTGGCTGCGTCTTGAGCAATTGCTGTCACAAGTGATGGCCAGCAAGGTCGAGGTCTTCGATCCGGCGCGACTGCGCCATCAGCTGGAACAGCGCAAGATCCGCTTCGTGCCGCATCAGTCGGAATATTGCTGGGCGTATCAGCTGATCGCCCGGGGCGCGCGGGTGATCATTAATCTGGAAGCCTACGGGATGGTGCTGCTGCCGGAGTTTCGCGACTGGAACCTGCCGGAACTGCGCGATGCCATTGATCGGGAATTCTTCCTGCTGTCGGAAGCGCACTATCAGCGCTACATTGCGCCAGGTTTTCTGAAGGATGCACTGGGCGAGTGAGCATTTCCGGTGGCTAGCATGCTCGCCACCGGATGACAACAGTGCTTAATGCTTCACCGCCAACTCGACCAAATGGTCTTCAACCTCCTGCGGCTTGAGCACCAGCACATCGCTCTCCAGCTGATCCAGCACCTGTTCGGCCGTGTTGCCAATCAACGCACCGGACACGCCGCTGCGCGCCACGGTGCCGATCACGGTCACCGCCGCCTGCAGCTTGTGCGCCATGAATGGAATCAGCACGTCCGCCGGACCTTCCTCGACATGCAGATGCTCGTCGTCGACATCGAATTCAGCCTGAAACGCCCGGCATTGCTCGCGATAGCGCGCCTCGATGGTTTCCTTGAGCTGGAACGTCGGGTCGGCCGCCGAGAGCATCGGTGACGGATGGGCGGTAATTACGTGCAGATGCCCTTTGGCCAGGCTGGCGATGTCATAGCCGTGGTCGATGATGGTGGTGTGCAGATGACGGTGTTCGCCGTCGGCATTGCCCACGTCGATCGCCGCCAGAATCACCTTGTCCTTCCATGAGCCCGCGGTTTTCACCAGCAGCACCGGGGTCGGGCAGTGGCGCAGCAGTTTCCAGTCTGCCGGGGTCAGCAGGGCCTTTTTCAGCGGGCTGTCGGGGAAGTGCTGCTTGATCACCAGCCCGCACCCTTCAGCCTGCTGCACATCGATAATGGTTTCGTGCAGGCTCTCGTTCCACGCCTGTTCGGTGGTGACGCTGTAGCCGTCCGCCAGCAGCGCGGCCTTGAGCACGCTGAGCATGCCGGCGTGATCGTGCTTCTTGTCGCAGACCAGCAGGTGCAGATGGGCCTGGGTCACACCGGCGATCAGCTTGGCGCGCTTGAGCGCCAGGCTTTCCGCGTGTTCGGGTTCGATGACCACCAGAATGCTGCGAATGGCTTGCATGAGCGGAGTCTCCAGCAATGAAAAGGCACGGCGTTGCACAACTATAGTTGCTGCGGCCGTGCCTGCGACTTGATGCATATCAATCCAGGCCGCTGGTGGTCTGCGGACAGGCCGGTATAATCGGCGCCCTTCGCTCGAACACCTTTTGACCGTGAGCCCCATGATCCTTCCCGAAATCCACGAATTCCTTGGTTGCCGCACGCCTGATGCCTGGGTCCAGGCCGCGCTGGCCGATCAGGAAACCCTGCTGATCGACCACAAGAATTGCGAGTTCAAGGCCGCCAGCACCGCGTTGAGCCTGATCGCCAAATACCATTCCCATGTCGATCTGATCAACATGATGTCGCGTCTGGCCCGGGAAGAACTGGTGCACCACGAACAGGTGATGCGCATCATGAAACGGCGCAAGATCGAACTGCGCCAGCTGCACGCCGGCCGTTATGCCTCGAGCCTGCGCAAAGTCGTGCGCAGCCACGAACCGGTGAAACTGGTCGACACCCTGGTGGTCGGCGCCTTTATCGAAGCGCGCAGTTGCGAGCGGTTCGAAGCGCTGGTGCCGCATCTGGACGAAGAACTCGGCAAGTTCTACTTCGGCCTGCTGAAAAGCGAGGCCCGGCATTTTCAGGGTTACCTGAAACTGGCTTACCAGTACGGTGACGCCAAGGACATCGCCCAGGTGATCGAGAGAGTGCGCGCCGCCGAGCAGGAGCTGATCGAATCGCCGGACGAGGAATTCCGTTTCCACAGCGGCGTACCTGTCGCGGCATGAATTGTTAAAAACTCTTAAGAGTATGAAACATCAACGAAAACCGGCCCCGGAGGCCGGTTTTTGCTGCCTGCGATAAACGACTCGCCCGCGAATGCCGCCATAATGGCGCCCACTTCACAAAGCGGTTGGCGGCGGTTGTTATGGATAACCTGGGTTTTGGCAGAGTCCTGCTGGTGGAAGACGATGAGCGACTGGCCGCGCTGATCGCCCACTTTCTCGAACAACACGGCTATGAGGTCCGCACGGTGCATCGCGGCGACCTGGCCGTGGCCGCGTTTCTTGAATTCAGGCCCAAAGTGGTGGTGCTCGACCTGATGCTGCCGGGGCAGAGTGGTCTGCACGTGTGCCGGGAAATCCGCAGCGTGTCGGACACGCCGATTGTCATTCTGACGGCCAAGGAAGACGACCTCGACCATATTCTGGGCCTGGAGTCCGGCGCCGACGATTACGTGATCAAACCGATCAAGCCGCCCGTCCTGCTCGCACGCCTGCGGGCCCTGCAACGCCGGCAGGTGCCGGACAGCGGCGTGGTCAGTTCGCTGGAATTCGGCAACCTGATCATCGATCGCAGTTGCCGCGAAGTGCGTCTGACGGGCGAGCTGATCGAACTGACCACCATGGAATTCGAGCTGCTGTGGCTGCTGGCCAGCGCCGCCGGCAAGATCCTGTCGCGCGATGACATTCTCAACCGCATGCGCGGCATCGCGTTCGATGGCCTCAACCGCAGCGTCGACGTGTACATCAGCAAGTTGCGCAACAAACTCAAGGACAACCCTCGCGAGCCGGTCTGCATCAAGACCGTGTGGGGCAAGGGTTACCTGTTCAATCCGTTCGCGTGGGAGTTGTAGATGCTGCGGTTATTTCTCGGGCTGTTTCTGGTGATGACCGTCGGGCTGGTGGCGGCGCTGCAAACAGTTGAACACACCTTCAACGCCTTGCTCGACAACCAGATGCAGGCCTACAACCGTGAAGCGGTGCGCGGTCAGGCCTGGTCGCTGGTCGAACACATGCGCGACCAGCAGGGCGCGGCGCGCGAGGCGCAACTGGAGGCGTTGCGTCCGCACTACGGGCTGACGTTGAGCCTGGTCGAGGCTGACCAACTGAATCTCAACGATCAGGAGAAAGCCGAACTGGCTCAGGATCTGTTGGTGATCCGCGATGACTACACGCAGTTCATCAGCGACATTGACGGTGGTTCGCAGTTGCTCAGCATCAAGCTGCCGCCCGAGCCGAGCCTGATGCCGTTCTACATTGCCGGGGCCTACCTGATGCTGGCGGTGCTGCTGGGCATCGTCCTGTACTTCTGGGTTCGCCCGCACTGGCGCGATCTGGAAAAACTGCGGCTGGCCGCCGAGCGTTTCGGCGACAACGACCTCTCGGTGCGGATCCAGCTGTCCAAACGCTCGAACATCCGCGACCTGGCCGGTCACTTCAACCTGATGGCGGCGCGCATCGAGGGGCTGATCGCCAACCAGCGCGAGCTGACCAACGCCGTCTCCCACGAATTGCGTACGCCGATTGCCCGGTTGTCGTTCGAACTCGATCAGCTCAAGCAGCAACCGGATGCCAGCCAGCACCGCGAACTGATCGCCGACATGTACGCCGACCTCGGCGAGCTGGAAGAAATGGTTTCCGAGCTGCTGACCTACGCCAGCCTCGAACGCGGCGCGACGGTGATTACCCGCGAGAACATTCAGGCTGCCAACTGGCTGGACAGCGTAGTCGGCAGCGTAGCCCTGGAGGCCGAGGCGGCCGGGGTGCAGTTGCTGATCGTTGATTGCCGGGTCGATGAAGTGCGGATCGAACCACGCTTCATGGCGCGGGCGGTGATCAATCTGCTGCGCAATGCCATTCGCTATGCCGAGCAGCGGGTCGAGGTGTCGCTGGTGCGCATCGGCGATCAGTACGAAGTGCAGGTCAACGACGACGGGCCGGGTGTGCCGCTGGAAGGCCGGAAGAAAATCTTCGAACCGTTCTCGCGCCTGGACGCCAGCCGCGACCGCCGCACGGGCGGTTTCGGCCTCGGTCTGGCGCTGGTGCGGCGGGTGTCGCAATCCCATGGCGGGCAGGTCGAAGTCGGCGATTCACCATGGGGCGGGGCGTCGTTTCGCATGACCTGGGCGCATCTGGATTGATAACGTTCCCTCCTCCGAAGAGGGCGGCAGTCGATTAACTGAGAACGTAGTCCACCGGTTTCAGCGCCGGCGGCAACGGCTCAGTCCCCAGCGCCGAGAGAATATCCCGCTCGATACCACGCACCAGCGCATCGGTCGGCAAATCGTTTTCATCCCGGCCGAACGGGTCTTCCAGTTCATCGGCAATCGCATCCAGACCAAAAAAGGTGTAGCTGACAATCGCCGTGAACAACGGCGTCAGCCAGCCCAGCGGTTCGGCCATGGCGAACGGCAGGAGGATGCAGAACAGATAAATCGTGCGGTGCAGCAGCAAGGTGTAAGGGAAGGGCAGCGGCGTGTTCTTGATCCGCTCGCACACCGCCTGCGCCTGGGTCAGGCTGGTCAGGTGATTGGCCAGCAGCATGTAGCGCCATTCGCTGAGTGCGCCTGACTCATGCAGATCGGAACATTGCTGCCCCACCGTTTGTAGAATCCGCCCGCTGTAATCCGGCACTCGCGCATCGTGCTGCGGGGTGATCCATTGGGCGCTGGCGGCGGCTTCGTCTTCCCGGCGCAGTCGCGCATTCAGCGCGTGGGCAAAGCCGCAGAGGTTGAGCAGCAACAGGCGGCGTTGTGCCGACTCGCGGATCACATGGGTTTCGCGGATCACCGAGCGCACCTGCACGATCACTTCGCCCCAGGCCTTGCGCGCTTCGTACCAGCGGTCGTAACAGGCGTTGTTGCGAAAATTCATGAAGATCGACAGCGACAGGCCGAGCAGGGTGAACGGCGTGGCGTTGACCTTGGTGAAGTTGTTTGGGTGGAGCATTTCCACCAGCACGATGACCGACGCCAGCAGCGTGACCATCAGGGCGCGCAAGGCGATGCGCTTGGCAATCGAGCCCTTGAGCGTGAAGAGGATGGCGAATTGATTGACCTTGGGTCGAATGATCATGCGGCTTTCTGCCTTGAAAACGTGGCGGATCAGCCGCCGGTCATGTTCATGAAACGCACCACTTGCACGTCGTCGTTCACTTCAAAGTTGTGCCGGTAAGGCTTGAGTTTCATCGCTTCGATGATGGCTTTCTCGAGCCGTTCCGGTTGACCCGGATGGGCGCGCAGTACCGCTTTCAGATCCACCGAGTGCTCGTTCCCCAGACACAGTAGCAAACGCCCCTCGACGGTCAGCCGCACCCGGTTGCAGGTGCCGCAGAAGTTGTGGCTGTGGGGCGAAATGAACCCCAGCCGGATGTGCGGTGCTTCCGCCAGCCGCCAGTAACGCGACGGGCCCTGGGTCGATTCGGCGGAGTCGATCAGGGTGTAGCGCTCGGCGATCTTTTCGCGCACCTGGGTGCTGGAAAAGAACGACTCGGCGCGGCTGTGTTCGCTGATGATCCCCAGCGGCATTTCCTCGATGAAGGAAATATCCAGATCCCGCTCGATGGCGAACTGCACCAGATCGTTGATCTCGTGATCGTTGCGGCCCTGCATCACCACGCAGTTGAGTTTAGTGCGGGTAAATCCGGCGGCGCGCGCGGCGTCGATGCCGTCGATCACCTGGGCCAGGTCGCCGGTGCGGGTCATCTGCTTGAAGCGCTCGGCATCAAGGCTGTCGAGGCTGACGTTGAGGCGTTTGACCCCAGCGTCGAACAGCGGGCTGGCCAGTTTGCCGAGTTGCGAGCCGTTGGTGGTCAGGCACAGTTCGCGCAGGCCGGGCAGGGCTGCGATCTGTTTGCACAAACCGACGACGCCGGGGCGAATCAGCGGCTCGCCACCGGTCAGACGAATCTTGCGGGTGCCCAGCGCAACGAAGCTCTGCGCCAGTTGATAGATCTCCTCCAGCGTCAGCACCCGTTGGCGCGGCAAAAACTGCATGTCTTCAGCCATGCAATACACGCAGCGAAAGTCGCAGCGGTCGGTGACCGACATGCGCAGGTAGTCGACGCGGCGGTTGTAACCATCGATCAAGACGCGCTCTGACATGACAGCCTCGCTGGGGTGAAATCCACTATTGAAGGGATCGGGGCGGTGCAGGTTATGAGCAACTTTGAACAGCGTCCAATCACTCTTAATGAACGGCCGATTGATGCTGTCGATGACCAAATGGTTATTTCGGATTTATCGCTTCTTGGTTTTGCAAGTGCCCGGATTTTAAGGGTTTAAGTTGGTGACCTGACCGAACCACGCGATCCAACCCTTTCGTTTTTTTGACTGGCTGCAGGCGATTGCCGTGTTCGTTGCTACGGCGTTCTTTGTCGGCGCTTCGGCGGCCAGGCATTGGCTGCGCGGCAATGGAAGGATGCCTTGAGGTTTACTCTCCGCCAAACATCGCCGTCCAGTAAATGCCGGCGCTGCTCTTCGGATCGACTGCGTAAGCGGCGCCCAATTCGCGGTACTGCGGGTTCATCAGATTGGCGCAATGCCCAGGACTGGCAAGCCAGCCGGCCACGACTTTCTGCACGGAGTCTTGTCCCGCAGCGATGTTCTCGCCGACCTGCTGGCCGCTGTAGCCGGCCAGTTCGGCGCGGTCGCCGGGAGTGCCGCCGTTGCGGTCCTTGTGGTCGAAATAATTGTTGTTGGCCATTTCGCGGCTGTGCTCCTGGGCTACGCCGCCGAGCACCGCGTTCCATGCCAGCGGTGCAGTCGCTGCAAACGCCTGACCGCCGCACTGGCGCGGTTGGGCGCGGGCCGCGTTGAGTTGTTCGAGGAGTTTCTGGCCCTCAGCCTGACCGTCGCCGAGGCGGGCGGAGAGCAGTGGTCGGGCCAGGGTGATGCGCCAGTCACGGTCGGCGCGGCTGACACCGATATCGACGAACTGCGGATCCAGCACCACCTGGCAGAAACTCTCCTGAATCGCCTTCATCGCCGACGCCGCATCCCGGGGGCCGTTGAGGGTGATTGCCTGCACGTTGACCATCGGGTAGCGAGCGCTGGACATCGCCTGCTGCAAATCCACCACGCCGCTGGCCGGCAGAATCAGGCGCGGATCGGCCGACAGCGGCGGCAATTCGCTGGACGCCTGGCTGCCACAACGCTGCGGCTGGCTGCGGTAGCTGTTGATCGATTCGATCAATTGCGACTCGTCGGCGGCCATGGCCGAAGTGGCCAGCGTCAGGCCCACGGACAACGCGGCGAATCGCAGAAAGGATGGCATGAAGCGCATGGAAATCTCCCTTGGGCTGAGTGCGCACATCATGCGCGAAAGGGCCCCGGTTCGTGCAATGTCTTTTTCTTCACGACGCTGCTTTTTCTACAGAACGATTCCATGCAATTTGCCGTCTACACTCTGCGAAGGCCCCGGAAACCGGGCGTCTCAACCACGTAATACTTTGCCCGCAGCGGGCCCTGCCGGAAGAATGATCATGGGATTGAACGGGTTGCTTTGCTGTCTTGTATTGACCCTGTTGAGCGGCACGGCGCTGGCCACCGATCAGGCGCCGATCAAGGAAAAGGCCGAAGCGAAAGCCGAGGTACTGGAAGAGAAGGCCGCCGACAAACCCGATGCACCTCCTGCACCCAAATCCGAAGCCATCACCCCGACCGAAGCGCAGGCGGTCGACCCCGCCGGCGCCGCACCGCTGGACGATCCGATCACCTGTCTGGCGCGCAGTATCTATTGGGAAGCCAAGGGCAAGGACACTGCCGACATGGAAGGCGTGGCCAGTGTGGTGATGAATCGCCTCGGGCATGACGGCTTTCCCGGCACGGTGTGCGAGGTGGTCAAGCAGGGCTCGGAAACCAGGAGCTGCCAGTTTTCCTGGTGGTGCGACGGGCGTCCGGATCAGGTCAAGGAAGATGCCGAATACGCCCTGGCCAAGGAAATCGCCGGCAAGGCGCTGAACCGCCAGCTCACCGATCGCACTCACGGCGCGCTGTACTTCCACGACCGCAACGTACATCCGAGCTGGGCCAAGGAATACACCAAGACCGCCGAGACCAGGAAATTTCTGTTCTATAAACCCGCTGGCGGGGATGCGCGTTAGGCGCAGACTTCCCGCACGCAATGGCGCAGCCAGCGATGTGCCGGATCGGCGTCCGTACGCGGGTGCCAGAGCATCGACACGCTGATGTCCGGCATGCGCAAGGGCAGGGAGAAACTGTGCAGGCCCGTTCGCAGCTTGCTGGTGTGACGTTCCGGAACGGTGGCGATCAGGTCCGATTCGCGGACCAGCGTCAGCGCCGCCGAAAACCCGCCGAACGAAGTGACGATGTCTCGCGTCAGGCCGAAGGCGAGCAACGCTTCGTCTACCGGGCCACTGCTGCGCCCGCGCCGTGACACCAGAATGTGCTGGCCGGCGGCGAAGCGTTTGGCGCTGACCTTGCCGCTGCTCAACGGATGACCCTCACGCACCACGCCAATCCACTGATCGCGGAACAGGATGCGGCTGTGCAGCGTCGGGTCGGTGCTGTCGTCAACCACACCGGTTTCCAGATCCACCCGGCCTTCGCGCAGCAGCGTGCTGTCCTTGTCGGCCTTTTGCACAAAGCGCAGGCGCACGCCCGGCGCCTCTTCGGCGATGCGGGCGAGCAGGGCGGCGGCGAAGGTTTCGACAAATCCGTCGGTGTTGCGCAGGGTGAAGGTGCGCTGCAACTGGCCGGGATCAAGCACTTCTGCCGGGCGCAAAACCGCTTCGGCTTCCTGCACCAGATAGCTGACCCGGTCGCGCAGCTCCAGCGCACGCGGGGTCGGCACCAGACCGCGACCGGCGCGCACCAGCAGGGGATCCCCGGTAGTTTCGCGCAGCCGGGCCAGCGCCCGACTCATCGCCGAAGGGCTCAGGCGCAGGCGTTCGGCGGCGCGAGCGACGCTGCCTTCACTCAGCAATACGTCGAGGGTGATCAACAGATTCAGATCCGGAGTATTCATGACATGGCGTTCCATGCAGGTATCAAGTGCAAAGCATGCGTCTTGCGCCTTGTATTGTCGAGGCTCAGGCTATGTCCCATGACCTCTGCCGTGTGAGCCACCCCATGCCCCGAGAACCCCTGAGCACTCCCGCCCGCTGGGCGCTGACCAGTCTGGCGCTGTCGATGTTGATGCCGTCACTCGACACCAGCATTGCCAATGCCGGATTGCCCACGCTGGCGGCGGCGTTCGATGCGACGTTTCAACAGGTGCAGTGGATCGTTCTGGCCTATCTGCTGGCGGTCACCACGCTGATTGTCAGCGTCGGGCGATTGGGTGACGGCGTCGGGCGGCGGCGCTTGCTGTTGATCGGCATCGGCATTTTCACCGCTGCTTCGCTGGCGTGTGCACTGGCGCCGAGCCTTGCCTGGCTGATCGGTGCGCGGGCGGTGCAAGGCCTCGGCGCGGCGATCATGTTCGCGCTGACCGTGGCGCTGGTGGCCGATGCGGTGCCCAAATCCCGGGCCGGCAGCGCGATGGGCTTGCTGGCCACGATGTCGGCCACCGGCACCACCCTCGGGCCGTCGCTGGGTGGGCTGTTGATGGCGCATGTCGGCTGGCCGTCGATCTTTGTGATCAACGTGCCGTTGGGCTTGCTCAATGCGTGGCTGGTGTATCGCTACCTGCCGAAGGATCGAACCGCATGTACAAGTGTTGCGTTTGATTATCCCGGCACCGCCGTGTTGATGCTGACACTGGCGGCCTATGCCCTGGCGATGACGGTTGAAGGATTCGAACAGGCGTTGCTGCTGATCAGCCTGTTCGGTGCGGGGTTATTCATTCTGGTCGAGAAGCGGAGCAAGGCGCCGCTGATTCACCTGTCATTGTTCACCGACAGACGCACCAGCGGCAGTCTGGCGCTGACCTTGCTGGTGACGACGGTCATGATGACCACGCTGGTGGTCGGGCCGTTTTATCTGAGCCGAGGCTTGGGCCTCACCAGCACGCAGGTCGGCCTGGTGTTGTCGGTCGGGCCGTTATTGGCGGCGTTCAGCGGCGTACCGGCCGGGCGTCTGGTCGATCGTTTCGGCGCGCGGCGGATGGTGCCGGGTGCGCTACTCGGCCTGGCGTGCGGTTGCGCGCTGTTGGCGCTGTTGCCGATGAGCTTCGGAGTGCTCGCGTATGTGCTGCCGATCACGGTGGTGGCCTTGAGTTATGCGCTGTTCCAGGCCGCCAATAACACCGGGTTGATGGCCGGCGTTGCGCAGGATCAACGCGGTGTGGTCTCGGCCATGCTGGGCTTGTCGCGCAATCTGGGGTTGATTACCGGGGCGGCGGCGATGGGCGCGGTGTTTGCCCTGGCCACGGACGATCCGACCCTGGCGCCGGCCGCAGTCATCGCGGGCGGGTTGCACCTGACCTTCGGTGTGGCCACGGTGTTGATGCTCGCGGCGTTTGCGCTGGCCGTCTTCACACACCCGCGTCTCGCGTCTCCCGTGCCGGAAAGAACAGTTCAAAGCAGGTGATGCCGTCAGCGCTGCTGACGCTGTAGCGACCCTGATGCAATTGCATGATGGTCGCCACGATCGACAGGCCCAGACCGTTGGATTGGGCCGAACGTTCACGGGACGGATCGACGCGATAGAAACGCTCGAACAGGCGCGACAGATGCTCGGCAGGAATGGTCGTGCCCCGATTGCGCACCCGCAGATAGCTGCCGTCCGCTTCGGCGATGGCCTCGACCTGCAGCGTCGAATCTGCGGCACCGTACTTGATCGCGTTGGCGCACAGATTGGCCAGGGCCCGCCGCAGCAGCATCGGCTCGGCCCAGATGACGCCGCTGCCTTTCGCCTCGATGGTGACGCCGACGTCGGCGGCCAGACCTTCGAAGTAGTCGGCAATGCGCTGCATCTCATCGCCGGCGTCCAGCTCCTGACGCTGGCTCAGCGCGCTGGCCGGGTCGGTGCGGGCGAGAAACAGCATGTTGTCGAGCATGCGCGCCAGGCGTTCGAGTTCTTCGACGTTGGAGGCGAGCAACTGTTGATAGGCGTCAACGCTGCGGTTTTGTTGCAGGGCGACCTGGGTTTCGCCGAGCAGGTTGTTGATCGGCGTACGCAGTTCGTGGGCCATGTCGGTGGAGACCTGGCTCAATTGCGCGACACCTCTGTCGAGCCGGTCCAGCATCGCATTGAAGGCTTCGATCATCGGCTGCAATTCACGAGGCGTACCTTGGCTATCGAGGCGTTCGCCGAGGTTGGCGATGCCGATTCCGTGGGCATGCCGGGCAATCCGCCGCAGCGGCAGCAGGCCGCGATAGACCAGCAGGCAGCCGACCAGCGCCAACACGACCGCTGCCAATGAAGCGAGGCCGTAAACGCTGAGCCGGTAATTGGCGAGCATTGCCGTGCGCTCGGTCATCAGCCGGCCGGTGAGCACCTGCAGGTTGCCCAGATCGCCCGAGTCGATGGTCGCCGCCACCGCCGAAAACGGCACACCGTCGACGCTCGGCAAGTGCTGCACATCGCTCAGGGCCATCGGATGATCGATCGGTACGGCGGGCAAGTCCGGGGTGGCAAGGTTGCCGGGGTTGACCACCAGCAACGGCGGCTGGCCGGGTGCGCCGATGGTCAGCAAGGCTTCGCGGTTACCGAGCATGTTCTGAAACAGCGCCGGCTTGTTCTTGATCAGCTCCAGGGTGTTGCTGTCGTTGAGGAAGGTGCGCAACTGATCGACACGACTGACCAGTTGAATGTCGTCACGACGAATCAACTGCGTTTCCAGCTGGTTGTAAAGCGCGGCGCCCAGGCCTGCCAGCGCGGCGAAGGCGAGCACGGCGAAGACCAGTGCCAGACGCAAGGTCAGGGAATACGTGCCGGCGATTTTCATGGCTGAGTATCGAAGCGGTAGCCGATGCCGCGCACGCTGTGGATCAGCTTGAGCGGGAACGGATCGTCGATCTTCGCCCGCAGGCGGCGCACGGCGACATCGACCACATTGGTGTCGCTGTCGAAATTCATGTCCCATACCCGCGAGGCGATCAGCGAGCGCGACAGCACTTGCCCGGTGTGGCTGGCGAACAATTGCAGCAGGGCGAATTCCTTGTTGGTCAGGGTGATCCGGTTGCCGGCGCGGCTGACCCGACGCTTGAGCACATCGATCTGCAGATCGGCCACCTGCAATTGCTCTTCTTCATGGATCGGCCCGCGCCGGGTCAGGGTGCGCAGGCGCGCCACCAGTTCGGCAAAGGAAAACGGCTTGATCAGGTAATCGTCGGCACCCAGTTCCAGGCCCTTGACCCGGTCGGCGATGTCGTCGCGGGCGGTGAGGAACAGCACCGGCGTGTCGGTTTCCTTGCGCAGCCGGCGCAGCACTTCCCAGCCATCCATTTTCGGCATCATCACGTCCAGCACGATCACGTCGAAGTCGAATTCCAGCGCCAGGTGCAGACCGTCGGCGCCGTCCCGGGCCAGGCTCACGCTGTAGCCCAGTTCCTGCAAGCCGTTGAGCAAATAATTGCCGGCCTTGGGTTCGTCTTCGACAACAAGGATATTCATGGGCACTGTGCCTCAATTGTCATTGATGCAGCCGCTGCCTTGCACTTGATAGTCCAGCACATGTTCGCGGCCCTGGTGGTCGAGGTAATTGAGCTGCGCGGGGATCACGCCGCAAGCCTGGGAAATATCGGTGCTGGAGAGGACTTTGTCGACATCCAGGTGCACGAAGAAACCGGTTTTGTCATGAATGACGGCGGCGTCCGGCGCAGGCGCAGCGAACACGGAACCGGTGGCGAGGAGGGCGGTGAAGGCGAGGATCAGGGTTTTCATGATGGGTCACTCGAGTCGTTGAAGTTGATCGGCGTTCTGGCCGGGACAACTTCAAGCTACCGGGCGATCCGCTCGGCAAACCGACAACTCGATGACAAATCTGTAATAAACCGAATCTGTGGGAGCCAATGCACTCCCACAGGGAGTTCAGCTGGCGTGGGTGCTGAGAATGCTCGCGATCTGTTGTGGCTGGCAGTTGAGGTACGGCGAGGATTTCAGCCATTGCTGATCCGGGTACCAGGAGAACATGAACTGGCCGTTCTTCAGGCTGTCGATCACCCGTTTGGCCACTTGCGGTCGCACGGCCGGGCAACCCTGGCTGCGGCCCAGACGGCCCGTACGTTTACTCCAGAACGGGTTCACGTAGTCGGCGGCGTGGATCACGATGGCTCGGTCGCGGGCCATGTCGTTGATGCCCGGTTCCAGACCGTCCATGCGCAGCGAATAACCGTGAGTGCCCTGGTAACTTTCCTGGGTCCGGAACAGGCCGAGGCTGGACTGAAAACTGCCTTCACGGTTGGAGAACCGGGTGGCGAAGTTTTCCCCCGAGTTCGAACCGTGGGCGACCAGATCGCGCAGCACCAGTTTTTTCCGGGTCAGGTCGAAGATCCACAACCGGCGCTCGGTGGAGGGCTGCGAATAGTCGATGATCGCCAGATGACGAGACCGCTTCGCGCCGTTGTTGATCGCACATTGCATGGCGCTCAAGGCACCTTTCAGCGCCTGGGGATTGAGTTCCGGAGCGGCGTGCGCGAGGCTGGTGTACAGAACCGGCGAAGAGGTGCCGGCGGCAAAGGCTGGGCTGGTCAGCACGCCAAGGGCGGTGGCAGTCAGCAGAAGTCGGCGCAAAAACGTCAACATTTAAGGTGAGTCTCCACTTGCTACTTGTTTGGCACTTAGGCTCCTGACGTCCAGTCATCCCCGGCAAGCCCGCGAATCGGGCCTGACTGTTCACCGCACCTGAGGTAAGGTTGACCGTCAATCAAGACGGCCATGGATTGGAGTAAAGCAGTTGTTCAAAAAGTACGCATGCTACTTGAGCATTTGTTTGCTCGCTGCGCCGTTTGTCGCTTGCGCCGAAGAGCCGTTGCCGGGGCTCCCGACGCTGCCGCCCGTGCCGACACAAATGCCCATCGAACCGCAGAGCCCGTTGCAGGCTGCGCTGATCAGCCTGCCTCAGGCGTGCCCGACGATCGGCACCCGCCTCAATGGTCCGGCGCTGGATCAGTTGCGGGCGTTCTACCAGCAGCAGGACTGGCTGCCGGTGTGGGCCGATGGCGGGCAATTGCCGGCCTTGCATGCGCAATTGCAGCTGTTGGCCGACGATGGCCTTGACCCGAAACGCTACCCGGTGGCGCTCACTGCCCCGCAGGACGGCGAACTGTGCGCCGACATCGAGATCAGCCGCTATTACCTGCAAGCCCTGCAGGATCTGCATTACGGCCGCCTGTTGCAATCGCATTTCGAACCCCTGTGGCATGCCGACCAAACGCCGCGCGACCGTCAGGCCGAATTGCTCGCCATCGCCGTGCCGGGCGTGCACAACGTCCCGGCCGCCTTCGATCTGGCTAGGCCGCAGCTGGCGCAGTACCAGAATCTGCGTCATCACTATGCAGCTCAACGCCTGCAAGCCTTGCCCCAATGGACAACAGTGGGTAACGGGCCGGCGCTGCGTCCAGACATGGAAGACAAGCGTGTGCCGGACCTGGCCCGGCGGCTGTACGGCGAAGGCTACCTGAGCAGTGTGGTCGGCACCCCGGACAACGCTTATCACGGCGTATTGGTGGAGGCGGTGAAGCGTTTTCAGGCCAGCCATTCGTTGCAGGCCGACGGGGTGGTGGGGCCGGGAACGATTGCCGAACTCAACATCAGTCCGCTGACCCGCCGCGAACAGTTGCGGGTCAACCTCGAACGTTTCCGCTGGATGGCCCAGGACATGGAGCCGGACGGTTTGCTGGTCAACGTCGCCGCGGCCGAGCTGACGCTTTATCAGGGCGGCTTGCCGGTGTGGCAGACCCGCACCCAGGTCGGGCGCGCCGAACGCCAGACCCCGCTGCTCAAATCCCGGGTCACACGCTTGACCCTGAACCCGACCTGGACCGTGCCGCCGACCATCTGGAAGGAAGACAAGCTACCGGAAATCCGCAAGGACCAGACCTTTCTCAGCCGCCAGAACCTGCAAGTGCTCGACGCCAACGGCCAGCCGCTGGCCGCCGCCGACATCGACTGGGACAACCCCGGCAACATCCTCTTGCGCCAGGACGCCGGGCCGCGCAACCCGCTGGGACAAATGGTCATTCGTTTCCCCAACCCGTTCTCGGTGTATCTGCATGACACGCCGAGCAAGGCGCTGTTCGACAAGGGGCCACGGGCGTTCAGCTCCGGTTGTGTGCGAGTCGAGCATCCGATGAAGCTGCGCGATTTCCTGCTCAGTCCGGCGGAGAAGGCGCGCACCGACACCTTGCTGGCCACCGGCACCACCCATGAATTCCGCCTGAGCAATCCGGTGCCGATCCTCATGACTTACTGGACGGCCGAGGTCGATGGCCAGGGGCGTGTGCTCTACGCGCCGGACATCTACAGCCGTGACAGTGCGTTGCTGGCCGGGCTGGACCGGGCGCATTGATCCTCAGTGGCTGGCGCGTTTCCAGAAAAACCGCGCCAGCCACGCATCCACGCTCAACTTGCCGGCCCCGGCAAACACCAGCGGCACCAGCGCAGCCAGATAAATCGCCGGCAGCTTGAAGTTGCCGAAGCCCTTGTTGGTGATCGCGTAACCCTGGGCCAGCTCACTCAACGATGACCAGTGCGCCGGCCAGTGCACGGCAGCGGTGGCAACAACGGTCACGACAATCAACGAAATCGCCGAAATCCGCGTGCCGAATCCGATCAGGATGGCCAGCGCGCAGATCAGCTCGGCCCACATCGACAGCTCCCAGTTCAGCGAGGCCGGCAGACGATCGAAGGGAAACGGGAACCGCTCCTGAATGTCTTCGAACCAGTTCTGGCCGTTGAACTTCTCCAGCCCCGATTCGAAAAACTCCCAGGCGATGAACAGGCGCAAGGTCAGCGGCGCGAGCCACTGGCCGGCGCGGTCGAGGTTCCAGTGCAGGCCTTTGACGGCCGACGAGAGAGCTGTGGTCATGGCAAGGCTCCATTCATTCAGGGGAAAGCGGGGCGTGTAAGTGCCCCGTGAAAAGGGTTATTCACCGGCGCCGCACTTGCCTTCGCCGCATTTGCCTTCCGAGGTTTTTTCCGCCGTGTCGGCCTTGGCCTGGGTCTGGCTGTAGCCGTGATCCAGTTGCTTGACGCTGAACGTTTCGGCAGCCGAAGCCGCGTTGGACAGGGCCAGGCCACCGGCAAGCAGCAGGCCGACGGTCAGGGAGGTTTTCGAGCGCTGGGTCATGGTGAATCTCCGATGTGAGAGGTGAGTTCAAAGGCTTGATCGGGGTTGCCGATCGACAGGTTCATTTGAACGTCGGGCTGTATCGCGGATGTGTCGCAAAGGGCCGGATTTGTGCGCGGGATGTGTCGGACCTCGGGCCGTACACACTGCGATACACAGAACCGGTGTGATTCGATCGCCGGGCGCAGCGTCTAGCCACCGTGTCCCCGCAATCCCATGGGGCGAGACTTCGAGACCCGGCATGCAAGCGCTGTTGAACGAGATCCTTGACGCGGTCCGGCCCCTGATCGGGCAGGGCAAAGTGGCTGACTACATTCCCGCCCTCGGCACCGTGCCGGCCAATCAACTGGGCATCGCCGTGTATGGCAACGACGGCGAAATGTATTGCGCCGGCGACGCCGAGACGCCGTTCTCGGTGCAGAGTATTTCCAAGGTGTTCAGCCTGGTGCAGGCCATCGAACATTCCGGCGAGGCGATCTGGGAACGCCTGGGCCACGAGCCGTCCGGCCAGCCGTTCAACTCGCTGGTGCAGCTGGAATTCGAACGCGGCCGTCCACGCAATCCGTTCATCAATGCCGGGGCGCTGGTGGTCTGCGACATCAACCAGTCGCGCTTTGCCGCACCGGCCTTGTCGATGCGTGACTTCGTGCGGCGGCTGTCGGGCAATCCGCAGGTGATGGTTGACGGCAAGGTCGCCGACTCCGAATACCAGCACCGTGCGCGCAATGCGGCGATGGCGTACCTGATGCAATCTTTCGGCAATTTCCACAACGACGTCGAAGCGGTGCTGCGCAGCTACTTCAGCCACTGCGCGTTGCGCATGAGCTGCATCGACCTGGCCCGGGCGTTCTGCTTCCTGGCCAACGACGGTTTCTGCAAACACAGCGGCGAACAGATCCTCACCCGCCGCCAGACCCAGCAAGTCAACTCGATCATGGCCACCAGCGGTCTCTACGACGAGGCCGGCAACTTTGCCTACCGCGTCGGCCTGCCGGGCAAGAGCGGTGTCGGTGGCGGCATCGTTGCGGTGGTCCCGGGGCAGTTCACGGTGTGCGTGTGGTCGCCGGAGCTGAACACGGCGGGCAACTCGCTGGCGGGGATGGCGGCCCTGGAAATGCTCAGTTCGCGGATTGGCTGGTCGGTGTTCTGAGCCCGTGTTGCTTTGCGGGAGGCCAACCTATACATTTTCCGGCCGCCCTCAATATGGTGAATCCGCTCCATGTCTCTCGCGCTCGAACGTCTCGTCGCTGGCACGCCCATCCCTTTCGCCGGTAACCGCGTCACCGTGGTCAGCCCCGAACTGGCCGAGCGTTTCCGACCCGGCGACCACCTGCTGGTGGAGCAGGTGAGTGGCGAGCTGTTGCTGATTCCGGTCGTGGATCAGCAGGCCGCGTCGGTGGCGATCGAGCGTGCAGCGGCGGCGTTTGCCGCGTTGTCTGCGGTGCCGGATGAGGCCATCAGCCGCTTCTTCGATCTGTTCGCTCAACGTCTGGAAAACCCGGACGCCTGGGCGCTGATTGAAACCGCCAACCTCGCCGACATCGAACGGGCCAAGGCGCGCGGTCGTTCCACCACCCGGTTGCTCGCCGACGAGCGCATGCGCCGCGACATGATCGCCGGCCTGCGCGCCTGGCGTGATGCACCGGCCACCCGCGGCGAGGTGATCAGCTGCGTCGAGCATGACGGCTGGAAGGTTGAGCAAGTGGTGTCGCCGCTGGGTATCGTCGCGTTCGTGTTCGAAGGTCGGCCAAACGTCTTCGCCGACGCCGCAGGCGTGTTGCGCACCGGCAACACCGCCGTGCTGCGTATTGGCAGCGATGCGCTGGGTACCGCGCAAGCCATCGTCACCCACGCCCTGAACCCGGCGCTGGCCGATGCCGGTCTGCCGGCGGGTGCGGTGTCGCTGGTGGAGAGCGTCAATCACGCCGCCGGTTGGGCGATGTTCGCCGACCGGCGTCTGTCGCTGGCGGTGGCCCGTGGTTCGGGGCGTGCGGTCAGCCAGTTGGGCAGCATCGCCCAGCAGGCCGGCACCGCCGTCAGCCTGCACGGCACCGGTGGCGCATGGCTGATTGCTGATCGCGATGCCGACGCCACACGCTTCGCCGCCGTGGTGCGCAACTCGCTGGATCGCAAGGTCTGCAACACGCTGAACGTCTGCCTGATCCAGCGCGACCGCGCTGCCGAACTGGTGCCGTTGTTCCTCGATGCCTTGCAACAGGCCGGTGCAGCACGCGGTCAGGGCTGCAAATTGCACATTGTCGAAGGCAGCGAAAGCGTTCTGCCGAGTGACTGGCAGAACGCGACGGTTGAGGTCTATCGCGCCGAGGGTTACCAGACCGAAGCCCTGGCCGAGCCGCTGCCCGAAGCTCAACTGGGCCGCGAGTGGGAATGGGAAGAAACCCCTGAAACCAGCCTGATGATCGTCGACGATCTGGATCAAGCGATTGCGCTGTTCAACCGTTACAGCCCGCAGTTCACGGTGTCGCTGATCAGTGAAGACGCGGCGGTTCAGGAGCGTTTCTACAGCGCGGTCAACGCGCCGTTCGTGGGTAACGGCATTACCCGTTGGGTCGATGGCCAATACGCGCTGAACAAGCCGGAACTGGGGCTTTCGAACTGGGAAAGCGGCCGGTTGTTTGCCCGCAGCGCGATCCTCTCCGGCGACGGTGTGTTCACCGTACGCAGCCGCATGACGCAACTCGATCTGGGCGTAAAACGCTGAACAGAACAACGCCGCGTCCGTCGCAATGACGGGCGCGGCGTTGTGTTTTCAAGCAGCATCGACTGCCTGACCGTACACCGCGCACGTCGACGGTTGCTCGGCCAGCGAGACAAAGGTGCGACGGTCGGCACTCAGCGCGTCGATCGAGCCGGTCTCGATGTCGTACACCCAGCCGTGCAGGTTCAGCAGGCCTTTCTCCTGGGCCAGGCGCACGCTCGGATGCGTCTGGATATTCGCCAGTTGCGCGATCACGTTTTCCCGCACCATCGAACTCAGCCTGGCCGCGTCATTGGCGTGCGGCCGCGATTCGTTGACCACTTTCGCCGACTCGGCGTGTTGCAGCCAGCCGCTGACGGCGGGCAGGTGATCCATGCACTTGCACTGGGCGATGGCGGTCATGGCGCCGCAGTCGGAGTGGCCGCAGATCACGATGTCGGTCACACCGAGCACGGCCACCGCGTATTCCACCGTCGCCGAAACCCCGCCCGGATGCGGGCTGTAGGACGGCACGATATTGCCGGCGTTACGGATCACGAACAGCTCGCCGGGTTCTTGCTGGGTCAGCAGTTCCGGGACGACGCGGCTGTCGGAGCAAGTAATGAACAAGGTGCCTGGGGTTTGGGTCGTCGCCAGGTGTTTGAACAGCTCGGTGCGTTGTGGAAACGCTTCGTTCTGGAACTTCAGGAAGCCTTCGATCAGGTTTTTCATGGTGTAGTCCTCTCAGTTCGAACAGCCGGTGCCGAATTCGCTGTATTGAAGAATGTGTTTTACGCCGTGGCTGTCGAGGTAAGTCATCTCGACCGGCACCACGCCACAGACGTCGGCGACCGGGGTGATGCTCACGACTTCAGCGATATCCAGCGACATGCCGTAGCGATAGGCGACGGCCTCTTCATCAGCCTGGGCCTGGGCGGCAAGGCCGGCGAGCAGGGCCAGGGTCAACAGAATTTTTTGCATGGGGCAGCCTCCAGACAGATGGGGTGACGACTTGGCAATTGAGGTTTGGATGGGCCCGCACGCGGTGTGCGGGCCCGGAGGGATCAGAACGGACGCAGCGGGAGGAACTTGCCGTCGAGGGTGACCACGGCGCGGGAGCCGCCTTCAGGGTCTTCGACTTTCTTGATGTCGAGCTTGAAGTTGATTGCGCTGATGATGCCGTCGCCGAACTGCTCGTGAACCAGCGCCTTCAGGGTGGTGCCGTAGATCTGGATCATCTCGTGGAAGCGGTAGATGGTTGGGTCGGTCGGTACGCCGTCGAGGCTGCCGCGCAGCGGGATGATTTGCAGGGCGGCGACGTCTTCGGCACTCAGCTCAAGTTTGTCGCCGACCACTTCGGCGGCCGCTTTCGGCAATGGATGCTGGCCGAGGAGGGCGGCGGTGACGTAGGCCAGGCTCAGACCGGTACCGTCGGCCAGATCCTGCCACGACAGGTTTTTCTGTGCCTTGGCATCCAGGGCGCGGGTGGTCAGGGCAATGCGGCTGTCGTTGTAGGCTTGGGATTGCATGGTGCTTCTCCTTTCGGGGTTGGCTTGCTGTGTGGGATTGATCTTCTGCCGATTTATCCATAGCGTCCAAGACCGATATACAATGCAAAGCATAAGCACTGCCTATAGATGGAGCGTCCCCATGTTGCTGCGACATTTGCGATACCTGCTGGCCGTGGCCGATCACGGCGGTTTTACCCGGGCGGCCGAGGCGCTGCATGTGTCCCAGCCGACCCTGTCGCAACAGATCCGCCAACTGGAAGAAAGCCTCGGTGTGGATCTGTTTGATCGCAGCTCGCGCTCGGTCAAACCCACGGATGCCGGTCAGGCCTATATCGAATGTGCCCGACGGGTGCTGGTGGAGCTGGAGGCGGGCAAGCGCGCGTTGCATGACGTGAAGGATCTGTCCCGAGGCTCGCTGCGGCTGGCCATGACCCCGACGTTCATGGCGTACCTGGTCGGGCCATTGGTGCGCGATTACGTGGCGCGGTATCCGGGCATTCACCTGGAGATTTTCGAGTTGTCGATGGATGACATCGAGGCCGGGCTGGCGGATGACTCGCTGGATATCGCGATTGCCTTTAGCCCGGTGCGCCATCCGGACATTGAGTGCATACCCGCGTTTGTCGAGACGTTGGGGGTGATGGTCGGGCGTGAACACCCGCTGTATGACAGCTCATCGGTGCTTAAGCCAGATGACATTGCGCAACTGGATTTCGCCTTGCTGGCGCCGGACTTTTTCACGCGCCTGTCGATCGATGAATATTTCCGCCAGCACGGCATCACGCCCAAGGTGCAGATCGAGGTGAATTCGGTGAGCACGTTGCTGGAAGTGATCCGGCATTCGCCGATTGCGACCATGTTGCCGGAGGCGATTGCGACCGAGGACCGGGCACTGCGCCGTTTGCGTATCGAGAGCGAGGCGCCGCAGCGGGGAGCGGCGTTGTTGCGGCGCCAGAATAACTATCACAGTGCGGCGGCTGAGGCGTTCATGAAGCTGGTGCTGGAAACCCGCTCATGAACATGGTTTACGATCAATAAAAAGGGCCTGCGTCTTTATCGGACGCAGGCCCTTTTGTTTATCGAACTTTTAACTTAGCAGAACCGGTCAATCACCCGAACTTCGTTTTTGTTCTGCATCGAGTCCCACGCCTGTTTCAGCGTCTGCAGAACATTACCGATGAAGTCCTTGTCGGCCGCGGCTTTCTTGCCGACATAGCCGTGGCCGCGGCGGTACATCTTCAGACGGGCCAGCAGGTTCTGGTTGTTCCGGTCGAACTCTTCTTCACCAGCATGGGGCGACAGGCAGTCGATATGGACCTGACCCGACTTGCTGATCCACAGAATATGGCTGTCGTGGCTGTCTTTTTGTGCCGCGAACATACGAGCCAGTTCTTCGATAGTAGGTTGATTGTTCAGATTCATGATATTGCCCCTTGACCAGTCTGGTGATCTTTCAAAGTTGATTCGCTAATACAGGTAGCCCATCGGTTAGTTGATCCCTGGCACCGAAACCAGGACGTCAGCGGTCGCCCGTGTGAAGCACGGGGTCATGCGTCTGTTGCATGTAGTCGTGTTGAATAACTGCTACGCAATAGCGTCACAACGAGGAGAAGCAGCGAAAACCGGGAGGCTCCTTGACGACGTTTTCAGTGTCGACCACAAGCGTCTTGAGAATTTTCGCCAGCGCTTCTCGTCCTTGTACTGGACGTTCAGGCCAGGTCAGCTTCTTCAATCTGCCTTGTGGGCAGCGTGTATCCGGAAAAAACAGCTCGGCGGTCAGACGAGCTTGCTCAAGCGTGTTGCCAGTGCTCCCGATCGGGGAGACGTCTGCATCATGCAAAAGCCCAACGACGCCGTCAACGGTTTTGTAGTGATTATTTTTGCTCACTACATATTGTCGGACAAAGTCATTCTGGAATGAAAAAAGGGAACTTCAGGCAGCGGGAGAAAGGCTGCGCAGGCAGTAGAACGTGCAGGGATAGCCGTCCACGGTTTTTGTCTGGCGGGTAAAGTCGCCGCCGCTCAGCTCGGGGATGAGTCGGGCCCAGAACCGCTGTGCAGGCAGGTTGGCGTCGACATGGAAAATCTGCCATCGACCGGGCAAGTGGCTCAAGAGGGCAGAAGCGACAAACTGCGCGACGCCTTGGCCACGCCAGCGCCGGCTGACGAAGAAATAGCCGATGTTGTAGTCGGCGCCTTCGATGAGGAGGTGGTCATCCACGGTCACGAACCCCGCCAGCTCATCGTCGACGTGGATCAGGAACGGCCGGGTTGCCGGCTGGCGCCAGTAATCGTCCTCCAACTGGATCGGGAAGAAACCATGCCCGCCGAGCTTCAGCGGCAGCCACTGGCTGAAGTCATAGGTGTAGAACTGCATCAGGTTTTCGAGGGTGTCCAGTTCGTCGCGCCGGGCGACGCGCAGTTCGATGACAGACATGCCGCTGCCTCCTGACCATCACTACGGAAACAGTAGCGCGCAGCGGGCTAGTTGGCTGCCGGTTTCGCCGCGCGCTTGCTGGTCCCGGTGGTTTTGCGCCGTGTGGTCTTGCGCTTTTTCTTCCACGGCGCAGCGGCCTTGCCGGCGGGCGGCGGGCCGCTGATGGTCAGGCTCAGCCCAGCACAACGAGTCACTTGCTTGCTCATCCACGCCGCCTGTTTGGTGACGAATTCTTCAAGACTCATCTCGCCGCTCTGCACCATGTCCAGCGCCTGCTCCCAGATCGCCGTGGTGCCGGGGTCGGCAATCGCGCGCGGCACGGCGTCGATCAGGCTGAACGCAGCAGGCGTGGCGGACAGCGCCTTGCCGTTCTTCACCAGATATCCGCGATCCAGCAGCCCTTGAATGATCGAGGCGCGGGTGGCTTCGGTGCCGATGCCGGTGGTGTCCTTGAGTTTCTGCTTGAGCAGCGGATCTTCCACCAGTTTGGCGACGTTCTTCATTGCCTTGATCAGGTCGCCTTCGGTGTAGGGCTTGGGCGGTTGCGTCCACAGGTCCTTGAGCTTTACGTCAGCAATCGCACACTCGGCGCCTTGGGTCAGTGGCGGTAGCGTTTGCGGCGCGGGGGCTTCACGGCCCTTGGCGGGGGCCAGCGCTTCGGGCAGTGCGCGTTTCCAGCCCGGCTCGATGATCTGCTTGCCGACCGCGCGCAAGGCTTGCCCGGCGCAATCGAAATCGGCCTGGGTGCGGTCGTATTCGTGATTGGGCAGGAACTGCGCCAGGTACCGCGCGCGAATCAGCGTGTAGACCGCGCGGTGCTTGCCGGTCAGGCGCTCCAGATTTTTCGCGGCAGCGGTCGGAATGATGCCGTGGTGAGCGCTGACCTTGGCGTCATTCCACGCGCGGGAGCGGCGCTGTGGCTCCAGATGCTCGCGCAAGGTTTCCAGACTCTGATCGGCCTGACGCAGCGCCGCGAGAATCCCCGGCGCCTCGCTGTGCTGGCTCAGGGGCAGGTAGCCGCAATCGCTGCGCGGGTAGGTGATGACCTTGTAGGTTTCATAGAGGGCCTGGGCGATGTCGAGGGTTTCCTGGGCGCCGAGGCCGAGTTTCTTCGAGCAGACTTCCTGCAAGGTGCCCAGATCGAAGGGCAGGGGCGCCACCTCACGCATGCGCTCGGTGCGCAGCTTGACCACCCGGGCGCTGGCAGCGCTGCCGATTGCGGCGGCCGCTTGCCGGGCGAGGGCCTGATTGAGGCAGCGATCCTGATCGTCACAGGCATCGTTCGGTGCACGCCATTGCGCGGTGAACGGCGTGCCTCCGTGCAACAGTTGCACGTCGATGGCCCAGTACGCGACCGGCACGAAATCGGCGATGCTGCGGTCGCGATCCACCACCAGTCGCAGAGTCGGTGTCTGCACCCGGCCCACCGGCAGCACGCCTTGATAGCCTGACTGCCGGCCGAGCAGGGTGAACAGGCGACTCATGTTCATCCCGATCAGCCAGTCCGCCCGCGAGCGCCCCAATGCCGAGTGATACAGGCTGAAGGTCTCGGCGCCCGGTTTGAGCGTCGCCAACGCCTTGCGAATCGACGCTTCGTCCAGCGCCGACAGCCACAAGCGGCGGATCGGCCCGCGATAGCGGCAATGCTCGACCAGTTCCCGGGCAATCATCTCGCCCTCACGGTCGGCGTCGGTGGCAATGATCAGTTCGCTGGCTTCGCCGAGCAGGCGCTTCACCGCCTTGTACTGGCTGGCGGTACGCGGCTTGACGGTCATTTTCCACTTGTCGGGGATGATCGGCAGGTCGGCCAGCACCCAGCGCTTGTAGCGAGCGTCGTAAGCGTCCGGTGGCGCGGTTTCCAGCAGGTGGCCGATGCACCAGGTCACCGTGACATCCGTTCCCAGCCAGCAGCCGTCACCCCGACGCTTTGCGCCGAGCACGGCCGCAATGTCTTTGGCCTGGGAGGGTTTTTCACAGAGGTACAGCCGCATAACCACCGTCGTCGATCATTGCCCGAAGAGGCGCACAGGATGGCCTGACTCGGGCGATCGGGCAACTTTTATCTGTATGGATATACAGATAAAAGGATTGCCGTTCATGACCGCGCGCGTCGGGACAAACCGGGACGCTATCGAGAAATTGATTAGCGCCCTCGTTGGCGGCTGTGGCAGGTTCAATCTGCCTACCAGGGCGAGTGACAGGACGATCTCGCCAGAAGATCGCCGCTTTTCTGTCTGACACTGACTCTTTAAAAACAAGGACGTACACCATGCCTCAACCTTCCTCCCAGACCAGCAGCGCCTTCACCGCGGTCGACACCTTCAGCCACCTGTATGACCGGGGCACCGGAACCGTCAACGGCAAGCCGTCGTTCACCGCCGACCAGGCCGCCGACGAAATCCTGCGCAAGGGCATGTCGTGGCAGGACAAGAATGCCGACGGCAAGATTGATCTGACCTACACCTTCCTGACCGACAAGCCGTCGAACTACAACCCGAAACTCGGCAACTTCAGCGAGTTCAGCGCCCAGCAAAAGGCCCAGGCCGTGCTGGCGATGCAATCGTGGTCGGACGTGGCCAACGTGACCTTCACCGAAGGCAAGGGCGGCGACGGTCACATGACCTTCGGCAACTACGACGTCAGCACCGGTGGCGCGGCGTTCGCCTATTTGCCGCAGGGCAGCAGCTACGACGGCCAGTCGTGGTACCTGATCAACGATCAGTACCAGGTCAACAAGACCCCGGACACCAATAACTACGGGCGTCAGACCCTGACCCACGAAATCGGCCACACCCTCGGCCTGTCGCACCCGGGCGCCTACAACGCCGGCAACGGCAACCCGACCTACGGTGACGCCAAATACGCCGAAGACACCCGTGGCTACAGCCTGATGAGCTACTGGAGCGAAGCCAACACCGATCAGAACTTCAGCAAGGACGGCAGTGGTGCCTACGCCTCCGCGCCGTTGCTGGACGACATCGTCGCGGTGCAGAAACTCTACGGCGCCAACGTCGAAACCCGCGCCGACAACACCGTGTACGGCTTCAACTCCAACACCGATCGCGATTTCTACAGCGCCACGTCGAACACTTCCAAAGTGGTGTTCTCGGTGTGGGATGGCGGCGGCAACGACACCCTGGATTTCTCCGGCTTCAGCCAGAACCAGAAGATCAACCTTAACGAAGGTTCGTTCTCCGATGTCGGCGGGCTGGTGGGCAACGTGTCCATCGCTCACGGCGTGACCGTGGAAAACGCCATTGGCGGCTCGGGCAATGACTTGCTGATCGGCAACGCGGCGGCCAACGACCTGATCGGTGGCGCGGGCAACGACATCCTCTACGGCGGTGGCGGCGGTGATTCGCTGTGGGGCGGTGAAGGCGCGGATACCTTCGTGTTCGGCGCGGCCAGCGACTCGACCATGACCGCGCCGGACTGGATCATGGATTTCACCAGCGGCCTGGACAAGATCGACCTGTCGGGCATCGCCGGGTTTGCTACCGGCGCGGCCACGCTGAACTTCGTCAGCGGCTTCACCGGGCATGCCGGCGACGCGATCCTTACTTACTTCGAACAGACCAACCAGACCAGCCTGATGATCGACCTCACGGGCCAGGGTTCGGTGGACTTCGCCGTGGGTGTGGTGGGGCAGGCCGTGGCGAGCGATATCGTCGCGTAATCTGAGCGTGAAAAAACCGCAGTCCTTCACAGGCTGCGGTTTTTTTTGTTTTCGGATATCACTCTATGACAGTGGAGTCCGCTACTGCTCGGTTTCGAGGATCGAAGCGGCGGATGTATTACGTACTCTGGCAAACCACCAGAGAGCCGTCACGCCCAGCAGCGTCGCCATTACGGCCAGGATCAGGATTACACGTTGCGCTCCCAACGGCGCAGCGAGCAGCGCAACCAACAGACCGGCCAGCGGTTGCGACAAGTTGTTGAGCAGGGTGATCACGCCCACGGTCTTGCCGAAGTCCTGAGGGGGAATGACTCGCTGGCGAATGCTGCGCATGTAGACGTTGAACATTTTGTCGAAGCCGACAATCAGCAGGAAACCCAGTACATAACCCGTCAGGTTCGGGCTCAGGGCACTGATGAAGGCGCCGGCGGCGAGCATCGTATAGGCAACCCCACCCAGTACGCGCAACGGCAATACCACCCGGGCGAGGAAAAACAGAATCACGATGGTGGTCACCGCACCAGCCGCTTGCAGCACAGCGTAGTCGTCCTTGCCGGCGCGGTACTGACCGAGCACCATGGCCGCCGAAGTGGCCAGGGTAACCCCGACAATCAGGTTGACCCCCACTGCCAGCGTGATGATTTTTTTCAGCGCCGCCCGTTCGCGGATATGCCTGAAAGCGATGCGCAGAGGCTGCAGCCAGATGTCCTGATGCTGCTCGAACACCTCCAGGGTGTAAGCGGAAAAGCCGTTCGGCTGCGAACCTGACGAGATTTGCCCGCATGGGTTATACCTGAACCGGTGCTTTCGCCGCCGTCAGGAGAAACCGATGAAAACGTCCGGTCCCAGTCCCGTTATCACCATCGCCGAGCAGCCAGGCTGCCTGCTTGTGAAATTTCACGGTATACAGGTTGCCGCGTCGGCCCGAGCGCTGGTGCTGCTCGAAGCCAATTACCCGCCGGTCTACTACATCCCCCGCGAGGACATCGACGAAAAATATTTCGCCCGCACTGATCACACCACCTACTGCCCGTACAAGGGCGATGCCAACTATTTCAGTCTGCAAGTGCCGGGACATGAGAGCGCGAACGCGGTATGGACGTATGAAAATCCGAAGATTTCGGTGAGTCAGATCAAGGACTATGTGGCGTTTTATCCCGATCAGGTGAAGTTTGAATTGCTGGAGGCGGAGGTTTGAGATCCAGCCGTGTGGCGAGGGCATTGCGCCCCCGCCACACGTCTATCAATCAGTTCTTGTCGAGATCGATATTCTTCGTCTCACGCAGACAGATCATCCCCACCACCAGGCTCACCCCGGTTATCAGCACCGGATACCACAGCCCATAGAAGATATCCCCGGTGTACACCACCAGCGCGAACGACACGGTTGGCAGAAAACCGCCGAACCAGCCGTTGCCGATGTGGTACGGCAGGGACATTGAGGTGTAGCGGATGCGGGTCGGGAACAGTTCGACCATCAGCGCCGCGAGCGGGCCGTAGCACATGGCGGAGATGATGATCAGGCCGACGATCAGGGCCACGATCATCGGTTTGTTGATCTGCTGCATGTCGGCCTGTTGCGGGTAGCCGGCGAGGGTGATGGCGCCGCGCAGGGCGGCTTCGTCGAAGCCGTCGAGTTTCACATCGCCGACGCTCACTTGCACCGTGCTGCCCGCCGGGGCGGCGACGCTGGAGTAGGGCAGGCCTTGCTTGACCAGGAAGGTCTTGACCTTGTCGCACGGGCTGTCGAATTTGGCCTTGCCCACCGGATCGAACTGGAAGGTGCAGGTCGCCGGGTCTGCGACAACGGTGATCGGCGCCTGCTGGCTGGCGCGGTCGATGGCCGGGTTGGCGTAGTGGGCCAGGGATTTGAAGATCGGGAAGTACAGCGCGGTGGCCAGCAGCAGGCCGAGCATCAGCACCGGTTTGCGCCCGACCTTGTCCGACAGCCAGCCGAAAATGATGAAGAACGGCGCGCCGATCACCACGCTGATGATCAGCAGACTGTTGGCCACCGCCGGGTCCATTTTCAGGAACTGGGTAAGGAAGAACAGCACGTAGAATTGCGCCGCATAAAAGGTCACCGCCTGGCCGGCGTTGATGCTGAACAGGGCGATCAGCACGACCTTGAGGTTTTCCCATTTGCCGAAGGATTCGCGGATCGGCGCCTTGCTGGTCTTGCCTTCCTCTTTCATCTTCAGATAGGCCGGCGACTCGTGCAGGCTCAGGCGAATCCAGGTGGAAATGCCCAGCAGCACGATCGACAGCAGGAACGGAATGCGCCAGCCCCAGACTTCGAACTGATCGCCGGTGAAGTAGCGGCAACCGAGCACCACCAGCAGCGACAGCAGCAGACCGAGGGTGGCAGTGGATTGAATCCAGCTGGTGTGGAAACCGCGTTTGCCGATCGGCGCGTGTTCGGCCACGTAAGTCGCAGCACCGCCGTATTCGCCGCCGAGGGCCAGGCCCTGAAGCATGCGCAGCACCACCAGAATGATCGGCGCCGCGATGCCAATGCTGGCGTAGGTCGGCAGCAGGCCCACGGCGAACGTCGCCACACCCATCAGGATGATGGTCGCGAGGAAGGTGTATTTGCGCCCGATCATGTCCCCCAACCGACCGAACACCAGCGCCCCGAACGGTCGCACGATGAAGCCTGCGGCGAACGCCATCAGCGCGAAGATGAACGCGGTGGTGTCGTTGACCCCGGCGAAAAACTGCTTGCTGATGACCGCCGCCAGGGCGCCGTAGAGAAAGAAGTCATACCACTCGAACACCGTCCCCAGAGACGAGGCGAAGATGACCTTTCGGGTATCGGGGCTGGCATCCGTGCTGCGCACGGCGTCCAGAGGCTGAACGTGTTCTGACATATCGGTATCCCTCACAGTGATTGTTTTTGTTGTTTCCACTGGTGTTGCGTGTCCGGGTGATGCGCGATGTCTACAGGGTGTGGGCCATTTCCGTTTTCGGTGTGATGTTCCTTGGTCCGGGGTTGAGAATCAGCTGTGCCGCTTTTTCAGCAATCATCAGCGTAGGCGAACAGGTATTACCTGAGGTAATGCGCGGCATGATCGACGCATCGGCAATCCGCAGCCCCGCCACCCCATGCACGCGTAATTGCGCATCGACCACAGCATTCGCGTCGTTGCCCATGCGGCAGGTGCCGACCGGATGGAAAATCGTCGTGCCGATCTTCGCCGCCGCTTGGTGCAGTTGTTCTTCGGTTTGCAGGCTGGCACCGGGCAGGTATTCCACCGGGTTGAAGGCTTGCAGGGCCGGGGCGCTGACGATGCGCCGGGTCAGGCGGATCGCGTCGGCGGCCACGCGCAAGTCTTCGGGATGGCTGAGGTAATTGGGCTGGATCAGCGGCGCGGTTTGCGGATCGGCGGAACGAATCTCGACCCGGCCCCGGCTCTGCGGGCGCAAATCACACACCGACGCGGTGAACGCGGGGAAGCTGTGCAACGGTTCGCCAAAGCGCTCCAGCGACAGCGGCTGCACGTGGTATTCGAGATTGGCCGAGGTCTGTTCCGGCCCGGAGCGGGCAAACGCGCCCAGTTGACTCGGCGCCATCGACAACGGCCCGCTGCGGTCATACAGATAACGCAGGCCCATGCCCATCTTGCCCCACACGCTGCCGGCGATCTGGTTGAGGGTGCGGGCGTTTTCCAGTTGGTAGATCAGCCGCAGTTGCAGGTGATCCTGCAGATTGGCGCCGACGCCCGGCAGCTCATGCACCACACCGATGCCGAGCTTTTCCAGCAGTGGCCGCGGGCCGATTCCGGAGCGCTGCAGAATGCTCGGCGAGCCCACGGCGCCGGCGCACAACACGATCTCCTTGCGCGCCTTGAAGTTCTTTTGCTGACCCTGCCAACGGGTACTGACCTTCGAGGCACGGCCGTCTTCGAACAGAACACGATCCACTTCGACTTCAGTCAATACCGTGAGATTGGCCCGATTGCGAATCGGCTTCAGAAACGCCTTCGCCGCGTTCCAGCGCACGCCGGCCTTCTGATTGACCTGAAAGTAGCCGCAACCCTCGTTGTCGCCCTGGTTGAAGTCATCGATGCTGGCGATTCCACTCTGTTCGGCAGCGCTGCGAAAGGCATCGAGAATCGGCCACGACAGACGCTGGCGTTCGACGCGCCATTCGCCCTGGTCGCCATGAAACGCCGCCGCGCCGGCGAAGTGGTTTTCACTCTGCTTGAACAGCGGCAGCACATCGTTCCAGGCCCAGCCCGGATTGCCTTCTGCAGCCCAGCCGTCATAGTCGTTGGCCTGGCCGCGCATGTAGATCATGCCGTTGATCGACGAACAGCCGCCCAGGACTTTGCCGCGCGGATAACTGAGCGCGCGGCCATTGAGGCCTGGTTGTTCTTCGGTCTTGAAGCACCAGTCGGTGCGCGGATTGCCGATGCAGAACAGGTAACCCACGGGGATATGAATCCACGGATAGTTGTCGCGCCCGCCGGCCTCCAGCAACAGCACGCGCTGCCGGGGATCGGCCGACAGCCGATTGGCCAGCAAACACCCGGCCGGCCCGGCGCCGACCACGATGTAATCGAATTCATCGAGGGAAGCCTGCATTCCCTGACCTCGCTTATTGTTTTTGTTGTCGGTCATCCTAGTTGTTAGCTTTCGTCAAAAGAATGTTAGTTTTTGCGCAGCCGCTGTGCGTTTTCAAACAGCGCTCCCTGACGATAGCCGACAAGGACACGCCATGTTCGACTGGAACGACCTGCGATTCTTTCTCGAGTTGCAGCGCAGCGGCCGCTTGTTGACCGCTGCCCGCCGCTTGAACACTACGCACGCCACCGTTGCCCGGCACATCGAGGCCATCGAAAAAAGCCTCGGCACCGCGCTGTTCGTCCAGCACGCCCAGGGCTACGAAATGACCCCGGCGGGGGAGGCGCTGCTCAAACACGCCGAAGCCATGGAAAACGTCGCGCTGCTGGCTCAGGAAGAGATCACCCAGTCCACGGCGCCGCTGGGCAAGATCCGCGTTGGCGTCACCGAAGGCTTGGGCATCATGTTTCTCGCCAGTCGCATGATCGGGCTGTTCGAGCGCTATCCGGGTCTGGAAGTGGAACTGGTGGCGGTGCCGCGCTTCGTCAGCATCCTCAACCGCGAGGCGGAAATCAGCATTCATCTGGAACGGCCGGCGGCGGACATGCTGGTCACTCGCAAACTCACCGATTACCGGCTCGCGCTCTATGCCAGCCGCACCTATCTCGACCATGCGCCGCCACTGCGCAGCCGCGAAGATCTAGGCCGGCATGCGTGGATCGGCTATGTCGATGATTTGCTGTTCAGTCAGGAACTGATGTTCCTCAACAGTTTCTGCCGCAATCCACGGGTGGTGTTTCACAGCACCAGTGTGATTGCCCAGCAGCAGGCGGCGCGCTCGGGGCTGGGGATTGCGGTACTGCCTTGCTACATGGCGGCGTCGGACCCGGAGCTGGTGGCGCTGCTGCCGGATGAAAGCATCGAGCGCAGTTACTGGATCAGTACGCGGCGCGAGTTGCACAAGTCGGTGCGATTGCGGGTGGTCTGGGATTACGTCGTGGGTTTGTGTGAAGGCGAGCGCGAGTTATTGATGGGGCAGTAACGGACGGCTGTTTCATGCAACTAAAACGCCCGGCAAAAGGTCATTCGATTTGCGGAGGTTGAGTCATTTCGCAGAACCTCGACAACGAAGACGTTACCCGTGGCCACTCACCTCGATCGCCGTAACAACCTGTCTCTCGACAGCCTGAATTTCTTCCTCGCCGACGTGCGTGACGGGCTCGGTCCCTATCTGGCGATTTACCTGCTGGCGGTTCACCACTGGGAGCCGGCGAGCATCGGACTGGTGATGACGATGGCCGGGATCGCCGCGCTCATCACGCAGACCCCGGCAGGCGCACTGGTCGACAGCACGCGCTTCAAACGGGCGCTGATCGCGATTGCTGCGCTGGTGGTCACCGGGAGTTGTCTGCTGCTGCCGTTTGTGACGTCGTTCAGTCTGGTGGCCCTGACGCAGGCGATCAGCGCCGTTGCCGCTTCGATCTTCGCGCCCGCCATCTGCGCGATCACGCTTGGCATCACCGGGCCGCGCGCCTTCACGCGAAGGACCGGGCGCAACGAAACCTTCAATCACGCCGGCAACGCCTGCGCCGCGTTGCTGGCCGGTTTGTCCGCGTACCTGTTCGGTCCGGTCGCGGTGTTTTATTTGATGGCGGTCATGGCGCTGGCCAGCGTGATTGCCGTCTCGTTCGTATCGGCCGACGCCATTGACCATGATCTCGCCCGAGGCCTGGAACCCAGCAAAACGGGGCAGGGCAAGCAGCCTTCGGGCTTGTCCGTATTGCTGACCAACCGACCGCTGCTGATGTTCGCGATTTGCTGCGCACTGTTTCATCTGGCGAACGCGGCGATGTTGCCGCTGGTGAGTCAGAAACTGGCGCAGGCCAATCTGCAGATGGCCACGCCGCTCACGTCCGCCTGCATCGTCACGGCACAACTGGTGATGGTGCCGGTCGCGCTGCTGGTGGGGGCGAAGGCCGATCCTTGGGGCCGCAAGCCGTTGCTGTTGGCGGGGTTTCTGATCCTGCCGTTGCGCGGCGTGTTGTATGTGCTGTCGAACGATCCTTGGTGGCTGGTTTCGGTGCAGTTGCTCGATGGCATCGGCGCGGGGATCTTCGGCGCGCTGTTTCCGGTGGTGGTGAAAGACCTGACGCAGGGGACCGGACATTTCAATGTCAGCCTCGGGGCGATTTCGACGGTGTTTGGTTTGGGGGCGGCGTTGAGCAACAGCCTGGCGGGTATCGTGGTTCAGGAGGCGGGATACAGCGCTGCGTTTTTGACGTTGGCGGCGGTGGCGATGGCGGCGCTGGTGCTGCTTTGGGTGGCAGTGCCGGAGACGGTGTCGGGTGCCAATGCCCATTCGATGGCACTGCAAAACGAGGCGCCACCGATGGTTGCGCCTTGACTCAACGGTCGCAGAAGCTGTTCAGCCGACGGGAATCGACAGCGTCGCCCGCAGGCCACCCTCAACCTGGTTCTGCAGTGTGATCCGCCCACCCAGGCGGGTCGCGATGGTATTGACAATGGTCAGCCCCAGACCCGCGCCCTCGGGATTGCCCCGGCTGTAGAACCGCTCGAACAATCGCGCCCGGTCCGCTTCATCGATACCCGGGCCCTGATCGTCAACACTCAAGTGGTAGAACCCGTTGGCCTGGGTTAATTGCACGCTGATCACCCCATGCTCGGGCGAGAAGTTGGCGGCATTGGTGATGAGGTTGTTCAGGGCAATATCGATGGTGGCGGCATCGGCGAGCGCAGGGAAAGGTTGGTCGCTGACGTCGAAGGCCAGTTCCAGATGCTTGCTCAGCAGCCATGGCGTGAGTTGCACCAGACTGTTGCGCACGGTTTCGCCAAGGTCGATACGCTGCCTGGCAGGCGCGTTGGCCGTGGGTTCGAGGCGCGCCATGGTCAGCAGCTGATTGACCAGACGGCTGGTGCGATCCACGCCGGCGATCAGAAACTCGAGTGATTCACGACGTTCCCGCTCGGTGCCGGCCTCCAGCAGGTTTTGCGCATGCACCCGCAACACTGCGAGCGGGGTGCGCATTTCGTGGGCGGCGTCGGCGATGAAACGGCGTTCACGACCGAGTACTTCCTGGATCTGCGCAAGCATGCGGTTGAGCGCAGCCTGCATCGGTTCGAGCTCGCTGGGCAGGGGTGTCAATTGCAGCGGTTCGAGGGAGCCGCTGTGCCGGGCGCGCAAGGTCGCCGCCATGTTGGCCAGGGGCTTGAGCCCCCAGCCGATGGCCAGCCAGATCATCGCCGCCAGGATCAGGCTGCCGATCACGTTCGGCCACAGGGTATGACGGACGATCCGGTCAACCAGATCCGCCCGCACGTCACCGCGCTCACCCACCCAGATGCGCAAACCGTTCTGTCTGTCTTCCAGGACAAACGCTCGCCAGTGACGCTTGTTCAGATCCACCACATCGCTGAAGCCGGGCTGGATCGGCGGTGCGCTGAAAGAGGGCGCGCTGGCGGTATGCACCAGGACTTCGCCCTTGGCATTCCAGACCTGAAAGGCGAGTTTTCTTTCGTAGGGATGGCCGTCCCCCTTGGGCACGGCTTCTGCCAGTGCCGAGTTGAACGCCCGATAAAGATCCGCGTGTTCCTGCCCCGGCAACGGCATGCGCATCACGCCTTGCAGCAGACGCGCGTTCTGCGCCAGTTGCGCGTCGTAGACCTCGGCGATTTCGTGGTTGCTGTCGTGCAGGTTGAACAGGCTGAGCACCATCAGTCCGGCGAGCATCAGGCCGATGATCAGGGTCAGGGTGCGGCGCCGGATCGAGGTCATCGACGCTCCTCCACCAGATAGCCCACGCCACGGATGGTGCGGATCAGGTCGGTGGAGAATTTCTTGCGCAGGTGGTGAATGTGCACTTCCAGGGTGTTGCTTTCGGCTTCTTCGTTCCAGCCGTAGAGCAGTTGTGTCAGGTGGTCGCGGGTCATGACCCGGCCTGGCGGCGACAGCAGTTCGTGCAGCAATTTATATTCCTTGGGCGTGAGCACCACCGGCTGGCCCAGATAGCTGACTTGCTGGGTCCCGGGGTTGAGGCTGATGCCGGCGTGTTCGATCAGCATCTGCGCGCGTCCGGCACTGCGCCGCAGCAGGGCGCGCAGACGGGCCTTGAGCTCGGCCAGGTCGAAGGGCTTGATCAGGTAGTCGTCAGCGCCGGCGTCCAGCCCGGAGATGCGGTCTTCGGTGGCATCGCGGGCGGTGAGAATCAACACCGGCAGGTTCGAACCGCTGGCGCGCAGCCGACGTAACACCTCGAGCCCGTCCATGCGCGGCAGGCCGAGATCGAGCACCGCCAGATCAAAGGTCTCGCTGAGCAGGGCGTGCAGAGCGCTGCTGCCGTCCTTGAGCCAGTCGACGGTGTAGCCCTCGCGCCCCAGCGCCTGATGAATGCCCTCGCCGAGGGCCACGTCATCCTCGATCAGTAATAAACGCACACGGACTCCTGTCAGTCGAGTTTCTTGTTCACGTCCACCAGCAACGCGGCGATCTCTTTGCGACGCCCGGCATCGGCACTTTCCCGGCCCGGACGCGGCGCGGCCTGCAGGGCTTTTTGCAGCGCTGCCCTGGCTTCAGCGTAGCGTTTTTGACGGTAAAGGTGATCGCCCCAGAAGTACAGGCTGTCGATGCCTTCGGGGTTGAGTTGCAGGGCCTGTTTGAGCAGTTGCTCAGCCTTGTCGCTGTCGCCGAAACCGATCGGCCAGCCCGGCACCCGGTCGTACAGCGCAGCGAGGCTGGTGTAGGCCGAACCTTGCAGTGCCTTGGGGTCGAGGGTCAGGGATTTTTCCAGATCAGCCTTGGCGTCCTTGGCTTTGCCCAAAGCCCCCAATCCGCCCTCGGCACCGGCCCAACTGCTGGTGACGATGCCTTTCCAGATCCAGGCCTCGGCGACAGCCGGACGTTCGGTAGCAAAGTGCGTTGCCTGGGTGGCCAATTGTTCAAACGCAGCGGCCCGCTGTTTTTCCGGGGTCTCGTATTGGATGTGCGCCCAGCTCTGCTGGATGCTGTTGAGGCGTTGCTGATCGGCGGCGTCCAGCGCCCAGACACTTTGACTGAGGGCGCCCAGCAGCAGGCAGGCGAAGAGTTTTTTCATGGTTTTGGCGTCTCGTTTGCGGGTTTTTCACTCAGGCGACGGATCAACGGCAATTGTTTGCGCAGACCGCGATCCACCAGATTGGGCAGCAGGCTGTTGAGGCGCACGAAAAAACGCTCAGGCCAGCCCAGATAAAGGTCGCGTCGATCACCGGCAATCGCATGGATCACAGCGGCGGCGACAGCTTGCGGGTCGTCGACGCTAGACTTGAGCGCATCGTTCAACGCTTGGGCAGCGGGGCTGTTCATGGTCGTTCGGGTGGCGCGCGGCGCGACGTACAGCACGCCGACCCGGGTGTCCGCCAGTTCCCGGCGCAAGGCCTCGGAAAACCCGCGCAAGGCAAACTTCGTGGCGCAATAACTGGCATAGCCGGGATAACCGATCGAACCGTAGGTCGAGCCGACGTTGACCACCATGGCGCTGTCGGCCTGTTTGAGCAGTGGCAGCAACAGTTTGGTCAGGCAGATCGGTGCACTGATATTCACCGCGAGCATGGCATTGATGTCGCTGTCGTCGAGCTGTTCCAGCATCGCGAAGTGATTGACCCCGGCGGCGTTGATCAGCAGGTTGATGCCGCCGATGGCCTCGGCGGCGGCCAATACGTTGCGCCGGTCGCTGAGGAATGTCAGGTCGGCGGCGACCCAGCGCAGGTTCTGCGGGTAACGTTCGAGCAGCGGACGCAGCGATTCCTGGTGCCGCGCCACCGCCAGCACCGTTGCTCCGGCGGCGCACAGGGCCTGAGTGATGGCCAAGCCGATGCCACCGCTGGCACCCGTCAGCACCACACGGGCTTCATGCAGCTGCATGGTGTGCCTCCGCGTCGCGGGGCAGGCCACGGAACATGTCGGTGTAGAGCCGATAGACGACTTTCGAGGCATGGATCACCGCCGCCTGATCGGCCGGATCTTCCAGCTGATTCATCAGCCGGCGATAGGTTTGCATGTGCTCGATGTCGAGCGAACCGTGGGAGCTGAGGTAGCTGAACGCCGTTTCCGGCAGGGCCAGACGATCGCGGATGCTGCCCGCCGCATGGGTGGCCAGCGCGATGCTGGTGCCCTCGAGCACATTGACCATGCCGAACAGGCCGACCGGGTTGCCCCGGGCGATCAGGTCATAGAGGTAGCTGACCATCAGCTCGATCGGCAGCGACGGCTGGCCGTCACGCACTGCATTCCGGTCACCACCACAGGCCTCGATGTCGTCGAGTACCCACTGCTCATGGCCGTATTCGTCCTCGATGTATTCGCACACGGCTTTGCGCAACCATTCCAGGTGCGTCGGCAGGCGCGCGCCGCAGGCCATCATCAACGGTACGGTGTGACGAACGTGGTAGTAGGCCTGGGCGAGAAACGCGCGATAGCTTTCAAGGCTGACCTTGCCTTGCAGCGCATCGAGGATGATCGGCAGGTTGAACAGCTCGTGGCGTTCCTGTTGTGTGGCTTCTTGCAGGGTGTCGAAAAAACTCATGGTGCGGATTCCTCGCAAAGGACGGATTCGGTGAGCACGGTGCGGTACTGCGCAACGATGGCATCGCGGCGCGGGCGACCGTTGGCGGTGAGCAGGCCGTTGGCGGCGGTAAAAGGTTGTTGCAGACGTGTCCAGTGATGCACTTGGGCGTAATCGGGCAAAGCCTCGTTGGCAGCGGCGACAGCGGCGGCCAGCTGTGCATCGGTGCAGTCCGGACGGTGCGGCCAGAGCAGGGCGTGGTTGTGCGGCAAGGCCTCGCCATACACAAAGGCCTGGGCAATGTGCTGGCGCTGGGTCAGTTCGGACTCGACCCATTCCGGGTTGACGTTGCGCCCGAAACTGGTGACGAACTGATGCTTCTTGCGGCCCTTGAGGTAGAGAAAACCTTCCGGGTCGAACTCCCCCAGATCGCCGCTGGGCCACCATTCATCGCTGAACGCCGGTTCGCCAAGGTAACCGAGCAGGGTCGAGCCTTTGATCAACACCTCTCCGTCTTCGGCCAGGCGCACGTCGACGTGGGGCAGGGGTCGCCCGACACTGCCCGGACGCCGGGCCCCGGGCCGGTTGAGACAGACCACCGAGGCGCACTCGGACAGGCCGTAGCCTTCGTAGACCGGCAGACCGACCCGTTGCGCGCGGTGCAGCAGATCCTCGGAAACCCGTGCGCCACCGACGGCGGCAAATCGCAGCGATTGCGGATCGAAGGCTTTCTGTTCGGCGGCGCTGACCAGCAACAACAGCAATTGCGGCACCAGAATCAGACTCTCGGGCGCTCGGTTGGCCAGGCAACCGAGCAAGCGCGGCAGATCGACGCCGCTGGCGCCCTGGATGCCCAGGGTTTTCTGGCTCGGCACGCTCAGCGTCGCGCCGGCGTACAGCGCCGCGTAACAGCCGAGGTTTTCCAGCAGGATCGCCAGCGGCAGCAACGCCACGTGATGTTGAGGGGCTGTGGGTTTGCTGGCTTCTTCCAGCTCCCGAGCGACCCGCAGCAGACTGTCGGCGCTCAGGCACACGCCCTTCGGTGTACCGGTGGTGCCGGAGGTGAACGTCAGTTTGGCGGTGCCGACTGGCAGGCGGTTCGGGCCTTCAAAAGTGCGGCACCAGAATTCACCGCGTTGTTCATAACCGGCGGCGAGCAATTCTGGCTCCAACTCCGGTTCGGCGATCACTCGCTCGGCTTGGCTTTGCTCTAGGCAATGGGCACGCTGCGCGGGGCTGAAAAAGGGCGGCAGCGTCACGCAGGCCAGACCTTCAAACAACGCCGCCAGATCCCAGAGTATGGCTTCGACGCCGTTGTCCAGCGCCAGGGCGATAACCTTCACGTTTTCATCGCGCAAGCGCTGCTGGCGGTACATCACCTCGGCGTACAACGTCGTGTAGCTGATTTTCAGCGTGTCGCCCCACAACGCCAGGGCGTTGTCATTGCGCCCTGCATGGCTGCGCAGGGTTTCCTGGAATCGTTGCCGTTCAAGCGACATGGCAGGCTCCTTCGACAGACGTCGGCAATCCCAGCCGGCTGAACAGACCGATGTTGCGCAGATGAATGAAACCGGCGCGGATATTGCCCACGTGCACCCAGGGTTTGCTTTCGTAGTAACTGCCCCAGTGGTGACGGTCATCGCCCAGGCGTTCCGGGTCGGCGGCGCACAGCGTTACCGGTTTCAGACCCAGGCGATGGAAGCTGTTGACCAGCCCGATATTGCCGGTGAAGGTCACCCACTCCAGGCCACCCATGGCCAGCAGGTAAGTGATGGCAATGATGCTCAGGCGTGCGCTGCCCGTGTCGCTGGCGGCGAGGTTGCCGACTTCGACGATCGCGCTGCGCTCCACCGGACGGTCGGCCGCGGCGCTGATCACCGGCTCGATCGACTCGTCCAGATAGCGTTCGAGAAACAGCGGCTCAAGGTGCGCACGGCGTACCCCGGCCACCGCGCACAGTTCGCCGCGGTCGTTGTGCACACCAAACAGTTCGGGCATGAAATGGCGGATATCTGCGCCGTGGGCCTTGCGAAAACGTTGTTGAATGAACGCTTCGAACCCCGCCCGTTGAGCGTCACCCGGCGGGGCGCTCGACAGTTGCATCTGCGGTGTTTCGCCGTGGCCAAAGCGCAGGGGCAGGGGGATGTTCCAGTCAGAATCGGGCATGGGCTGAACGCCTCCCTCAATAGGTTTGAGTGGAGTATCCGGGCCATTTCTTAACGAAGTCTGAAGGTGAAAAAAGGTTAACGAATGACGGATCTTCAGATTGTCTTAAGACTGTCACGGCAGGGTGACGTCGTCGGTTCGCCCGGCAACCGGATCGAGACAGCCGAACGAATCGGCCGTCGCTCACAACAATCACGAGGCACCTATGACCCGCGACATGGCCGCACCCCGTTATGGAAAACTGTCGATCACCTTGCACTGGCTGATGCTGGCGCTGTTCGTCGGCGTATACGCCTGCGTCGAAATCAAGGGTTTCCTGCCCCGAGGCAGCGAAGCGCGAGGCCTGTTAATGGGATTGCACGGGGTGTTCGGCGCGAGCATTTTCGTCCTGGTGTGGGTCCGCCTGCTCGGCCGCCTGACGCCGCGTCCGCCCATTACCCCGAAACCTCCCGCCTGGCAGACCGCAATCGCGCACCTGATGCACCTGGCCCTGTACGGGCTGATGATCGCTACGCCGGTGCTGGCCTGGCTGATGCTCGCCGCCGGCGACAAACCGTTTCCGTACTTCGGCTTTCATGTGCCGGCGCCGTTGGCGCTGGACACCGATATGGCCAAGCCGCTCAAGTACTGGCACGAGTCGATCGGCAATGCCGGTTACTGGCTGATTGGCCTGCACGCCGCCGCCGGACTGTTTCATCACTACTGGGTGGGCGACGACACCCTTGACCGGATGCTGGGAGGTCGCACTCGTTCCTGAGGCGCGGGAGCCTGCTCAGTCAGGCAGGTGCTCCGGCGACACCACCCAGACGCTGCACGGAATCTTGTACAGCAGGTGTTCGACCGTACTGCCGATCAACCGGCCTGCGCCACGATGGCCGACACGCCCCATGACGATCATGTCGATGTCATACCCGCTCGCATAGCTGCAGAGCACCTTGGCCGGGTTGCCCATGACCATGTGCTGACGCTCTTCTGGAATGCCGTTGCGCTCGGCCAGTTCACGGAAAGCGTCGGCCTGGGCATCGAACAGTGATCTGGCGGCGCTGGACGAGAAGAACGCCGAGGCATTGTCGAAGCCGAATTCATTGGCGCTGATCGATGACAGATCATGGGCATAGAGCACGTCAAGTTCGGCATTGCACAGGCTGGCCAGTCGGGCGGCCTCGCGCAGGATTTGGTCGTTGAAGCCGGCGTACTGCCCGTCACGGTGGAACGGGTCCACGGCGGCCAGGATCTTGCGCGGCAGGGCATGCCCGACATGGCTGACGAAATGCAGCGGTACCGGGCATTCGCGCAGCAAGTGAATATCCAGCGGGGTGAACATCAAGCGAGACAGAAACGATTCCGGCTCCAGCGCCTTGATCAGCGCCGCCATGGGCTGTTCCCTGAGGTGAATGAGGATTTCCTGTAACGGCCGCTCCACCCACACCACTTCCGTGGTGACGGTGACCCCGAGCTTGCGCATCGAGTGTGCCCGCTCTTCGAGCCACTGACGATGACGCTCGATATAGCCGATCCGCATCTGCTCCAGTGCCTGTTCGTTGACCATGCTGGCTGTTGCCAGACCTTCCAGGTAATCGAAAGCCACGATGTGCAGGGCCGCGCCCGCCGCTTTGGCCAGTGCCGCTGCGCGATCGAAAGCCGGGCTGTTTTCCATCAGGGGTGAGGCGACCAGCATGTAACGCGGTTGTTCTGACATGACGACTCTCCTTGGGCAGGAAGCTTTGAACCGATGGTCACAGGCTGCGCCGGCCCTGGGGTGGGCGCTTGATCTTTGTCAAACAACCGGTGACTGGCAGAACCCCGACAGACGGGTGGTCAATCGGCCTGGATGTCGTCGATTGTTGATCATTGTCAAGTGCCGGCCAGACCGTGCGGCGCAGGCTGGGACACGAGTCGAATCCCTCAGGAGAATGCTCATGGCCACCATGAAAGCCGCCATTTTTGTCGAAAACAATCGCATCGTGCTGGATGACAAACCGATCCCGGAAGTCAGCCCGCTGGACGCCTTGGTCCGAATAACCACCACGACCATTTGCGGTACGGATGTGCACATCCTGCGAGGCGAGTACCCGGTGGCGAAGGGTTTGACGGTCGGTCACGAACCGGTGGGCATCATCGAGCGTCTGGGTTCGCAGGTGCGCGGGTTCGCAGAGGGGCAGCGGGTGATTGCCGGCGCCATCACTCCCAGCGGTCAAAGTTACGCGTGCCTGTGTGGTTGTGGTTCCCAGGACGGGCCGGACACTCGCCATGGTTTCCGGGCCATCGGCGGGTGGAAATTCGGCAACACCATCGATGGCTGCCAGGCTGAATATGTGTTGGTGCCCGATGCCTTGGCCAATCTGTGTCCGATACCGGACGGCCTCAGTGATGAACAAGTGCTCATGTGCCCGGACATCATGTCCACCGGCTTCTCCGGTGCCGAACGGGGCGAAGTGAGCATTGGCGACAGCGTCGCCGTGTTCGCCCTCGGCCCCATCGGACTGTGTGCGGTCGCCGGTGCCCGGCTCAAAGGCGCCAGTACGATCATCGGGGTCGATGCGGTGGCCGAGCGCATGGCGGTGGCGCGTCGATTGGGAGCCACCCATGTCGTCAACTTCCGGGACGGGGATGTGGTGGAGCAGATCATGGCCCTGACCGACGGGCGCGGCGTCGATGTGTCGATCGAGGCGCTTGGCACACAAGGCACCTTTGAGTCGGCGTTGCGCGTGCTGCGTCCGGGCGGCCGCTTGTCGAGCCTGGGTGTGTACTCGAGCGATCTGCGCATACCGCTCGATGCCTTTGCCGCAGGGTTGGGCGATTACAGCATCGTCACCACCCTGTGCCCCGGAGGGAAAGAGCGCATGCGGCGTTTGATGGCGGTGGTGCAGAGCGGCGTGGTCGACCTTTCACCGCTGGTGACCCACCGATTCAAGCTTGATGACATTGAAGCGGCCTATGACTTGTTTGCGCACCAGCGTGACGGTGTGATGAAAGTGGCAATTACACCGTGAAGCTGCGGCCAGCCTGTCGGCAGGCTCATCGCGGGTGACGATGGCAGCCGACGATCAACTGCTTGAGCCCGTCCATGTTCTCAATGGTGACGTCGCGGCCGGTAATCTGCACCAGTCCCTGGTCGCGCAGGTGGGCGATGCCGCGACAGATGGTTTCGAGGCGCAGGCCGAGGTAGGAGCCGATTTCCTCCCGACGCATCTTCAACACAAAGCTGCGCGACGAATAACCACGAGCGTTCAAGCGTTGCGACAGGTTCAACAGGAACGCCGCCAGACGTTCATCCGAGCTCATGTTGCCCAGCATCATCAGCATGTCGTGATCGCGAACGATCTCACGGCTGAGGATCTTGTTCAGGTTGTGCTGCAGTGAAGGCAGCTCCCGGGCCAGTTTTTCCAGGTGGGCAAAATGGATGGGGCAGACTTCGCTGTCCTCCAGCGCGACCGCATCGCAGGTGTGCAGATCCGAACTGATGGCGTCCAGGCCGAGCATTTCACCGGCAATCTGAAACCCGGTGACTTGTTCGCGACCGTCGATCGACAGCACGCTGGTCTTGAATGACCCCAGCCGCACGGCATAGAGCGAGCGTAAAGGATCACCGGCACGATAGAGTGCAGCGCCTTTCTTGACCTTCAGTCGCTGGGCGATCAGCGTGTCCAGGCGCTCGATTTCCCCACCGCTCAAACCGAGCGGCAGACACAACTCCAGCACGCTGCAACTGGAGCACGCCGTTTTGAGTTGTTGATTGCGATACGAGCGAGTTTCTGCCACCGGGAAGCCCTCACTTTCAGCCTGTTGAGCATAGTTCCCGGGTCGCCATTGACACGGAAAAAGCGTTGTGAACCCTGGATAAACGACGAATGGATCCAGACTGTCAGACATTCACGCGCCTCAGAAACGAGTCATGAATCACTGTGGTGACGTATCTCTGATTCAGTTGATAAAAATCAGTGATCCAGACGTGCGCTGCCAGATACTTGAACGGCAGCATTTCCTGATTGTGGTCACATGCGGAGAAATCCCCGCTCATGTCGCTCTTCAGGAAATCAGCTTTTCAATCATCCAGGTAAACGTTTCAGGGAGAGGCACGTGGTGCTCAAACTCAAACGCATTCTATTGATAGCCCCTGGCGAAATGACCCTGACCCCGGCATTTGAACGCGCCTGTGCGCTGGCCTGTGCCACAGGCGCGCTGTTGCACATCGTCGCGTTCGATTATGTCCCGGCGCTGGCAGCGGCCGGGCTGTTTGCACCTGAGGCGATGGCTCAGGCGCGGGAAGGGTATCTGCAAGTGCATCGGCACTGGCTGGAACAGCAGGCCCGCTTCAAACGATGCATCGGTCTGCAGGTGACCACTGAAGTGGTCTGGGCCAGATCAAACCTTGCTCACGTGCTTGAGTACGTGAATGACTTTCATCCGGATCTGGTTATCAAGGATACCCATTACGTTCCGGCGCTCGACCGGGCCTTCCATCGCCCGCTGGACTGGCGCTTGCTGCGCGAATGTCCGGCCCCCCTGCACCTGGTGACCCGCGCCGGGCAGGCCAGGCCAATGAAAATTCTTGCAGCGGTCGATCTGTCACATCTGGAAGAACTGACGCAAGGGTTGAACGACCGGATACTTGACCTTGCTTGCACACTGGCGGCCGGTTGCGGCGCGGCGCTGCACTTGCTCAATGTCGGTTGCTGGGCGGTCATCGACGATGGGGCCATAAGCGTGCCGACAGGCAGCCTGGACGGCAGTCTGAAAGATGCCATCGAGGACGCCCAGCAAGAAGCGTTCGACGCACTCGCCGAACGCTATGGCATCCCGATTTCATGCAGACACTTGCTGACCGGCATCCCGCAAAAGGTCATAGGGCTGTTTGTCCGCCAGAATGCTTTTGACATGGTGGTGCTGGGCACGCTGTATCCCGACGGCAAACACCGCTACATCGGCAGTACCGTCGAGAGCGTGTTGAACCGGGCTCCTTGCAGTCTGATGATCGTCAAATCGCCGCAGCCCTCCGATTGAATGGGGGGCACTGCCGAGTTTTGCACTGGATGAGAATCAATGGTTGTTGCGGCTGGAGGAGGTATTTCAATGATGTTGTCGATCAACTCACGTCACGGATCGATGCGCCCGACATGTGGCCAGCGACTGTCGATACAGCGCGGGTCAAAAAGCATCCCGGGATCACGTATGCCGATGGTTCCATCCTGTTATGAGTGACGCACTGGGCCTGGCGGGGGCCGCCTCAGCATTGGGCATCGGCATGCTGGTCGGTCTGGAGCGCGAGCGCCACAAAGGGCGGGGCGACAGCCGTGCCTGTGCCGGGTTGCGCACGTTTGCGATCACGGCGTTGCTCGGTTACGTCGCGATGCAAGTGGGCGGCGCGCTGCTGGTGGGCATTGTGGGCGGCGGTCTGGCGGTGCTGATCAGCGTGGCTTACTGGCGCAGCCTGAGCGGTGATCCGGGGGTGACCAGCGAAGTGGCCTTGCTCACGGTGCTGGTATTGGGCGCGCTGTGTGGCACCGCACCGGAATTGGCAATCGCCATCGGCGTGGTCATGGCGGGGCTGCTGGCTTACCGGCAGAAACTCCATCACTTCGCCCGCAGCCAGTTGAGCGAAGCGGAGATGCGCGATGGGCTGGTGCTGCTGACCGCAGCGCTGGTGGTGCTGCCGCTGACGCCTGACCGGTTCATCGGTCCCTACTCGGCGCTCAACCTGCGCACGCTTTGCACATTGACCGTGTTGCTGATGGCCGTCGGCGCCATCGGGCATATCGCCGTGCGCACGCTGGGTGTGCGCTACGGCTACGCAGTCAGCGCCATCGCCTCCGGTTTCGCCTCCAGCACCATGACGATTGCCGCCATGGGGCATATCGCCCGTAAAGAACCGGAGCACCTCAAGGTCCTGAGTGCGGCGGCCCTGCTGTCGAACCTGGCTACAACTGCGCAGGTGGCGCTGATCCTCGGCACGGTCGATACCGCGCTGTTGCCGCACCTGTGGGGGCCGTTGCTGGCCGGATTCGGCGTTACGCTGCTGTTCAGCCTGGGCCTGCTGTTCCCCAGATCTGCGGCCGCTGCGAACCAGCCGATCAAGGTCGGCGGGGCGTTCAATCTCAAGCTGGCGCTGGCGGTCACGTTGACCATGGCCGGCGTGACGTTTTTGTCTTCGCTGATGCTCGACCACTTTGGCGAGGCGGGCGTGATGCTGACCGCCGTACTCAGCGGATTCGCCGATGCTCATTCTTCCACGGCTTCGATTGCCACACTTGCCAAGGGTGGGCTGCTGGATTACGGCGCCATTGCGCCGCCCGTGCTGCTGGCGGTCAGCAGCAACGCGGTGAGTAAATGCCTGATGGCCTGGATCAGTGGCGGGCGACGTTTCGCCGCGTATGTCATCCCCGGTCAGATTCTGCTGACCGCTGCCATGTGGGCCGGCCTGCTGGTGGATCACGCGACGATTTGACCGAACACTGACAAAAATCAAAGTGGTCATCGGTGGAAGGGGCACCCTGAGATCCATTCCCTGTCATCGCTCAATGCCGAGGTGCACCATGTCACAGGAACCCCGCCTGCTGCTGATCGCTCCGCCCGCCATGAACCACACGCCGGCATTCGATCGTGCCTTGGCATTGGCGCAGGCGCTGCAAAGACCGCTGCATATCGTGGCATTCGATTATCTGCAGGCGCTGGCAATGGCCGGGCTGTTTGCCCCCGAACAGGTGGCCGTGGCCCGTGACGCCTATCTGGAGAAACATCGCCACTGGCTTGAGGAACAGGCGACCCGGATGCGTGGAAACGGGATCGTCGTCACGAGTGAGGTGGTGTGGGTTCAGGATCCGTACGCGGAGATCCTGCAATTCATCAATGAAATGCCGCTGCTGCTGATCATCAAGGATGCCCACGAAGAATCGGCCCTCAAACGAGTGTTTTTTACCCCGCTGGACTGGCAACTGCTGCGCGACTGCCCGATCCCGGTACACCTGGTGACCAATGCCTTGAACCCGCGCCCCCGTCATGTGCTGGCGATCATCGACGTGCTGCGCAGCGAAGATCAGGATCTGGTGTTCAACGACCAGATTATCGACGCCGCATCGAAACTGGCCGAGGTGTGCAATGCCCGACTGCAGTTATTGCACGTCTACGATTGGACCGCCGCCTATGCGCAGGACTTCGGGTTTGGTGCGTTGCCGCTGGCCACCGGTATCTACGAGGCCCAGGGGACGGCGCAGCATGAGGCGTTTGCCGCGACGGCCGAGCGCCACGGCGTGTCGAACGACTGTCGCCATTTCATCGAAGGTGTGCCGGTGCCGGCCATTTGCCGATTCGTCGAAGAGCAAAATGTCGACGTGATCGTGGCAGGTACGGTGCAGCACAAAGGGATGAGCAAACGGCTGGGCACCACCGCCGAGCAACTCCTGCACCGGGCACCGTGCAGCGTGTTGGCGATCAAGCCGGGCAGGGGGCTCTAGCGCCGGTGCGTCGGCGATCGCCCGTACGGACGTTCGCCGGCAGCAGTGGCTACAAGTGCAGGCTGTGAATGACCTGGCGGGGATCGTCAGGGTCATTGTGCCGTTCGAATCCCAGCGTCCGGGCCAGATCACGCATGGGGGCATTGCTGGCGGCATCGACCGAGTACATTCGGTGCATTCCATTCTTGCGCGCCGCGCTGATCAAGTGCTCCATCAACAGTGTTCCCAGTCCCAGGTGCGTCCATTCATCAGCAACGGTAACGGCGCATTCGCACTCGTGCTCACCCGTGGCGGCATAGCGGCTAACGCCGATCTCGATCAGTTGACCGTTGTCGTGCACCAGCGCCACGTAGGCCAGGCGCAGGCGATTGTCGGTGTCCATCAATTGGTCCAGCATCGTGCCCGACGGTTCGTTGATCTGCGCCAGAAAACGCATATGCCGTGACTCCGGGGACAAGCGTTTGATGAACGCATACTCGCGTTCCCGATCCTTTTCCGAGAGGGGGCGGATCAGCACATGGCGACCGTCCTTGAGTGCTTCGATCCAGTGTTGGCCGGTGATCGAGGCATAGGCCGTGGCGGCTCGTTCGTTGTGGTCTTTGACGGTAAGCATGAGGTAATCCTCCCTGCGGTTTTAAAGACGGATGCAGGACACAGCGCCCCGCAGTCGCTTTCTTTCTACGCCGCTCGACGGGCAGGAATCTGATCTGGGTCAGAGACCGGTGATGTTGAATCGTCCGAAGTTGATGTAAATCAACTGCGCACCGGCAGCGCAGGCTCAGTCTCAAAGCCTGCGGTAGTCTTGCGGAGGTGTGTGATGGGGCAATATCAACGTTTGCTGCTGGTCGCCGACCCGACCCTGCATCAGACGCCCGCCATGCTGCGCGCGGTGGCGCTGGCCAAGGCGAGCGCAGCGGCCCTGGACATTCGGGTCTTCGCCGAACCGGCACCGGTGGTTCGTCTGTGGGAAGACAAAATCGATGAGGCCGGCTATCAGCGGTATCTGCGCCACCACCGTCGCTGGGTAGCCGATCAGCTTGAGCAATGCTCGGAACAGGGACTGAAAGTGACGGTGGACGTGGTGTTCACCACCCACGCGCAGCTGGACATCCTGCGGGCTGTCGCAGACCTCAAACCTGATTTGCTGATCAAGGACGTGACGCTCGAGCCCCTCCTTAAACGGGTTTTCATAACGCCGCTGGATTGCCATTTGCTGCGCGAGTGCCCGGTGCCCGTGCATCTGGTCAACGAGATCCGCTACGGCCTGCCGCACCGCATCGTGGCGGCGGTGGATCCGTTCGATCCCGAGACCCAGATCAGCGGCCTGAATGACTCCATCATTCAGACCGCCAATTCGCTGGCCACGCAATGTGACGCACCGTTGCACCTGCTCTACGCTTATGACTTGTCACCGGCGTTCAATGGCGATGCGCCGCTGGTCGGTGCCGGATGGGGAGTGGATTTTGTCGAGGAGCTGCGTCAGTCCCTGCACCAGGCTTTCATCAATCTGGCCGAACGCTACGGGATTCCGCCCGAGCGACGCCATTTTGTGATGGGGTTGCCGGTGCCGGTCATCGGAGAGTTCGTCGAGCAATACCTGGCGGATGTGGTCGTGATGGGCACGGTGCACCGCACAGGTATTGATCGGTTGATGGGCAGCAATACCGAGCGGGCGCTGTATTCGCTGCCTGGAAGCATTCTGGCGGTGGGGCCGGGCGTTCGAGCCCAAGTGCAACGTCCTGCATCTGACGAGAGGTCTTCATGAGCCAGTATCAACGGTTGCTGCTGATCATCAATCCGCTCCTGCGCGAGTCCGCTGCGATCAACCATGCAGCGGCGCTGGCCAAGACCAGTGGCGCGCGCTTGCACCTATTGGCGCTGATTCCCTCGCTCGACGGTTTGTCGCTGCTTGAAACAGGTGACCGGCAACAGGCGCGCGAGGCATTGCTTCAGGATCATCGCCAGGCGCTGGAGGCCCGGGCGGTCAAGCTGCGCGACAGGCGGATCGAAGTGACCATCGAAGTGGACTGGGCCGCTGATGTTGAGCAGCGCATCCTTGCTCATGTCAACGCGTACGCGCCCGATCTGTTGATCAAGGAAATCGAACAGGTGTCGGCCCTCAGGCGCGCGTTTTACACGCCACTGGACTGGCAATTGCTGCGCGATTGTCCGGTACCTGTCTACCTGGTGGGCGGAAGCGGCTATGTGTTGCCTCGCAAAGTGCTGGCGGCGGTCGAGGTGTCGGATATCGAGTCCGCCGACAACTCGCTGAACGAACAGATCATCCGGCAGGCCAGTGCGCTGGCCATCCAGTGCGACGCCGAGTTGCACCTGCTCTATGCCTGCGACATTTCCGCCGCGTACCTGGCGAACATGGGCGAACTGCCCCTCGCCGAACTGACCCGGTCACTGCGCGAGGACCTGCAAAAATCGTTTCTTCGACTGGCCGGGCATTTCGGTGTGGCCTCCAGTCAACGCCACTTCATCGAAGGTCGCCCAGTCACCGTGCTGAGCGAGTTCTCCGACGAGCAGCATGTCGATGTCATCGTGATGGGCAGGGTTCGCAAGCGGGGCCTGAGCAAATGGTTGGGCAGTACCACCGAGCACATTCTTTACCAGGTGCCTTGTTGCGTTCTGGCGGTTTGACGGGGTTTGCTGAGCGGTCGGCAGGCGGGATGCTTCCCGTTGGTCAATCAGCGTATTGACATATCGAATAATCTCGATATTCTCGCGACATGGACCTGATCGAAGTATTCAAAGCACTCTCAAACCCGGTACGGCTTGAAATCCTGAAAGGCTTGAAGGACCCCGTAAAGAACTTCCCCCCGCAGGATGAGGGTGACGTTCACACGGTGGGTGTGTGTGTGAGCAGCATTCAAGAGGGCATCGGACTCTCGCAGTCAACGGTGTCCGGTTATCTTGCAACGCTGCAGCGCGTGGGCCTGGTTGAAGTCAGGCGCATCGGTCAGTGGACCTACTACAAGCGCAATGAAGCCAACATCAGCGCTTTGGCCGAGGTCATAGGGAAAGAGCTGTAAAAAATTTTACCGCAGAATATCGAGATATCTCGATATCCCTTATTGTCGATACGAGGATTCACCATGAAAGCGATGCTGCTTGAATCATTTGGCAACCCTGAATCGTTCAAACTTTACGACGTACCCAAGCCCGTACCGGGCGCCGGGCAAGTCCTGGTCCGGGTACACGCCACCTCCATCAATCCGCTGGATTACCAGGTTCGACGTGGCGACTATCCGGACCTGGTGCAACTGCCGGCCATCACCGGACATGACGTCTCCGGCGTCGTCGAAGCGGTCGGCCCCGGCGTGACGGCGTTCGCCCCCGGAGATGAAGTCTGGTACACGCCGCAAATCTTCGACGGCCCCGGCAGCTATGCCGAGTACCACGTGGCGTCTGCCAGCATCATCGGCAAAAAGCCGCGCTCGCTGAGCCATCTCGAAGCGGCCAGCCTGAGCCTGGTGGGCGGGACGGCGTGGGAAGCCCTGATCGTGCGGGCAGCGCTCAGAGTCGGGGAGAGCATCTTGATCCATGGCGGCGCAGGCGGCGTCGGTCACGTCGCCATCCAGCTCGCCAAAGCGATGGGCGCCAAAGTGTTCACCACCGCGCGCGAAGCAAACGCCGAGTTCGTCCGCCGCATGGGCGCCGATGTGATCATCGACTACGAAAAGCAAGACTACGTCGACGCCATCCTGCGGGAAACCAAGGGCCTCGGAGTGGATGTGGTGTTCGACACCATCGGCGGCGATACCCTGTCGCGCAGCCCCGACGTCCTCGCACAACTTGGCCGGGTGGTCTCGATCGTCGACATCGCCCAGCCACAAAACCTCGTTCAGGCCTGGGGCAAGAACGCGAGTTATCACTTCGTGTTCACCCGCCAGAATCGCGGCAAGCTCGATGAATTGAGTGCCCTGGTGGAGCGCGGTCAACTGCGGCCCCATGTTGGCGCGGTGTATTCGCTTGCGGAGATTCCGCTGGCCCATGCGCGGTTGGAGAGTCCCAACAATGGTCTTCAAGGGAAGATTGCCATTGCGGTGGCGCCCTCGCTTAGTGCGGGTTCGGTGGGGGAGGCGTCATGATTTATGAGATCGCTTTGCTACCCGTTCACGCAGAACGCGTTGATGAGTTCAGACGCGCATTTGCCGAGGTAGCGCCTTTGCTCCGCCGCGCGAAGGGTTATGGCGGGCACATGCTTGCGCAGGGGATCGAAACGCCGGAGCGGTTCAATCTGATTGTGCGGTGGGACTCGCTTGAGGCTCACACGGATTTTGAGGCGGGGGAGGATCACAGGGTCTTCATGTTGGGGCTAGAGGCGTATTTTTCGGAGGAGCCGCAGGTTTATCACATTGAGGGGGCGGCTTTTACTGCCCGCGAAGGTGATGGAGCGCTTTGGTCCGGAAACTGAAACACGCTTTTGTGGGGAGGCGAGCCGGACTGGGTGACAGTCCGGCTTTTGTCCGGAGTTAAACGCGGTGAGCATTGGTTGTTTAAATCAGTCCTACAGTCACACCCGGATGCCCACAGCGCCTTGCGCCGTCCCCTACACCTAAGACAGAATCCGCCGGCTTGTGCGTCTGGACCTCCGACCGTAACTTGATTCCCGTCACTGCCCATCAGTGATCGGGTCTGCAAGCCCGCCGGAAAAACCAGTCGCACAGCCTGCCAAAAGGACGCTCGTTCGCGTCCGCTCAATGGCGGCTTTGTGCGGGAGACCCTCGGGTCTGCCGGGTGCCTGGTTTCCCGGTCTTGCAGACCCGCACATGGCTGCCACCCATCATCTGCAAGTGATGCTGGTAGCTCCTAATCAAAATCAGGAGTTTCACCATGATCAAACCGACACCGAATCCCCCGGAAACCGATCCGGTTTCCCCCTACAAATTCCCCGACTCCCGAACCCTGAACGAGGCAGCCGAACGCGCGCTCGACCATTACCTCACTCCGCAGCAACGGGTCATGGGTAGTCACCACAAACACGATCCGATGTACCTGGCTAATCCAGCGTACGACACTGAATCCCTGCTCGCCAATGCCAGCGAATCCCTAGGCTCGGCCAGCGAAATGCTCAACAACTTTGCCGCTACGCTGGAGCCCGCTCACCGTAAGACCGCGATAGGGATTGCGCAGATTGTGATGCTCGGGGAGTTGGCGGTGAATCAGGCGTTGGATAATGTTGAGCTAAAGTAGTAATCGAAAATAAGCCCAGTGATGAGAGAAAGGTTGTCATCACTGGGTAAATTTAGAAGACCGCATTGCCGACGATTGAAAAAAAGTGAGGAGAGCATCTACGTCAAGTGGAAATTGCTGTTTTTGTATATGCATAGGTACCAACATACGGCTTACAAAAAAATCATCCGAGCTAACGACAAAGGAGAAGCTTTTAAGTATGCTCGGTATATAGAAAGTACCATTTGTTGAAAAATAGGGAGTCTCAAAAAAATGTCTGGATATTGCTTTTATGCTCCTGAAGCTCAAGATCTAGTAGAGCTCGCAGGCATCAGGGAGAAGATAGAGGCGTTTGCGGAGCAAAATAAGAAACAAACCTACGTCCTCCGCAAGCCATTATCGAAAGATGATGCTCAATATGATTGTGATGAAGCTGTAGCAATTTTTTCTTCGGGTATGAAGCCCTGCTTCATAAATTTTGGCTCGGATGAAGAATCGTTCGAAGATTATGTCGAATTTTTTGTTGAAGATATTGCGTTTCTTTCAGAAAAATTCAGATATCGAGAAAAAATCGGCCGGAAACGTCACTGGTTTCCATTGTTTGAGCAGTGTGACGCAAGCGATTTGGATTTTGAAAACTTAATCATAGAAACTCCAACGGAGCGACGTTTAGTTGATCTAATTACCTCGCTGGTTGTAGGTAGTATTAATGATGTTTCTAAAATAAATCTGGAGGCGAGTGGTCTTTTAGATACCATAAAGTCAAAAATTGTATTGTTTGATACAGACCAAACAAGCTTTGTATTTCGATCTGGTGCGGGGAAGAAATTTGTAATCCAAGGGCTCGCTGGGTCTGGGAAAACGGAACTGCTATTACATAAGATAAAGGAAATTTATTCGCGCGACTTTGACGCAAGAATCGCCTTTACTTGTTTTAACAAAATCCTGGCATCTTCAATGAAGAGTCGCATCCCTAGTTTCTTTGACTTTATGAGGGTAGAGCGTCAGATTGACTGGAGTAATAAGCTTTTCTGCTTTCATTCGTGGGGAAGTGGAAGGGAACCATACTCTGGTATGTATCGATATATTTGTCATTATTATGGGGTGCCATTTCAGAGTCTTCAGGCTGGTAGTTTTGATCAGGTATGTAAAACAGCTATTGCAGCAATTAAAAAAATATCAGGGGAGAAGAAATTCGCTTTTGATTATGTGTTTGTAGATGAGAGTCAAGATTTTGCAAGTAGCTTTATCGAGTTGTGCGAGTTAGTGACGGCCAAAAAAGTATATGTTGCGGGAGACGTTTTTCAGAACATATTCAGACCAATAGATGAAGGTGTGAATCGTGCGGATATGGTATTAAAAAAATGCTATCGCACGGACCCAAAGAATCTTATGTTTTCGCACGCTTTGGGTATGGGGCTGTTCGAAAACCCAGTTTTGCGATGGTTGCAGCCTCACGAGTGGGACGCGTGTGGATATATATACGAAGAAAAAAATAATAGAGCTCAAGTGTCTCGTGACCCACTTCGTCGATTTGAGGATATCCCGGCTGACTTTAAAAGCACTACGGTGCACCAGCTTGTCGACGGCCTTTCGGTTGCAAATAATTTAGTTGAAGTCGTGAAGAATATCCGTCGCCGACATCCTACTGTTGAACAAGGCGATATAGCAATAATTTTGTTGGATAAGGATAATTACATCTATGATGTGATTGCACAGTTGAAGCCTCTGATTGAAGAAGAGTTAGGCTGGGGGGTGAATGTCTCTTTTGAAACGAAGAGAAGTGATCCCGATAAGCTATTTGTGTCTAACATTAACAATGCCAAAGGCTTGGAGTTTCCTTTTGTTATATGTTTTGCTCTGAATTTGCATAGGCATCCATCTTTCAGAAATGCTTTGTATACAATGATGGCTAGATCGTTTTTGGAGAGCCACCTGGTACTTGGCAAGAATGTCGATAAGGGTTTGTTGTCGCATGTTAATAGTGGGCTTGATTTTCTATCAATTAATTCATATATGGATCTTAGGATTCCATCTCCTATGGAGATTCAGCAGCGTGAATTCATTGTTTTAGACGAGCTACCATCGCTTGAAAAAATTGTTCGAGACTTCTGCAAAGAGAAAGAGGCAAATCCGAGTCCGCGATTGATTGCCAAGCTAATTGATAGGGTCGGATCAATCGTCGGTGATGCGGATTACGATGAAGAGTACCTTGAAATGATACTGAATGCCGAATATCAGAGGAACAAGATGATATGACAGCGTATTTTTTTAGGGGAGTTGCTCAGCATCACATGAGTAAGTTTTGCGCTGTTCGTGATTCTTTAGATAACATGGAGAACGTGCTTCAGCTCGCGGAGTTAGTTAATGCGTCATGTCATTGTAGAATACCTGAGTATGCTGCGGATTTTGATGTTGCAATATTCTCTGGTGACTATTGTCGTGCGTTAATTAGAAAGGGTGACGGCGGGCTCAACCGGTCAACGCAACGTACACTTTTCGTTCGTTGATTGGAGCAGATTAAGAAATGGCACGTAG